>NZGY01000081.1 GCA_002689605.1 Filomicrobium sp.
ATGATTGAACGTGACGGCGAGCGACTTACGCCCCGCCAATGCCTCGCCGGCGCCATGAGTTAGAAGGGAAAACTACATCACAGCCTAACAAAGCTGCAGCGGCAGCAAGCAAAAAAATAACTCGATCCAATCGCGGTTCGGCTCGGAGCGATAGTCGTTTCCTGGCCAAATTTTGAATTCGCAACCCTTCCGCATGGTTGAATTTTGTGTCAAAACCAACCAGAGGGTTGAGCGAAGTTGATGATAGTTAATCTGCGACAGTTTTAAAGCTGGCTGTTTTCCTTTGATTTCAAAGTCTGGATCATCACGACTTGACTATCTGCGCATGAAGCTCAAAGCCGCGAAACCGCTTATATAAACCTCACAAGCAGCATAGCTGATTGCGGCACGCAGTTTATAACTGCGCCAAGAGATTTGAGATTTGAACCAAACTCATTTAACGCAAAAGGCATGGTGCGAGCGTTGGCGGGTTGTTTTAATGATGGCAAAGTAAATTGCACTGCTGCGGCCATTCGACCATATTGGTGGTGTGTATCTTTAGTTGTAATATAGACACGTCGTCATTGGCATGCGGTCTCTTCTTGATGCCTAGCGTTTTGCTTCGCAGTATCGAGGGGGCGCATTAATGATGAGGCCTGTTATCGTTATTCTGCGTTTGCCAAAGAATAACTTTCGCAGTATTAAAGTACCAAAATAAATGAAATTGGAAATATATTAAGTATTTGGGATGTAGGAATCCAATGTAGCAAAGCCTTGAAGCGCAAGTTTCGTTGGTAGCGTATCAAATAAGGGACAACAGCATGCGACCGATCAATGTAGATAAAATGGCGCTCAAAGACCTGATAGATCTTGAGCTCAAAGTCAAGAAAGCCATTGTGACGGCGCGCGAGCGGGAGCGTTTGCAGATTAAATCGCAGGTTGAAGAGCTGATTGAGGAGGCAGGCTTTTCGATTGATGAAATTTTTGCGCGCGGACGTGGCGCCATGAAGGGCCGCACTGTTGCGCCGAAGTATGCCAATCCGGACGACAAGTCCGAAACTTGGACAGGTCGAGGCAGAATGCCGAAGTGGCTCGTCGCAAAGCTCAAGAAGGGGGCAAAGATTGAGCAGTTTGCGATCTGATTGCGAATTGACCAAATGCCGAATTGCAGGGCCGGATGTAATACATCCGGCTTTTTTATTGGGTAGCCGAGGAGCTGTCCTGTCGAACATGGCGGATTTCGGCTCTACCTCGCCCTTTTGTAAACAGCTGATGTGGTGTCGACGGTCAGGTTTTTACAATTTCCGATTTGAGCATTCTGATCAGCTCTTCCTTTGATGGCTCAAAATCGTTTGCGATCCAATGCTCTTTTAGCAATGATAAACAACGGCCAATTTCAGGGCCGGGGGTGGCACCCAGTTCGATGGCCATTCTACCAGATAGAGGGAACTCAGGAGGTTGCCAATTATTTCGCAACTCTGCGACTTCAGTCCATGTCGGGTTGGCTAGCTGACGAAATGAAGACGAATGCATAGCTGAAACACGGGCATCGAATAACACGTTACCTTCGTTATAAAGCCAACGTCTCGCGAGTTTCATGGAAGGCGCTTTACCGAGCTCTGAGTAAACCGTTGCGACATGCTCCAACACTTTCGCTTCAGCATTACTTAATCTCAGACGCTGAGCTAAACGTTTGCTATCTTCGTGTGTGCAGACACCTATAACGGCCAAACGCAGAACAGCGCTGCTTTGTTTATGGCTCCCGCACAAGCGGGCAAAATGATTAAGCCTTGGAACAACTGGCAAGACAAAATGCAAAAGCCCGAAATTATGCATGACTTGAGTGATTTCAACGGCCCGTGGGGCGACTAGGATTTTTAGAAATTCCTGTCTTATCCGCTCCGCAGATAATTGCAGCAAGCCGGCTCTGCAATCGATGATGTGTTCGAGCGCTGATCGATCCGGTTGGCCTTGACCGTATTCTGCAAAGAATCGGAAAAACCGAAGCGAACGAAGATAGTCTTCCTCGATCCGTTTTCGAGGTTGACCGACGAAGCGAACTTGCCGGGCAGCGATGTCGGGCAATCCGTTGACGGGATCAAAGAGATTGCCGTGCCGATCGCAAAACATCGCATTGATCGTGAAATCGCGCCGTTGGGCATCAGCCAACCAGTCGACGGTGAACGCAACCACTGCATGGCGCCCATCTGTACTGACATCTTTGCGCAGCGTCGTCACTTCATAAGGGATGCCGCCACTGATAACGGTCACAGTGCCGTGCGCAATGCCTGTCGCAATGGCTCTGAGGTCATTGGTCCGGGCGAGTTCGAGTATCGCGTTCGGCTTTGCAGTTGTTGCGATATCGATGTCTTTGATGGGGCGACCTAGCAAAGCATTGCGGACCGCTCCTCCAACAATGCGCGCTTCGAACCCTCCTTCTTCGAGGATTCCGAGAACGCGTTGTGTGTGTTCCGAACGTAGCCAGGTTTGGTCTTTGAGCGTCTGCAAAAGTTCATACTCCGGCAGTTCGCCGGTCACTTTCGTTGGCCGGGGACGATCTTACCGTCCTTATAAACCGGCGGCTGGTACTGCTCGCCAGGCTTCCCACCTGTCACGCTACCAAAGTAAGCAAGCCCCGCAATCATCACGACGGCGCCAGCAGCAAGCAGCCAGACGATCGGTGCATCATCAAAAATCTGCTGCACGCTGGTATTGGCATTCTGCCTCCGTCGCACCAGCATAAAAAGAATGTATGCCAGCGTCGGAAGTAGAAAGAGCAGTATGTTCTCGATAACGACTCGGATCATGCCCGTGCGAGCCTTTCATGCAGGTTACGGATCATACCTGCGGTAGCACCCCAGATGAAGCGATCACCATAAGGCATAGCATAGTAAGAGCGTTGCGTGCCACGCCATTCACGGGTGTGTGTTTCGTGATTGTTGCTGTTCAACAGAAAGGAAAGTGGCACTTCAAATGCATCGGCAACTTCACCGGNATCCAGTGTCAGGCTGAAATCAGGCTCAACAAATGCAACTACGGGTACGACGTGGAAACCAGTTCCNGTGAGGTAACCATCTAGATAACCCAGNGGTTCGATTGCNGAGCTGGCCAGNCCAATTTCTTCCATGGTTTCNCGCAGCGCGGCCGCAAGCGGTCCGGCGTCGCTTGGTTCGAGTTTGCCACCAGGAAAAGCGACCTGCCCGGCGTGGCTTGGCAGATGCTCNGTNCGTTGNGTTAGCAGAACGGTTAGCTCATCNCGTGCAACAATNGGNACCAATACTGCAGCCGGTCGCGGCGCTCTGGCAATTTCTTTGACAGCATCGAGCTCCGGGTTGAGGTCAAAGTCACTGCGCAGCCGTGAACGGTCCAAGGCGAGATTGGCAGGTTGCTCTTGCGGCTCAACGTGCAGCGCGCGTGCCGCCATCTGACGGAAGCGCCCGGCAGTCCAGTTTTGTTCGAAATCAAGCTCACTCATGGCATCTATATAATGCAGCACATCCCGCAGCTCTACTGTCCAGGACGCTAGTATAACAATTTTCGGAACAGAAAGGCTTCAAAACCAAAGATTAAGTTGATGGTATTCCTTCATTTGCCCGCCATTATTCATTCCTGTTCTTCTGCCAATAGTGTAGTGTACGCACTTTGTGCCATGCTGAACCTGCACGTGGGGATCAACAGTTTGTTCGAAAAACATATCCGTTACTGGCGTTTCCTCGCCGTATTGCTCTTCGCAATTTTGCAATCTCCAATTCTGCAATCCCAGGGCGCATTTGCAGCAAGCGCGGCAACAGAGTTTTCAGCAACCTTGGAGGCGGAGCNGCGCGCGACGTTCGAGGCCTGGTACCTGGCACAGATTTCCCATCGTGCTGCCATAAATGGGTATTGGCGCAAGGTCGATGGGAAACGAAGTTTGCGCCGCAAGAAGAAACGTGCCAGGCGTGCTCTGGGCGACGACGATTATGTGACAACCTTTCCGCCGAAATACAATGGACCTCGTCTACCAAAACGGCTGATGGCAAGGTGGCGAAAGTTTCGCGCTAAGGATGCTNCGCCNCGTAAACCGCGCGATCCCTTGCCTGGCGTCGCAGATTACCTGGCGAGNGCAAAACGCCACTATAATTTTTCTCCCGAACGCATCCCCGAGCGTGAATTCAAGCGCCGTTATGCTTTAGAAGCCTTGCGATTTGGTTTGAGGAAAGATCAGGTTATACGCGTATTCGCGCTTGAGACCGGTGGGAATGGTACGGCGGACATGCAGGCAGGAATCCACCCGATAACGAANCGTGGTCGGCCGATATCCAGCGCCCTTGGCTATGCTCAGTTGTTGGCCGCAAACACGATCAACGTCATGGCCAAACATGGTCCGAAATTCGTTGCACGGCTGGAGCGTAAGCTGAACCGCGAACGAGCGCCCGAACGGCGCCGGGTTCTGGCAGACAAGCTCCGTGCCTTGAGGGCCATGCTTCGAACTGCAAAATCCATCCCTTANAAATGGTCTCGCCAACGCGCGTTGGCGAGAACATCACGCGGGCGCGGTCTTCATCCCCTGAATATCGATGGCGATATTGGCCCATGGATCCAGGTGATCAAGTTGGCTGACATCAAAAGGCTGGCCGAGCGGCGCGGAAAGCCGAACATCGATAGTGTCGAACTTGAGTTGATGAACCTGGCAGGGCCGGGAACCGGGCTCGAAATGATGCGGCGCGTTGGACTGGACAAGCCAACAGCGAATTTCTTCTCACGCCGTGGGTATTATCGAAATTCGATCGTGCGTGGGCGCACATCGGCGGGCCTGATACAGGCTCTGGCAAAGCGCATGGATCAGAATATGAAGAAGAAAGGNTCACNGGAATTTCTCGCGGTGTTTGACGAAATCATAGCCAGCCGCAAAGGTCCCCGCGTGACACANTAGAGTGCTTGGGGTTTCGTTTGCACATGGTTGTTTCAGTCAATCGANCCGTGATTTGCATCCCTAAATCAACTGTTCTCAGGTCGAATTGGCATTGACCTTTGATGCTTNGCGTGCGAACAGACCGANCTCGCGACAANTAGCGAGAGGTGCCCTGCGATGCCAGTCGTCAGCGGGCGCGTAGCAGAAGGCAACAGCGTGCTATGACAAAAACCGCATAAATTGCCAGAACGAGGTTGTGGGCCATTTGCGGCTAAACCTCGAATACAGTTGCAGGTCAATAGTCACGATTTTGACGCGGATTATCCTGCGGCGGAAATGAAACAGCAAAATCTATTGAGCAGGCAGCCCATTGTGGGCTGAAGGGCACGACAATGCGAAGTGTGCTGCGCTGGTTTGAAGACAGGATCGAGTTGTTTTCTGCGGGGCAACCTGAGCGCCCGCCAATACAGCTTGTTGCCTTCTATACCCATTTCATATGGCCAATCCGCTTCTACTGGTTTGCCATTTTGATTACCGGGTTTCTGGCAGCAGTGATCGAGGTTTCATTCTTTGCCTACCTTGGCCAAATCGTTGATCTCATGCGCGCTTCAAACACGCCAGAGACATTCTTTGATGACCACGGTGAATTGTTGATCTGGATCGCTTTCATCGCACTGGTGGCGCGGCCCTTGATCTTTGGCCTGGACGAAATCCTGGCAAACCAGGTTATTGCATCGCCGGTATCCACCAGAATCCGATGGCAAACGCATCGCTATGTTCTGCGTCAAAGTCTGGGCTTCTTCCAGAATGACTTTGCGGGGCGTATCGCGAACAAGTTGATGAATACTGCCCCTTCGTTGCGCGAGTCGTTGGCTCAACTGTTTGATGCGATTTGGTTTGTCGTCGTCTACACGGCCAGTGCCATCTACTTGTTTGCCGGTGCCGATTGGCGCCTGACTATGCCGTTGGTTGCCTGGATTGCCATGTACGTCGCCATCATCGTCTATTTCGTGCCGCGCATTAAGGAGCGGGCGACTGCGACCGCCGAAGCACGATCCACTCTGACCGGCCGGATCGTGGATAGCTACACGAATATAATGACTGTAAAACTCTTCGCGCATGCGGATCGCGAAGACGACTACGCACGAGCTGCCCTTCTCGAACATCACGAGGTCTACAACCGTCAGCTGCGATTGATCACCCTGATGAATGTCCTGATTTGGATATCAAACGGGATCTTGATTGTGTCCTGTGGTGCGCTCGCCTTCTGGCTCTGGAGTGTACGTCTTGTCAGCATTGGCGAGATCGCTTTGATCGTCGCGTTGACAATCCGGATCGTAAACATGTCCGGATGGGTCATCTGGGTTGTTCGCTCAATCTTCGAGAACATTGGCAACGTGCAAGAGGGTATGGACACGATCTCCCAGGTTCATGATGTGCGCGATGCGCCAGCCGCCGTACCAATCAAGGTTGAAAACGGTGCGATCAATTATGACCGTGTTCGCTTTCACTACGGCAAACAGGACGGAGGCATCATCGAGAACCTTTCGCTCACGATTGCGCCGGGAGAGAAAGTGGCCCTGGTGGGCCGTTCGGGGGCGGGAAAGTCGACATTAGTGAACCTGCTTCTGAGGTTTTATGATCTTGAGCAAGGCAGGATCACGATCGATGGCCAGGATATCTCGCGCGTCACGCAAGACAGCCTTCGCGCAAATATCGGGATGGTAACGCAGGACACATCACTCCTACATCGTTCTGTGCTGGACAACATCCTATACGGTAAACCTGAGGCAACACGCGACGAAGCTATTCGCGCCGCAGGCATGGCGCAGGCCGACGCCTTCATTCCCGATCTCATCGATGCTAAGGGGCGGGCAGGGTATGACGCCCACGTCGGCGAAAGAGGTGTCAAACTCTCTGGCGGGCAGCGTCAGCGGATCGCGATTGCACGGATACTTTTGAAAGATGCTCCTATACTCATCCTGGATGAAGCGACGAGCGCATTGGACTCGGAGTTAGAGGCAGCGATCCAGGATCAACTCTACAATCTTATGCAAGGCAAGACCGTCATTGCGATTGCACATCGCCTGTCGACCATTGCTGTCATGGATCGTTTGGTTGTGATGGACCATGGCAACATTGTCGAACAAGGTGATCACGGCACTTTGCTGGCGCGTGGCGGCTTATACGCCAGTTTGTGGGAGCGCCAGTCCGGCGGTTTTCTCGCGAAGGACGGCATGAGGACAATCCAGAAGATGCCTATATCAGCGAAGTGATGCAGACCAAGGCTCTGGGGCTAACAAACGATTACGACGAGCAACCAGCAGCCAAATCGGTGGCTCGGAACGTCAGTCAAATCCATCGGTCTGCCGCAAGGCCTCTCCAACAACGATTGCAGCGCAGACGGCAACATTGAGTGATCGCAGGCCCGGAGCCATAGGTACGCGAACCCGCGCGTCGCAAGCGTCATGAACGTGATCCGGCACACCGGCGCTCTCGCGTCCCATCAACAAGCAATCATCCGCCCTGAACTGGAATTCCAAATGCGATTTTGAGCCCCTTGTTGTCAGTAACACGATGCGGCTATCTGCTGATTCGATTCGCCTATTTGCCAGAAATCCATCCCAACCGACGTGGCGGCGGGTGGAAACGTGCGCGAGATAATCAAGACCTGCCCTGCGAAATGCACGGTCAGACATATCGAATCCGGCGGGCCCGATCAGGTCAACTTCGATCCCCAGGCAGGCTGCCATTCGCAGCATTGTACCAGTGTTTTGGGGGATGTCGGGCTGGTAGAGTGCGAGACGCATATGATGAACCTATCCGCAGTTTGCCTACATCTGCGCCAAATTGCCGTCGGGTATCCAACCTAAGGCGCCTTGAGGGTGGGATTAAAGGATGCCACAACATCGCGTGGCATTCCGCGCCGTTCTGGCTGCAGGGAGAAACGAATACATAAGATTTTGTAATGTTCATGTTTCACGCGCTAATTCGCGTGGTACGTCGGTCATAGCAAACCTAATGGGCATGAGGAGGGTCCTTTGGCCTCTGAAGATGACGGAACAACCCGGCGTGACTTTCTAACACTGGCTGGCCCAGCGTTTTTCGCCGTCGGCGGTGCAGCAGTTCTATGGCCGTTTATCGACCAGATGAACCCGGATGCAGGCGCGCTTGCACTTGCCTCGATTGAGGTTGATCTCACACCGATCGCCGAAGGGCAGTCGATTACCGTGATGTGGCGCGGGAAGCCGGTGTTTATCCGTAACCGCACCAAGGAAGAGGTCGAGGAAGCCAAGATGGTTGCACTGGACGACCTTCCTGATCCTGAGACCGATGTTGGCCGCACAAAAGAAGGCCATGAGAACTGGCTTGTGACCGTAGGAATTTGCACGCATTTGGGTTGTATTCCGAAAGGCCAGAGCCTCAGTGATGAGAAGGGTGAATATGGCGGCTGGTTCTGCCCATGTCACGGATCTCACTACGATACGGCCGGTCGGATCAGGAAAGGCCCTGCACCTCGCAATCTTGAGGTCCCGCCTTACGAGTTTGTTTCTGACAAGAAGATCAAGATCGGCTAATCCACGCCAGTTTGTTTTCGCCCCGAGAGGAGCGCCGGAACGGTATGAACGCCCACGAAGACACCTATAAACCAAGCGGCCCAGTCTCGAAATGGTTCGATGAGCGTCTCCCGATTATGCGGATGATGCACGGCCAGTTCGTTGATTTTCCGACACCGCGCAACCTAAACTATCTATGGACATTCGGCGGGATTCTCGTTTTCTGCCTCGTGACACAGATTGTAACGGGCATCATTCTGGCGATGCACTACGTCCCGCACGCCGAGCATGCCTTCGACTCCGTGCAACACATTAAGCGCAACGTGAACTATGGTTGGATGATCCAATCTATGCACGCAGTTGGCGCATCGATGTTCTTCATTGCGGTCTATATTCACATGTTCCGTGGCCTCTACTACGGCTCCTACAAGGCACCACGTGAGGTGCTGTGGATTCTCGGCGTTCTCATTCTGCTCGTCATGATGGCGACTGGCTTCCTAGGATACACGCTCCCTTGGGGACAGATGAGCTTCTGGGGCGTGACGGTTATTACGAACCTCTTCTCATCGCTCGATGAGATTATACCGGGCCTCGGAACTGCTGTCGTGACGTGGCTCTGGGGCGGATACTCGGTAACAGGAACGACGCTGAACCGCTTCTTCAGTCTCCACTACCTCCTGCCGTTCGTGATCTTCGGCTTGGTTGTGCTGCACGTTTGGGCGCTGCATGTGGTCGGTCAGAACAACCCAACCGGCATCGAGGTCAAAACTAAGTCAGACACAGTTCCCATGAGCCCCTTTGCGATCATGAAGGACTTGTTTGCTCTGGCAGTGTTCCTGATCCTGTTCTCATGGTTTGTATTCTTCGCACCCGATTATCTGGGGCACGCGGATAACTACATCCCTGCCAACGCTCTGGTAACACCCGCACACATCGTTCCCGAATGGTACTTCCTACCGTTCTATGCGATCCTTCGGGCTATCCCGTCGAAGCTCGGGGGCGTCATTGCCATGTTCTCGGCGATTGTCGTTTTGGTATTCATTCCATGGCTCGACACCTCTCGCGTGCGATCTACGAAGTACCGTCCAATTTATCGCTGGTTCTTCTGGCTGTTCGTATTCACTTGCCTCGCGCTTGGATATCTCGGGTCACGGCCAGCTGAAGGTGCATACGTTCTTTGGGCGCAAATCTTCACCTTCTACTACTTTGCGCATTTCCTCCTGGTAATGCCGATTGTGGGACTGATCGAGACGCCTAAGCAGATGCCGGGTTCTATTACGGAGGCGGTCTTGGGCAAGAATGCCGGTGGTGGTGGAGCGGTGCCTGAGGGCTTTGCTGCACCAGCTGAGAAACACTGAGTCAGGTCAGGCTAGGAGAAATCAATCAATGGTTATGACCCGCTCATTTGTGGCCGCTGCTTTGGCCTTAAGCCTGTCAGCTACTGCAACCTTCGCCGCTGGTCCGGCAGTCGAGATCAAGCGGAACAACTGGTCATTCTCAGGTGTGGCCGGGCATTACGACCGCAACCAGCTGCAGCGTGGCTTCCAGGTCTACCGCGAAGTTTGTGCTGCATGCCACGGCTTGGGTCGCATTGCCTTGCGTAACTTGGTTCAGAAGGGTGGCCCGGAGTTTCCGAAAGATGCCATAGAAGCTTTGGCGAAGGAATACGAAGTNAACGCCTTGCCNAACGAAGACGGCGAAGTTGCCAAGCGTCCTGCAAAGCTNTCTGANAACTTCCCACCTCTCTACGCCAACGAACAAGAGGCNCGTGCGANCCACAACGGTGCGTATCCACCGGATCTGTCCGTCATTGCGAAAGCNCGNGGCGNCGCCTACGTCGGACCCTGGTACCTGCATCCTTGGGCCATGGCGAAAGACATTGTAAACGGCTATCAGGAAGGTGGCGCTGACTATCTCTTTGCTCTNCTGACGGGCTACAAAGAGCCGCCCAAGGGCAAGGAAGTCGGCGACGGTATGANCTATAACGCTTATTACCCNGGTAATCAGATTGCTATGGCGAATCCGTTCGCCGGTGGCGATGGTCAGGTNGANTACCAGGATGGTACGCCGGCAACCGTTGAAAACTANGCCAAGGACGTCTCGGCGTTCTTAAGCTGGGCGTCGGATCCATCGTTGAATTCACGTAAGCAGATTGGCTGGCAGGTTNTGATTTACCTCTTGATTACATCGATCCTGCTCTACATTGCCAAGCGTCGTGTTTGGGCCTCCAAACACTAAAANCGNCNAAACGNATTCACTGNAGAAAAAGGCCTCAATCGGGGCCTTTTTTGTTAGGTTAGCCAAACGGGAACGAGAACGCGGGAGTTCTGAATGACAAGCACGGTTCTGGGTATTGTGGGTGGCAGTGGGCTTTATGATCTGCTGGGTTTAGACAATCCACGTTGGGAGACCGTCACCAGTCCTTGGGGAGAGCCGTCAGACCAGATCNTGTTNGCTGAGATCGACGGTCTGCCTATCCGGTTTCTGCCGCGTCATGGACGAGGCCACAGAATTTCACCGACTGAAATAAACTATCGCGCCAACATCGATAGCATGAAGCGCGCCGGCGTTACGGATCTCGTTTCTATATCGGCGTGCGGCTCATTTCGCGAAGAGCTTGCGCCTGGTGTCTTTGTCCTCGTCGACCAGTTCATCGATCGCACGTTCGCACGAGAAAAATCGTTTTTCGGNACAGGCCTTNTTGCGCACGTCTCGGTCGCCGAGCCAGTAAGCCCTGCCGTCGTAGATGAGCTNGAAAAGGCCCTCAAGGCTGAAAACATCCAACACCAGCGCGGTGGGACCTATTTGGCAATGGAGGGCCCTCAATTCTCAAGTAAGGCCGAAAGTCATCTCTATCGTTCCTGGAATTGCGACGTGATTGGCATGACGAACATGCCGGAAGCCAAGCTCGCCCGCGAAGCAGAGATCTGTTATGCGACCGTTGCCATGGTGACAGACTATGATTGCTGGCACGAAGAGCATGAGCACGTTGATGTGGCCAGCGTGATTGCTGTTATGCAGAGCAACACCGCAAAGGCGCAGCGTCTGGTGCTCACATTGGCCAAGTCATTCCCGCGNCAGCATCCAGAATGCCCTATNGGTTCAGACAAAGCCCTTGAGGTTGCCCTGATTACGGCACCAGAAGCCCGCGACGCGGCAGTGGTTGCGAAACTTGACGCTGTGGCAGGCAGAGTACTTGGCTAANTCCGCCTAGAGCNAGATCGTTCCGGATGGAAACACCGTTCGNNTTGCTCACTTTATTNGCCGGAACGTGNANCGGGCTCTAAGTAGCGGGACAACNTNATCTCAGGGGCATGCGCCGATGCGGCGTGTATTTGTGGCTTGTTGNCCTGAGGCGGTGGCCTGGACGGAACTTGCCAATGTCTTGGCAATGAAGGTCAAGCCACGATTGCTGGGATGATAATCGTCTCCTGCATAGGGACGCTTGCGCTTAGGCAGGCTCATCCAGCAATGGCCGATAGGAGAGATCACTAGCTCACGCTTGTCGGCCGCACGCCTNACGCCTTCTGAAATCCAGGAGAATAGCTGCTTTGGGCTGCGTGGTGGGTTCTTGAACCAGCGTCCCCATACGCCGCGCCGCGCATAAAGCGCATGGCTGGCACCTTGAGGCCATGGTTGCCACAAGAGAAGTTTCGAGTTGCCAGGCTTGTTTTGATCAAACCATTCGACCGCGCTCATGAAATTGCGACGACNANGCTTTGTCATAAAGGCCGTTGTGGATTCTTGAAGCACGATGACGTCCCAACCCTTGCTTCGCATAGCCGTTCGGGTTGCAGCCTTCTTGCGCGACTTCGTCAATGTCGTGCCGATCTTGGCGACAATCTTCATATCAACCTTGCGGTCACCTTCCGCGAGCTGGCGCTTCAGCTTCTTTGCAAAGCCCGGCATCAAGAGATGNGAATTGCCGATCAGGAGCACAGACAGCTCACGCTTTTCATTATTGCCAGGTGTTTGAGCCGCACGCGCNTNANTTGGCGCGATGAATTGAGACAAAAAAAGCANAGCTGCCAGCAGAGCNAAAGTATGAGCACCGCGTGTCAGNTTCATCAACAANCTCAACCGGTTCGTGAAAGGTGACTGCATTGCCGACGTTGCCCGANGCAGCCTGCAACNTCACCAATCGCGTAGATAAGTCTCGATTGAATTGAAGTCAGTCAGTGAGATGAAATCAAGCCAACCNTGATGACGACTGCATGAGTGGTCACTACTTGGGTGGTCGCATAATCAGTTCAAATTCAAACTGNCGAAGCCAAGGCAGTTGTGATTGCAGCGTCTCGCCAATTAAAATACAGACCGCGACCAGTAGGATGATCGCAGGAATGGCAGCGAAGACCGCTTTGATGAAAAAAAACATCAAGTGAAAAAACGGAACATTGAGACGCGTAACCGTTACGCCTTCGGGATCGTAGGCAATCTCATCTGCGTACTCGTAGTCATCATCTGGCTGACTAGAACTGATCGTACCGGACTCAAGATCTTGCGCCTCGCGCTCCCGCTCACGGGCCTCTTTCTCGCGGCGCAGCGTGCGTGGTAGATCCTCGTCGGCCGTCATCGAAAANCTGGGCNCGGCCATCGTCATGCTCCCAATCCCNTTAATGTGCCTTGATCGATAAGCCCGNACCCCATTCACAGCAAGCTGTAACGCGAACTAACGCACCAAAACACAAGCGGCGTGCGATACCTTTCCCCCTTGTCTACAGTCTGAACAGAATTATTGCTATTTTACGCCCTGAATTTGACCATCTGCGAGGAACAACCAGTGGACAACCTGAAAAGCCTGATTCGAACAATCCCGGACTATCCAAACCCCGGCATCATGTTCCGCGATGTTACGACCCTATTCGCCGATGCCCAAGGCTTTAAGGCGACTATTGCCAAGCTGGCCGAGCCCTATCGAACAGAACCCATTGATGCTGTTGCAGGAATTGAAGCTCGCGGTTTCATTTTGGGCGGCGCAGTTGCAGACCGATTGGGCTGCGGTTTCATTCCTGTACGGAAGAAGGGCAAGCTACCTCACGAGACGGTTGGGCAGGACTATGAGCTCGAGTATGGCACTGACACTATCGAGGTTCACAAAGATGCGATCACGAAAGGTCAGNGTATCCTGATTGTCGATGACCTGATCGCCACTGGGGGTACAGCTGAAGCAGCCATCAAACTAGTCCAGAAATTAGAGGGGCAGGTTGTCGGTGCTGCATTTGTCATTGATCTGCCGGAGATTGGTGGACGCGCCAAACTTGAGGCCATGGGTGTCGCTTGTCATCTATTAATGGACTTCGAAGGCCACTAATTCAGCCACTTGAGAGGTCGGGCGTTGCAGGCATCTCCAACAGCTTGGGAANTGGNGAAGCAGTGGCAGCAAGGCGGGCGAGAAAAGGTTCCAGATTGCCCAAACTGTCTAACACCAGGGCTGCGAATCGAGGATCAATCGGTNCGCCCGCATAGCGAGTGGTACCATCTCTCATGCTCGACATGTGGTTTTGACGAAACCTTACATCTGCCGATGCNGCAACCAATGACAGGCTTGGATTGAGAAATGAAAATCGCCGATACGCACTATCGTACAATCTGNGTCAACGCTGATGGCTGGTCGNTGAGTGTTATTGACCAGACCAAATTGCCCCATACGTTTGAAGTTNCAACGTTGAACAACGTCGATGATGCAGCACGTGCAATCAAAACCATGCAGGTCCGAGGGGCGCCTCTGATCGGGGCAACCGCTGCTTACGGCGTCTGCCTCAGAATGCGTGAAGACAGCTCAGACGAGGCACTTGAGCAGGCCATCGATTACCTCGCCGAACAGCGGCCCACTGCGATCAATCTACGCTGGGCGCTCGAAGAAATGCGGTCGGCGATCCAAAATATTTCCCGTGAAAAGCGGGTCGAAGTCGCCTACCAGCGNGCATCGGAGATCTGCGANGAAGACGTAGAGACCTGCCGTATGATTGGCGTCCATGGCTTGGAACTCATCAAGTCCATTGCCGCTGAGAAAGCCCCTGGCGAAGCNGTCAACGTCCTGACACACTGCAACGCCGGCTGGTTGGCAACGGTCGATTGGGGAACGGCAACCTCGCCGATCTACCAGGCATATGATGCAGGCATCCCTGTACATGTCTGGGTTGATGAGACGCGGCCTAGGAATCAAGGTGCATCCCTGACAGCCTATGAGCTTGGCAGCCACGGTGTCTCNCATAAGATCATCGTCGACAATGCTGGCGGTCACCTGATGCAGCATGGGGACGTTGATCTCTGCATCGTCGGAACCGATCGGACAACGGCGACCGGCGACGTCTGCAACAAGATCGGCACATATCTGAAGGCTCTGGCCGCCAAGGACAATGACGTGCCNTTCTATGTTGCCCTGCCACACTCCACCATCGATTGGACNATGGATGATGGCATGCAGATTCCAATCGAGGAGCGCGGCGAAGATGAGGTTCTCAAGATGCCGGGCCGGCTTGCCGATGGCTCGGTGGTTGAGGTTGAGATCGCAGCGCCGAATTCGCCAGCTGGCAATCCCGCGTTCGATGTAACGCCAGCNCGCTTGGTATCNGGTCTGATTACCGAGCGAGGCGTTACCGAAGCTAGTCGAGAAGGCCTTCTGCGGCTTTATCCTGAGCGCAAATAAAAACGACGGGCAGATGGCCCGTCGAATTCGCTCGTTGTCTGCCTTAGATGAGGTGTTCTTTCACAAACTAGTCCTGGCATGGCCTTGGTCGTCTAGGTCTAGGCGGCCAGCAGATCAATTTCGTCGTGGCTTGCGTCTGCGAACGCGCCCAGGAAGCCGAATACTTCCTCAGCCAATAGCGCCGTAGCCTGTTCCCGCTCGGCTTCAGCCAGTTCCATTAAGTCATGCTGCTNTGTAGCCAGTAAAGCAGCATGAAAATNGTCTGCAACTTGCGAATTCATCATCACAGCCCTCTAATCTCTTACAAGGGGAATTGTTGCGCGGAGCTACGTCATACTCAAGTGCCGTCGTCAGGATTGTGCATAACCCTGATTCACGCAATGCCATCAGACCACTAAGACCGCCACTTCCTGTGGACGAACGACTCGACTGACAAAACCATCACAGGCAACCGCGACAAGAATGTGGTCAGCGNGTGCTCTGATTATACGTCAGCGGTATAGAAAGCTTCGGCTNTTGGAGTNCTCGTTTCAGAGAAAAGTGGCTTTAGCACTTCCTGTATCTGAGNTTCGGTCAGATCCTTNGTGATGAANACAAAACGGGAGCGATGGTCATCACTTGGCCACNCATCCAGCGTNGTCGGTGGATAAAAAACGTGCTGCACCCCGTGGACGACAAACGGCATCGGTTCACCTGCAACATTGAGGATTCCTTTCACGCGGAGAAGCTTGTCGCCGTGTGTCATGCGCAGAAGCTCAATTGCAAAGGACAGTTTTTGACCATCAAGCGGTTCGTCGAACACGAGTGAAAAAGCACGAATGCCCTGCGTGTGCTCATGGTCGCCATGGTGATGATGGTGGTGTTCCGGGTGGTCGCANGCATGCCCGGCACAGTCATGGCTTTGAGTATAGTGTTCGCTACCAAGCCAGGTTTCGGCATGCTGCTTNGTAGCCACCGGTTCGTAGGCTTCGACACTCTCTAGAAGGTCGGCGTCTGTCTTGCCAGAGACGACNTGTNTNATNGGAGCAGCCGGGTTCANTTCCCNNACTTTCTCTTCAACTGTTGCAATCTGCACATCGCTTACGCGGTCCGTTTTGGTGAGGATGATCCGGTCAGCCACGGCGATCTGCTTTGCCGTTTCGAAATACTGCGCAAGCTGGTCAAGCACGAGTTCTGCGTCGACAGTCGTAACGACGCCATCCAACTGATAAAGGCGGAAGAGCTCATCCTCCGTCATCAGGGTATGCGCAATTGGTGCCGGATCAGCCAGACCGGACGTCTCCAGAATTACGCGGTCAAGTTGTGGGATTTGATCTGTCCGCATTTGCTCATAGAGACGATTAAGTGCATCAACGAGATCTCCGCGGACGGCACAGCAGACGCAGCCTGACGGTAAGAGGACCGTTTCCTCGTTGGACGCTTCAATCAGCGCATCATCAAGCCCAACATCACCGAACTCATTCACGATAACTGCTGTGCCGGTCATATTCGGTCTGGCCAGCAGTTCTTTAAGAAGCGTTGTTTTGCCTGATCCGAGAAAGCCGGTCAGTACGGTTAACGGAATTGGTAGCTTCACGTTGGCTCTCGCTCATTCTTGGATCATATGTTAGTGGCTCGCACGCGATCACAAGTCAATTAAGGGGCGACACATGGCCGATGCAAGATCGGGCACCGCGCGAACAACTAAGCCAAAGAAGCCGAGTGCACGGGCCGTGGAGACGGCAATGCGCCGTGATGTCATTGAAACTGCCCTCGCCATGAGCGGATCCGGGCTGTCTCCTGGGCGCTCCGGAAACGTTTCTGTCCGGTGGAAGNATGGCATGCTCATCACGCCGTCCGGTATGACCTACGACAGTCTCAAGCCGAGTGACATTGTCTTCGTCGCCGAGGATGGGAGCGTCGCTGCAAAGGCTCGCAAACCATCNAGTGAGTGGCGCTTTCATTTGGCCGCCTATGCCGAACGGTCTGACCGAGAGGCGGTTGTTCATACGCATTCGCTGAATGCTACGGTTTTGGCCTGCCAGCACAAGCCAATTCCTGCTTTCCACTACATGGTGGCCGCCGCCGGCGGTACAGAGATCCCCTGCATTCCTTACGCGTCGTTTGGCACTGAAGAACTGGCTGACTATGTTCGCGAGGGTTTGCGCGAGCACGATGCGTGTCTNATGGCAAACCACGGGCAGATTGCAATCGGCAAATCACTGGCCNCTGCACTCGAACTTGCAAGNGAGGTTGAGAATCTCGCGGCTCAGTATGTGCAGGTTCTTTCGCTCGGGAAGCCCAAAGTGTTGGGAAGCGCAGAAATGCAGGATGTTCTCGCCAGATTTAAGAACTATGGTCAAAACGCACAAAACGGATAAGGATCGCGAAAACCNACGTGGATCCAGCAAACACATCAAGCTCCGNGCGCCCCTGTATCGTATGTTATGCTCCGTCCGCGCTTCGCCTAGCCGAGGTGGATGAACAGATCTACTTCCGCTGCCAACGGTGCGCAGCGACGTTCCTGGATCCATCAATGCGGCCCGATCGTGAGGCTGAGCTTGCACACTATNAAACCCACNAGAACGATCCGTCGGACATTGGCTACAGAGCGTTTCTGAGCCGACTGGCCAACCCTNTGCTAGAACGGCTTCAGCCATCGCTCAAAGGTNTAGACTACGGCTGCGGCCCTGGCCCGGCCTTAGCACAGANGATGAGAGAAGCTGGCCATCAGGTAGCGATATATGATCCGTTTTTTGAACCTGATCAGCGTGTGCTAGGAGAAACGTATGATTTCATCACATGTACGGAGGTCGCCGAGCATTTTCATCATCCTTATGAGGAGTTTCGGCGATTAAACGAATTGCTCAGGCCCGGTGGGTGGCTTGGCGTGATGACGATGTTCCAAACNGACGATGCGCGTTTTGCCAATTGGCACTACAGGAAGGACCCAACGCACGTTGTCTTCTATCGTGCAGAGACCATGCAGNTAATCGCCAGTGATCTGGGATGGACTTCTGNTATTCCAGAGAAAAACATTGCTCTATTCCAAAAGCCGTCGATGAATTGACATCCACTCTGGCNCGAGATCCGTANCGTGGCCATATTANNGGAAGAATGTGCTGGCTNCTGCACAGTTAAAAGGTGTTAACCATGCTCGACCTTACGACCAATAAAGGCAAAATCATCGACGCNACGATGAAGCTTGCAGCAGAACGACCATGGTCCGAGGTCACGCTGCGCGAGATTTCTCAGTCNGCAGGCCTGACAATGGCGGACCTGAAGAAGGAAGTNTCATCCAAGGCACACATATTCGGCCTTTTCACAAGTGCTGTCGATAAGGCTGTTCTGGCCCAGGCAGGCGAGATGGATCCAGCACAGTCGCCTCGTGATAATCTGTTCGAGACGATCATGAANCGGTTCGATGCNATGCATCCGTATAAGGCGGCAATCAAATCGATCCTCAAAGTGCCCTCCCCTGATCCGCGCCTGGCACAGCGACTTCTCTCATCTCAGAGCTGGATGTTGGAAGCATCAGGCATCTCGTCCTATGGCCCACTTGGTGGCATCAAGACGGTGGGGCTTGCCTCGGTCTACCTGCAGGTTGCGCGCATCTGGTTGGATGATGATGATCCCGATATGGCGAAGACCATGGCCGCACTCGATCGACGACTCCGTCGTGGCGAACGGTCCATTCAAGCNCTCGATGATAGCTGTCGTTCTTTGGGTCGCCTAACGTCACTATTTANGTGCCGCAAGCGNAAGAAGGATGCTGACACAGGTGATGATATGCACACCGATGTCAGCGACGCGCCGGTAGACAGTGCTTCCTCGCCAGACTTAGGGCCTNAGCCGTCCACCAGCTAGACGGAAAACTGTCCGGCTTGCCATCGGGGCGAAAGTTCGCCAGTGTCCCCGCGATTTTTCTCGCGGAGCACTCACATGTCAGACAGCAACGAAAAAACGCCTGAAATCACATTCGACGACTTCATGGCCGTCGATATTCGCGTCGGTACAGTCGTANAGGCCNAGCCTTATCCAGAGGCACGCAAGCCAGCTTACAAGCTTTGGATCGACTTTGGCGACGACATTGGGGTGAAGAAGACATCGGCACAGATCACCGTCCACTACACAACCGAAGGCTTGGTTGGTCAGCAAGTAGCTGCCGTCGTCAACTTCCCACCAAGGCAGATAGGAAAGTTCATGTCAGAAGTGCTGACGTTGGGCTTCATGGATGAGGACGGCGCCGTTGTGCTCATTAAGCCAACGAAGGAAGTGCCAAACGGTGGGAGACTGCACTAGCGGCTTCGTCCTTCGACGCGACAGTCGATCAGAGCGGGATGCGTATCACAGCACGCAACCCGTCCATCGAGCTTTTTCCCAAAGTAACATCGCCGCCGTGGCTGCGCGCAATGTCACGCGTAATCGCCAGCCCGAGGCCACTATTTCCTTCGTCCTGGTTGCGCGCATGGTCCAGGCGATAGAAGGGTCGGAAGACATTCTCGCGTTCGTCTTCCGGGATACCGGGGCCATTGTCCTCGACTTCAATCTTGACCCACTTTCGCGCCCGCGCTGCACGAATGATGACGCTGTCGCCAAAGCGGGAAGCATTGCTGACAAGATTGGTAAGAGCTCGTTTAAAAGCCTGCCTCCTGAGGGGGACCATCAACTCCTTGCGGCGCTTGCTCTGAATGAAATCAATGGATACGCCGTGCACGCGCTGCTGCTCACAAACTTCTTCAATCAACTGCCTCAGTGCGACGGGCTCAACCTCTTCACCACCATCGCCCTTGGCAAATGCAAGATACTCCTCCAGCATCTTTTGCATTTCTTCGACATCGCTTTCGAGCGCTTGAATCTCAGGGCCATCGCCTAAGATAGCGAGCTCCAATTTGAAGCGAGTGAGAACGGTGCGCAGATCGTGGCTGACGCCAGCGAGCATAGCCGTGCGTTGGTCAACGTGCTGGGTGATCCGATCACGCATCTCAATAAACGCGACAGCGGCCTGGCGAACTTCGCGAGCACCACGCGGCTGGAAACCTTCTGGGAACGGACGGCCTTTGCCGAATGCATCAGCAGCGTCCGCCAGCCTCAGGATTGGGCGGATCTGGTTGCGCAGAAACAGAATGGCAACTGTCAGCAAGACGATAGAAGCCACCACCATCCAGATCAGGAAGATATGTGAATTCGATGCGTAGGTCTGGCTGCGTTGGGCAAGGAAACTCAGGATGGCCGTCTTCAGTTTGATCTTGATTTCCACATGGTCGGAATCGCCGACAGTGTCGATCCAAAACGGGGTGTCACGCACCCTTAGTCGGATCTCATTCGACAACGTCTTATCAAGCAGAGAGAAAAATGGCTTGGGCTGAACCGATGGCAGGTCGCCAGGTGGCAGGACCTGAACCGACAGGTTTAGCGTATCGCGCGATAGCTGTATCAGCGAGCTATAATTGTCATTCTTCTTGTAGCCTTTGTAGATCTCAACGACCGCTGCGATATCGCGGGCTGTGGCCTCCGACAAACGACGCGTCACGGATTGCCAGTGACGCTCCATGAAGACGAACGCTAGCACGCCTTGCAGCAACACGATCGGCGCAATGATAATGATGAGCGTTCGGGTATAAAGCCCCTTTGGCAATAGCTCCGCGACNTGCCGGAGGCCCCNACGCAACAACTTGGAATAGCGGTTTGTCCAAGCATCGTTCGCGCGATTGCCAAGCTCCACCGCGCCGCGCCAGAGTTTGCGGCCCTGTCTCAGGGCTGGGTTGTCCGTAGTCGCCATCAGGACGCCTGAAGCTGGAGGTTATAGATCAACCGTTTCAACGGTAACGAACCATGTGTCGTCGCTCAAAGGCGCATAACAGACTAATCCGTGTAGAGGATGTAACCCTTCCCCCGAACGGTTTGCAAATATACGGGGTTTGACGGATCGGTCTCGATNTTCCGNCGCAATCGATTAATCTGAACATCAATGGCCCGCTCGCTGCCTGTGGCNTCATCNTTNAATAGTTCNTGTCTCGGAATNGGNGAGCCAGGACGCTGCGCAAAGAGCTTGAGTAAGTCTCGCTCCCGCNCGGTCAGCTTCANCGTTTCTTCGCCGCGCCGCAGTTCGCCGCGATCGCAATGNAAGACAAGGTCTCCCATCTTGATTTCACCGCACTCGCCAGCAGCGGCCATGGGGCTTCGTCTGAGAATATTGCGCAGACGCAGCAAAAGTTCGCGCGGTTCAAACGGCTTTGGCAGGTAGTCGTCAACACCNGCNTCNAGGCCTTGGATCCTCGCACTCGGATCAGATTGCGCCGTGAGCATGCAAATCGGTATNTCGGACTCAGCNTTTAGGCTGTGCGCGAGTTGCAGTCCGGTTTCGCCTGGCATCATAACGTCNAGGACAATCACATCGAACGACAAACCNTTCATAGCAGCGCGCGCCGCAGCGGCATCCGACGCTGGCGTAACGCGAAAACCGTTGTTCATCAGGTANCGNCTNAGGAGATCACGAATCCGTTGATCATCATCCACGACAAGNGCGTGCGGAGCATTATCCGGCAGGGCGTTGGCCTCTATGTCGTTTGCAGCGTCTACCATTGNCTCGATCCAATCCCTGCTGGGCAGGCTAATCCTGGTTTCTGGTATCGATCCAGTCCGAAACGTAAGCGCGATCATGCTTGGAGACGACGGCCAGAAGGAACTTCGCTACAACATCTTCTGCTTCAGGGCCAGCCAAGTCCAACGCTTTGCGCAATCTTTTNGACTGAAGGTCAGCGAGTTTCTGCGCCAAGGCCTTGCCGTCCCNGGTCGCGAATAACAACCGCTGGCGACGGTCAGAATCCCCGGCCTTTTGCTCAACGAACCCNTCATCCACCAACTGNTTGAGAACGCGCGCCAGACTTTGCTTGGTAATCTTCAGAATATCTAAGAGATCAGCGACACAAAGGCCTGGATTACGGTTCACGAANTGGAGAACACGGTGGTGCGCGCGGCCAAACCCGTATTCATCCAGCAGAGCATCCGCTTCTCCAGTGAAGTCTCGATAGGCGAAAAACAGCAGCTCAACAAACGAAAGGTCGTGGTCTACGGTCTTTTGCTCACTCGGGCTTTCCGTGCGGCGGCTAAAGCCGTTTCCATCCGCATTTTCGGATCTAGCAACGGTCTGCGCGTCTGTGATTGAATTTATGTCAGCCATGTTGACATATTTGGTCCGTGTTGGTACGCGTGATTAGTCAGTTTGCCCGCCATTGCTGCTATCGGCAATTGAATATCTCGCTAGCTGCTTACCTCACAGAAAGCATTTGGATGATGGGTGATGGCCAATTGCAAGATCAAAAAGTGATCGACAATCTGGAGGAACCAGTCAATGGCGGATATGCTCTCCTTTGATGACCGTGACGGCCTGATCTGGCTGAACGGCGAACTCATTCCTTGGCGCAATGCAAAACTACACGTGCTAAGCCATGGCCTGCACTACGCGAGCGCGGTATTTGAGGGCGAGCGTGCTTATGACGGGGTGATCTATAAGCTGCGTGAGCACACTGATCGTTTGATTGAGGGTGCAAAAGTACTGGATTTTGAGATCCCTTACACAGCTGACGAGATCGACGCTGCCTGCAACGAAGTGGTCAAAGCCAACAATCTCTCTGATTGCTACGTCCGGCCTGTGACTTGGCGCGGTAGCGAGATGATGGGTGTTTCGGCGCAAAAAACCAAGATCAATCTTGCAATTGCTGCCTGGGACTGGGGATCATACTTCCCGATGGAAGAGCGTCTCCGCGGTATCCGGGTGTGCTGGGCACAGTACAAGCGCCCTGATCCAGAGACCGCACCNGCAAAGACGAAGGCAACCGGTCTCTACATGATCGGCACTCTGGAGAAGCACAAAGCGGAGAAAAACGGCTACGCTGAAGCATTGATGCTCGACTGGCGCGGACGCGTTTCAGAGTGCACGAGTGGCAATATCTTCTTCGTGAAGGGTGAAGAGCTCCATTCTCCAACTCCTGANTGTTTCCTCGATGGAATTACCCGGCGAACTGTGATGGCACTCGCTGAAAAGCGGGGTTATAAGGTCATCGATCGTGTCATTATGCCGGAAGAACTCGCAGACTTTAACGAGTGCTTTATGGTCGGGACTGCGGCCGAGGTAACGCCGATCAAGGAAGTNGGCGAATACATGTTCCAGNCAGGGCAGGTAAGCGAGAATCTTCTGCGTGACTACATGGCTGAAGTCCAACCCAAAAAGTCCGACACTGCGGCAGCATAAGCAGATNACCGGCTAGTTTAAGCAGAACTACAGCATTTAGGCACCACAAGCTCAGNTGCCCTGATGGNACACGCTAACANGNCGACACGGGAACTGGGCNTATACCACTTGTCCGTCCGCCAGTCATAGCGAATGNTACTNCGGATTTTNCNATTGTAGGTCTGGGGGCCTGAAATGCGCTTCGNTTGTATTGCTTGGTTCGTTCTATTCACATTNTTTGGTATGGCCCAAGCATCAGCGCAGTCGCTGCCCGGGAGTAGCGCAAACCCACAACGAGATTGCCAGACGGTCTCGCAATGCCGCTTCCAGCGCGGCGGCGTTTATCGTGGATGTATTTCGGCTTTCAGCTGCCGCCGCTGTCNTACTGTCCGGGCGCGATGCACTGTCGGTGGTCAACGAAAGACATGTCGACAACTTCGATGTGCTTGGGGTTAAGATAGATCAGAATGTTCAGTCACCGGTCTTAGCGACAAGCCGGTTTGCCAGAAGTTACTCGGTATCGTTGCTAACGCCCCGCATCACGGACCAAACCACGGTCAGCAGGCCCATCAGCAGTGTCACGAGGATGGCACGGCCAACATTTTCCAGAGAGGCGTCAAAGGCCATGGCAGACAGTTCCGCAATGCCGAGCCAGAATACCGTTGNGAACAGNACCACCAAGCTNAAACTTAAGACGGCATACAACCAGCGCTGAGCTGCTTCACTATGGGTCGATAATGGATCTGCGGCGGTGAANGTAATGCTCATGGTCGAGACGGCAATCCAGCTGCAAACTNGGCTNCTGACTATNTGCCCACGCTACGCTGTNAAAAGTAAAAAAAAGTCTGACTACGTTTCATAAAACTCCACCCGATGGACAGCCGCCCACCGGGTGAATTTATCGAGTGGTCAGCTCTCAACGAGCTGAATTTCACTACTCTGTTCGGCTTGCTCTGAGCTTACCAGCCGTTAAAGNGTGTTTCAGGAACCGGNGAAANAGGCGGGTTTCCGGCCTTGCAGGCTAAAAGGTTATCGACCGCAAGCTGNGCCATGGCGGCTCTCGTNTAGACCGATGCGGACCCNACGTGAGGCAGNAGAACCAGATTTTCAATATTCATTAACTCTGGATTGATTTTGGGTTCATTCATCATGACATCGAGGCCTGCAGCGAAGATCGTCCGATCCTTCAGTGCTTGCATCAGGGCATCCTCATCGACGACCGAACCGCGGGCCACGTTGATCAANAGCCCGCGTTCACCGAGTGCTTTCAGAACTTCAGCATTGATAAGCTTGTTGGTCTCTGCAGTGCCTGGCGTCACNACTATTATGGTGTCAACGTTCTTAGCCAGCTCGACAGCACTTGCATAATATGGGTAGCTGACATCGGNCTGTTTGCTCCTGCCGAAATATGAAACCGGCAGGCCAAACGCTTCAACACGCTTGGTGATCGCTTTGCCAATGCGACCAAGACCAACAATCCCGACGCTACGATCGCGCAACGTTTGTGGCGACAAACGATAATCGCCATTGGTTGCCCATTTACCGGCTCGCAGGTATTGCTCGGACTGACTGAGTTCCCGTGCGGTCATAATCAGCAGACCAAGAGCAGTATCTGCAACTTCTTCCGTCAGTACGTCAGGTGTATTGCTGACAATAATCCCGCGTTCAGCCGCCTCGGCGGTGTCGACCATGTCGTAGCCAACGCCGAAGTTCGCAATAATCCGCGCCTTAGGTAATTTGTCGANCAGCGCTGCATCAATCCGGATACCATGGCCGCCACAACCGACGAACTCAATCTTGTCTCCAACATCGGCAAGCATNGCGTCTTTATCGCTTGCCTTGTAATACCGATGTACTTCGAAGGCGTCCTCTAACTGCTCGGCCTTCATGTCCAGCAACTCAGTCGTGAGCAATAGGTGTGGTTTCGACAAATCAGCCTCCCAAATACGGTATGAACCTCGCNCTTATCACCGCGATAGCAGGTGCATCAACGAAACTTCAAGCCTTCGGTTGCATTNAGGTCAGATAAACAAGAGAACTTCTCGTATGAAGCAAGGAACAACAAGCAACGGGCGCGACTTTGACNTCGCGATCATTGGTGGCGGGCATAATGGCCTGACCTGTGCAACTTATCTGGCCAAAGCCGGTCTGGATGTTGTCGTCTTGGAGAAAAACACTGTTGTTGGTGGCGCGGCAGTGACTGAGGAGTTCTACCCGGGCTTTCGTAATTCCGTGGCCTCGTACACGGTCAGTCTTCTTAACCCTAAAGTGATCGAANATTTAGAGCTGCAGCGCCACGGTCTGCGNATTGTTGAGCGCCCGGTTGCAAACTTCTGGCCGATACTGGACGGCCCAGGGTTNGTCATGCCGAATGGACTGGAGAATCGGCAGCGAGCCATCGCCGAGTTCTCAGCCGCGGATGCTGAGATGCTTCCGCAGTATTACAATGACCTGGATCAGGCTGCCGACCTATTGCGCGATCTTGTCTTGGAAACACCGCCCAATGCCGGTAGCGGCATCCTAGAGCTAATCAAAAGTGCCAAGCTTGGTCGACGTATATTGCGTGAGGATATTGAAGCGCAACGCACTTTGGTTGACCTTTTTACGAAGAGTGCAGCCGATTTTCTCGATCGCTATTTCGAGAGCAGTGTTGTGAAGAGCTTCTTTGCATTTGATGGTGTTATCGGTGCGTTTGCTGCGCCTACGACTCCCGGCACTGCGTATGTTCTGCTTCACCATTGCTTCGGTGAGGTCAATGGGAAGGCCGGTGCCTGGGGCCACGCGATCGGCGGTATGGGTGCAATCACGCAGGCCATGGCCAAGTCAGCAGCTGAGGCTGGTGTTGATATTCGTACCGATGCAAAGGTCGNGCGAATTGAAGTTGAGGCAGGTGAGGCGGTTGCAGTCATGCTAGCGTCTGGCACAAAGATTAGTGCCCGAGCGATTGCGGCGAATGTTCCGCCAAAACTTCTGTTTCGCGACTTGGTACCGGAGGGTGCTGTACCGCCAAGTATCCATCGTCGCTTTACGTCGCTCAAATCTGGCTCAGCAACGTTTCGCATGAACGTTGCACTCTCTGAGTTGCCGGACTTCACGTCGCGTCCAGGGAAAACCGCGCAGGATCATCACGGCTCAGGCATCGTTATTGGTCCAAGCATGGACTACCTAGAGCGTGCCTACTTGGATGCAAAGCGCGATGGCTGGTCNGCAGAACCAATAGTTGAAATGCTGATACCCTCAACGCTGGACGACACGCTCGCACCGGCAGGACAGCACGTCGCGAGCCTGTTCGTGCAGCATGTCTCCCCAAAGTTACCTGGGGAGCGTTCCTGGTCAGATCCATCTGAAAAGGAAAAGTTTGCAGATCTGGTTATTGAAACCGTCAATCGCTACGCACCAAACTTCAGCAACAGTGTCCTAGCGCGCCAGATACTAAGTCCGCTTGATCTGGAAACGCGCTTTGGCCTGATTGACGGCGACATCTTTCACGGCCAGTTGGGCCTCGATCAGCTATTTGCCACGCGACCTGTGATGGGACATGCGAATTATCGCATGCCACTCAAAGGACTGTTTCTTTGTGGTTCTGGGGCACATCCGGGAGGTGGCGTAACAGGTGCTCCCGGCCACAATGCCGCTCGCGAGATTCTGCGTGATCTGCGACGCAAATGGATCTGACAGGCGTTGCCAGGTGATCCTGGGTATCAGTGCACACGTAACAAAACATCAGCTGGTTGATTTGAATGCTGCGTTTGCTTCGGCCATCATCCGGCGCAACAGGGCGGCTTTTATGCATGTCGTCCTGAAGCACAAGCACGGAGTGAGACAGCATGTCAGGCGATCGCGGCCAGATGGTACTAGTCGGGTTTATGCAGGCGCAAAACTGCTCGAACTACGTTGGCTCCTGGCGACACCCGGCATCTCATTCCGACTTTTTAACACCTGATTATTACCAACGCATCGCGCGTACGTTGGAGGCAGGTAAGTTTCATCTGGCCTTCTTCGATGATCGTCTTGCGATGCCTGATATCTTCGGGGATGACCACCGTGCAGCAGTCGAAAACGGCGTGCGCGTGGTGAAAATGGATCCATCGGCTCTGTTGATGGTTATGGGGCAGGCAACCGAGCGATTAGGTCTGGGCACAACGTACTCGACGACATATTACGAGCCGTTTCACGTTGCGCGCATCTTCTCAACTATGGATCACATGCTCGGGGGGCGGGTTGCCTGGAATGTTGTGACGTCACTCAATTCGTCTGAGGCGCGCAACTTTGGTCAGATGGAGCATCCGCCACACGATCTGCGTTACGACAAGGCTGACGAATTTATGGAGGTCGTACTTGGGCACTGGGACAGTTGGGGAGATGACGCTCTCACGATTGACAAAGACAGTGGGCGGTTCGCTGACCCGGATAAGGTTCGTAGACTTGATCATGAGGGCGAATGGTTCCGCTCGCGTGGTCCTTTCACCGTCCCTCGTACACCGCAAGGGCGGCCAGTTTTGATCCAGGCAGGACAGTCAGGTCGCGGTCAACAGTTTGCGGCGCGCTGGGGCGATCTCATCTTCGCAATCTATCCGAACCTTGAGATGGGTAAGAAGATCTATCGCGGATTGAAGGACACCATTGCAAAGTCAGGACGCAATCCGAAGCAAGTTCGCTTGGCTCCAGCGGTGTACGTGATACCAGGAGAAACGCAGGCGATCGCCGAAGCTAAATATGAAGTGATTGAAAGTCAGGCCAAGCAAATCGACTCTCTCGCGTTGCTTTCTGAAGCTTTGAATTTCGACTTTGCATCTAAGCCAATGGATGAGGCCTTCACCAACGAAGAGCTCGATAACATCAGCGGCTTGCGCGGGATCTTGGATCGAGTGGTCCAGGTGTCTGGTAAGACAAATCCAACTCTAGACGATTTCGTTNCGCACTCTCGTCGCGGCACAATTCGGGAAGTNCCCGTGTTCTGTGGTACTGCTAAGACGATAGCTGACGAGATGGAACAGTGGTTCGTCGAGGAGGGATGCGACGGCTTCGTTATTGCTGGCACCCACATGCCAGGTGGTTACGAGGATATTGTACGCCTCGTCNTTCCCGAGTTACAGCGCCGCGGTATCTATCATAAAGATTATGCAGGTACGACTTTGCGGGAAAATCTAGGCTTGCCCTATGCCGAAGCAGACGACTGGCGTTAGGCAACCNAATNTGCCGGCAGAGCGGCACAAATATAAAAAATGGAGATGAGCATTGGACGCCAATGACTATCGAGCGATTATGCGGCAGCAAGCGGGAGCTGTCGCGCTAATCTGCACTGGCAAGCCTGGGGATCGCTACGGCTTGACGGCGACTGCCGTATGCTCNGTCACGGATGATCCACCGACATTGCTAGNTTGCGTTAACAAAGGAGCCAGCGCTCACGACCATATTGCGGCNTCCGNGGAATTCAGCGTCAACCTTCTATCTGACAAACACCAAGAGATCGCTCANGTGTTCGCAGGTATGACGGATCTNAAGGGTGACGCGCGGTTTAAGGTCAAGGGATTCAGGTGGACGAAGTATAAGTCTGGAATGCCAAAGCTGTCGGGTGCTGTTGCGACCCTTGACTGCAAGGTCGTCGAGAAGCAGGAGTTCTCAACCCACACCATTTTTCTCGGCGAAGTGCGNGATGGTGCTTTTGATGAAGAGGCGACCTCATTGATCTATCTGCGCGGGGAATTCGGCGTGATGGCGGAAGCTTAGTCTGGTTGAGGCAGTGCAAGTCCAGATAAGTGCTACTATGGCCAGACTAGAAAAACTGTATCCCGATGAGTGCTCTCTTTTGAGCTCGGCTTGATTTCAAGGCTGAAACGTGGTGCTCAGGGGAATAGTGCTCTTACTTCACGTAGGGAGATCTTACCGTGCAAATTGCAATGATCGGTCTTGGGCGAATGGGAGCCAACCTTGTTCGCCGTCTTATGAGAAGCGGCCACAGTTGCGTGGTCTATGACCGCGATCCTGATGCACGCGCGGCATTGGAAAAGGAAGGAGTAACTGCTGCTACAGATTTGGGCGCAGTTGTTGCTCAGCTCGAAAGCCCAAGAACGGTGTGGGTCATGTTACCGGCGGGTGAAGCAACCGAAACCGCCATTTCCGATCTTCAGTCCTTTATGAGCGCGGGTGATACCATTATTGATGGCGGCAATACCTTCTGGAAGGATGACATCCGTCGCGCCAAGAAACTGCAGGAAAGCGGTATTGATTACGTTGACGTTGGTACGTCCGGCGGCGTCTGGGGATTGGAGCGTGGCTATTGTTTGATGATCGGGGGACGTAAAGAAGTCGTCGACCGGCTCGATCCAATTTTTGCAGCTCTTTGCCCAGGGATTGGCGAGATTCCGCTCACACCGAACCGGGAAACGCGGGACCCACGCGCTGAGCAAGGCTACATNCATTGCTGGTCCNANCGGNGCCGGCCATTTCGTCAAGATGATNCACAACGGCATCGAGTACGGCATGATGCAGGCCATGGCCGAGGGATTTGATATCCTGCGCAATGCCAATGTCCAGAGCCTGCCTGAAGAGCATCGGCTGGATTTGGATCTCGCGGACATCGCTGAAGTTTGGCGNCGGGGTAGNGTAGTGACCTCTTGGTTGTTGGACCTCACTGCTGAAGCTTTGGCAAAGGATGAGCGCCTGGGTGAGTTCTCAGGTCACGTCGGGGATTCNGGNGAAGGNCGNTGGACNGTGCAAACGGCAATCGAAGAAGATGTGCCAGCGGAAGTCCTGACGACCGCACTCTACACGCGCTTCCGATCGCGACAGGACCATACCTTCGCAGAAAAAGTNTTGTCTGCTATGCGCAAGGGATTTGGCGGGCACACCGAGGCAAAGTAGCGGGGGCGCGCGCATCATGGAACGGTTGCCATTCCATACGCCAACCTCTCTCAAGATTATCCTGCTCATGGGAGTGGCCGGCTCGGGNAAGAGCACGCTCGGTGATGCACTCGCTCGTGAGTTTGCCTGGCCTTACCGTGATGCAGATAGTTTCCACCCACAGGCAAACATAGAAAAGATGAGCCGTGGTGAGGCTTTGAGTGACGAGGATCGCTGGCCGTGGCTTGATGCAATTACCGCCTGGATGGATGAGAGGCGAGCCCTGAACCACCGTGGGATTGTCTCGTGTTCGGCGTTAAAACGCGTCTATAGANATCGTCTGCTCGTGGGACGTCCAGACGTGCGGCTCGTCTATCTCGCGGGAAGTCAGNACGTTATAGCCAAGCGAATGTCTCAACGTGAGGGGCACTTTATGCCTACGGCTTTGCTCGAGAGCCAGTTTGCAACGCTTGAAGAGCCGAGCGAAGATGAGAACCCGATTGTTGTGCCGATAGACCCGACGCCGCGGCGCATTGCAGAGTCCATTCTCGCGGCNTTCGCCCAAATGGACGACATTCAGGTTTGATCCGAACCGAGTAGCCGGGGACCTAACGCTTCCAGCGCTCTAGGGCGGCGGTGTCGCTCTCACGCGCATCGACCCAGCCCCCCTCGCCTTTGTCATTGGCTTCTTTCTTCCAAAAGGGAGCACTCGTCTTCAGATAATCCATCAAAAACTGCGCGGCATNGAAAGCGGCTTGGCGATGCGCAGACGCAGTGACAACGAGCACGATATTGTCGCCGGGTTTCAGGTCGCCGAAGCGGTGAACGATAAGTGAGCCAGTAAGCGGCCANCGATCAATGGCCTCAGCCTCGACGCGTTCCAGTTCTCTTTCCGTCATGCCCGNATAATGTTCCAAGCTCATAGTTGCAATAGGCTCGCCCTTGGCCTCNCCTCGCACAGTACCGGTAAAGGTGACGACGGCGCCAATATCAGTCCGCCCAGCGGTCAGGGCTGCCACTTCTNCGCCGATGTCAAAGTCAGCTTCTTGAANACGAACCGACAACAATCAGCCTCCCGTTACCGGAGGGAAAAACGCGANTTCTTTGGCGCCTGCCAAACTCGCATNCTGTTCCACGTGCTGCTGGTTCAAGGCAATCCGGATCGTCGNTGGATCGCTGAANGCGGCCTCNTACTCCGGNCCCTTCTCGCATAATAACTGAATGAGATCCGAGACTGATGCCACGTGATCAGGCAATGCAATCGTCTCTTCGCCACGTCCGATCTTTTCCCTGACCCAGGCAAAGTAAAGTAGTTTGACGTCAGCCAAGTGAAACTCCTGCAGCGATTGCGGACTTATTCGGGTTGCTCAATTCATCATCGGCGCATGGCTTCTGAAACCGCCGCAACGGTATAGCCATANCCCGNCCATATTGTAATGAACGCGGCCACCCAGAGCAATGTCAGGCCNATGTTGCCGACAAAGGCCGCTCCCTCGCCGGTGGCGGGTCCCATGATCAACAGTCCAATAGCTACCAGCTGGAATATCGTCTTTGATTTCGACAGCCAGGTCACGTGCAGCTTCACCTGCAGTTCAGCCAGAAACTCACGTAGTCCGGATACCAGGATCTCCCGGCAGAGAATNATAATCGCGGCCCATATAGCAGAGCCTGTGATTGTCTGGTCGTAGACCAGCATAAGGATGCTGGCACCTACTAGGAGCTTATCCGCAATTGGATCTAGCATCTTGCCGAAGGCTGACTGTTGGTGCCAGGCACGTGCCAGGTAACCATCCAAGAAATCGGAAGCTGCCGCGACAAAGAANAACCCGAATGCAATCCAGCGCCCCAGGTTGCCCTCAATGAAATAGAGAGCAGACACCAGGAGAGGCACGGCTATGACCCGGCCAATGGTGAGCATATTAGGAATGCTGAGCGGACGACTTTGCGCTGTAAGATCTGTCATGGTCGCAAGCTATTNTCTTAAACTGCTGAAACGTCAATGCGTTGCGCTTTCACAGTTGGTTCACGGGCTGGAAAAACCTCTTGGATCTGGGAAACTAGAACTCATGAGTGCCGCATATCTGACATTTGCCAGTGCTAATGCCGCTTTTAGTGATTACTTTTTGAGCAATGCAACAACTGAAAGCCACAATGGTTTTGGTGGAGGCCTTTGATGATCATCAACACGCTACTCGCGCTGATACGCTTCGCTGGCATGGTCGTACTTGAATTGGCTCTCGCCATACTGACCTATGTCTATCTCGCACTCTATGATCTTGAGACGTTCGGTTGGCTTGTGAAGCTGTCAAAGGCAATTATCGACAGCGCCATCAGTTGGATGGGGTTCCTCATGCCTGAGCTTTCAAATCGAGCTTATGCAACTTTACTGGGCGAGCTCGGACCAAAGGCGATGCTCTTGTTGCTGGTTGGATTGATCGTCGGAGCCATTATCCGATTTATTGCCTGGGTCCTCGTCCGAGCATTTAAACGCGCCTAGCAATTATTGAGGATGCTTGATCAGAACAATCAGCAGCTCGAATGAGGCGAATAATTCCTCTGCCCGAGGCCCCTCTTGTGTGTCCTTCAAAAAAGCAACGCCCTGCGAGCCTCTAGTGCTTCTAGATAGTTGCTTGCCTCTGAAATGAAGACACTCGCTTGTGATCGGCGAACTCAGCTGATCCATTCAGTCTGAGAAACGCCAGGAACATAGGGGCGTNGTGATACANCTGGATCGCACTGATCAGGTCNTCCTCGACGCGCGCCACAANTCGGTTGTTGCAGAACATAAACTCTCTGCTCGCCTTATGTATGAGCACAAATTCGAGGCGGCACTGGACGAGACCGGGATCCTCAACGCGTTGCTTCATCAGCTTCTGTTGCATCGAAAGTATCGTCCAATGTTTGGCCGATGAATTCATAACCTTACGAAGGGCATCCGTACCTTGCCGGACTGGTCTGCTTGGATGAATAATATCGCTGATGTTGTCGAAATACGTGACATCTGGGGTACAGAGCTNAAGGCAACGGTCAAACTTCAACTCGGCCCATGNGTCACTAAAGGTTTTGACGATTTCTATGCGCTTGTTGGGTTCGCNGCCTTCCACCAACGCTGACAACATGTTGAACTGCCTTTTCTGATCTCGTTTCAGATACCTTCTATTGGAAGGCAATCTAAACTCGGTAGGAGAAGGATCTGTTTGCAGATCAATTTCAATTTGATAGCGTTATNTTACGTCACCTTGGACGTCAGTAAAGCGTCAACCATCACTCTAAGTTGATTGAAGCGGGCTAATCCAACCTGTGCTCAAACCAATCATATTCGGGATGACAAAATTGCATAACCGACGCTCAGGGCAACCCAGAGCATCCAAAAACTACGTCGCCAGCCGACAGGCTCGCCAAGCCAGATCCAGGCTGTAATCGCCGTAANCGCTGCGAAAGACGCGAAACCAATTGAGGCTCCAATGCGATCTCCGATTTCAGAGCCTATAAGAAAACTTCCAAGAGCAAGGGTCTCAAGAACAGCCTGCAAAACCAACAAAAGGCTCAGCCTCATGCTGTTTGGCCAGGATTGCGGTCGCCGGAGGGCCAANTGTAGGACCACAAGGCATATANCGCCTGCCAGGGCAAACACGCGATTGAGATAAAGTGCTGGTATTGCCNNAAGAATATCTGCTGCTTCCTGGGCAAGAAACATCCGTCCAGCGACGACAATAGCAGCAGCAAGCCCGAANATGGCTGTGAGCCGCNAATAACCAGCCGAGTAGCTTTCGCNCTTGCTGTCTCGACGCGCCAGCATGGCGATGCCGANGAACACCAGCAGTANGNCAATGAGTTGTTGCCAGACATAGGGNTGGCCAGCCAAGGCATTCGCTGCAACTAGAATGACCGAGAATGAAGATGCGGCCGTTGATGCAACNGATACGGGGCCACGAGCCAGCGCGGTATAAATAAAGTACAGAGCAAAGAGGTTGAGCAATCCTGANACAGCCGACACAACCCAAGCATAGGTGTGCCACGCGGGCCATCCGCCTGTGATCTGCATCCATGCTGTTAACGCGGCCGNAGACAGACCCATAACGGCGAGTAGCAGCACCGCCATCGACACGCGTTGTGCGGTGACGCGTGCGATGCAGTCCGAAGTGCCAATCAGCGTGGCCCCAAGTACGCCCCAGACGACACTGATCATAGTCGTGCCTTACGCAGCCATATGCCCGAGGAAAAATCGTGTCTGGATCTAAGCACCGGGTCGTCCCGTTTTACGTGGTCGTCCACGTCGTTTCTTGACTTCAGCTCCCGGCACATCGACTGTCTTGGCGGGTTTAGCGACATCGCGCAGAGGCACCGTCCGTTCCGAGCCAGGTCCCATCTCACCCGGTTGAGGTTTGCGCGGACGCGAAGCCGACTCCGACTTCGGTTGATTGGCGGCAGCGCCATACTTTCGTTGACCAGCATAGCTGCCTGCCAGATTCTCAATGGCGGCCTGTTCGGCGAGCGGATCGTTGGCAACAGCAAGTTCTGTCTGACGCAAACGTTTGACCTCATCACGCAAGCGTGCCGCTTCTTCGAATTCAAGATCAGCGGCAGCTTCTTTCATGCGTTTCTCAAAGTCCTCGATGATTGCCTTGAGATTGTGCCCGATCAGCGGTGCCGCATCATCGCCTTCAGCGAGCCCCGCATCGACAGTGACGCGATCCTGCTCGTAGATGCTTGCCATGACATCGCCGATCGACTTGCGCACGCTCTCCGGCGTAATGCCGTTAGCTGCGTTCCAGGCCATTTGCTTTTCGCGACGGCGATCCGTCTCCGCAATTGCCCGCTCCATCGAGCCAGTCATGTTGTCGGCGTAAAGCAGGACCTTGCCATCCACATTGCGTGCAGCCCGGCCAATGGTCTGGATGAGAGAGGTCTCGGATCTGAGGAATCCTTCCTTGTCCGCATCCAGAATGGCAACCAAGCCGCACTCAGGTATATCGAGTCCCTCGCGAAGCAAGTTGATACCAATCAGAACGTCAAACGCACCGAGCCGCAAATCCCTGATGATTTCTATACGCTCTAGCGTATCGATATCTGAGTGCATGTAGCGAACACGAATACCCTGTTCGTGCATGTACTCAGTAAGATCCTCCGCCATTCGTTTGGTAAGTACGGTGACAAGAGTACGGTATCCGGCTTTCGTGACCTGATGCACTTCGTCGATCAGATCGTCGACCTGCGTTTTGGCCGGCCGAACCTCAACTTCAGGATCAGTGAGGCCGGTTGGACGGATCACCTGCTCAACAAACGTTCCTCCGGTTTGCTCCAACTCCCAATCGCCAGGCGTTGCCGAGACATAGACAGTCTGNGGCCGCATTACGTCCCACTCCTCAAACCGTAGCGGACGGTTGTCCAGGCAGGATGGAAGACGGAATCCATATTCGGCAAGTGTCGCCTTGCGTCTGTAGTCGCCCCGGAACATACCCCCGATTTGAGGAACCGACACGTGGCTCTCGTCGGCAAACACCAGGGCGTTGTCTGGGAGGTACTCAAACAATGTCGGTGGTGGGTCGCCGGGATTTCTCCCGGTCAGGTAACGTGAATAGTTCTCAATGCCCGCACACGAACCGGTCGCTTCCATCATCTCCATATCGAAGTAGGTGCGCTGCTCCAGGCGCTGCGCCTCAAGTAGCTTCCCGGAGTTGTGCAACTCGATAAGACGTTGCTGCAGCTCTTCCTTAATCTGCTTGATGGCCTGCTGTAGTGTTGGCTTGGGCGTCACGTAGTGTGAGTTCGCGTATACTTTGACAAGCTTGAGTTCATCGGTCTTGTGGCCCGTCAGTGGGTCAAACTCAGTNATNCTTTCTATCTCGTCACCAAACANAGAGATGCGCCAGGCACGATCCTCAAGGTGCGCNGGGAAAAGCTCAACGGTGTCACCGCGCACACGAAACGTGCCGCGATGAAAGTTGCCGTCATTGCGCTTGTATTGCAGCGCNACGAGATCTGCGAGGAGCTGACGCTGTGAAATTTGCTCGCCCACCTGCACGGCGAACGTCATCGCAGTGTAGGTTTCAACCGAGCCGATACCGTAGATGCAGGAGACNGAAGCCACGATGATCACGTCATCGCGTTCAAGCAGGGCGCGGGTTGCGGCGTGGCGCATCCTGTCGATCTGCTCGTTAATGCTNGCTTCTTTTTCAATATAAGTGTCGGTGCGCGGAACGTAGGCTTCTGGCTGATAGTAATCGTAGTAAGATACGAAGTATTCTACCGCATTGTCCGGGAAGAAGCTTTTGAACTCACCATAGAGCTGCGCGGCCAGTGTTTTGTTCGGTGCCAGGATCAANGCCGGGCGCTGGGTCTCGCGAATAATGTGCGCCATAGTNAAGGTCTTGCCAGATCCTGTCACACCGAGCAGAACCTGATCACGCTCGTGCGTGTTCACACCTTCAACCAGTTCGGCGATAGCTTGTGGTTGATCACCCTTGGGTTCGAATTCGGAGATAATCTCCAGGCTGACGCCGCCTTCGCTCTTATCCGGGCGCTCCGGACGGTGCGGCATGAANTCTGGCAGCGTTCCGGCAACCAGCGGATGGCTCGCAATCATTGGCTGGCGATCCAGCATCTGTTGCGCATTATCAGATCGCTCTTCCGGTCGCGTCAGAAGGGCGTTGAGAGCCGCTGAAGGAGAGAAGTCTTCAGGCCGGGGAGCAACACTGCGCAAGGCTGGCAAGATATCACTTGNGCCGGTGTCAAAAGCGGCTTGAGGCGCTTCCCCAAATCCGCCCGTGGCCTGTTGTTTGCCACCGACATTTGGGGTGCCGGCAGCTGTCTCCATGGGCGGCGGCGTTGGCTTGCCCGATTTTCCGCGCGAAGGTCTNGNCTTAGCAGCTTTCTTCGCTGGTTTTGCCTTTGCAACNGCNGTCTTCTTAACCGCNGCCTTGCCGGATGCTGACTTNGTCTTACTCATGCCNCGAATATGGCGTGAGAGGCGCGATGGATCAACTTTGAAGCGNNCGNCTTATGAGATGCCGCACAGGTTTGCGACAGGTGGCTTGACACCAGGCCGTCGCAAACCCTCAGGCNTTTAGGCAGCTGCCATCAAATCCCAGGCACGCGTGGCACGCCGNTTCAGGTTCGCCCGNAATTCTTCTGGGAAGTTGTCAGGGACAGCTGATGTCACGCGTTCGTCAGCCAATAAGGTGTCTGCCCACTTTTGAACCTTGGGATAGTCGCCCAGCAGGCTCGTTTGCAAAACATCATNAGCAATTCGGAATCGCTGCAAAAATGGCGCATAAGCNGCATCAACCAAGCTAATGGCGGACCCATTGAAGTAGGGACCATCATTGTCGCGTTCACGCCCGATTGCTTCTTCCAAACGATCCAGAACTTTGCGCGCCGCACTTAGTTTCTCATCGAAGTTATCGTCCGACTTCGCGTAGGTGACACCGTTCAGCCCGGCCGAGAATGTGGGAACGAAATCTGTCCATGCACGGTTGCGTGCACGTTTGATGGAGCANTCCGGATGCAGTCTGGGCGCAACTTCTTCATCCAGGTACTCAGCAATGGCATTGGATTCGAACAGAGGTTGCTCATCGACAAGCAGCACCGGCACCTTGCCATGTGGCGATATCTTCAGAAACCAATCCGGTTTCTCTCGGAGATTGATGTAGGTAACCTCGAACTCAACTTGTTTTGCACGCATTAGGATCACGGCGCGCTGAACCCATGGTCAGGTAAACGAGCTGATAAGGTGATATTTCTTGGTCATTGTTCCCACCCAGATATGATTTCAAGATCAAATCTTAGGTGTTGTGAGAGCGAAGCTCAATGGCCTTGCACGAAAAACAAGTTACTCACACGGCCACTGCTTGCCGGGCTTCAGGCCTGTTGGCAGTTTTGTCTTGGCATCGCCACAGGTAAGATCAAGCTGAACCTGGGTCAAGCCTTTGGCAGCAGTCAAGTCGATCCCTTCTAGCCGCGTCCGAAAGAAATAGGCATCTGTGAAATCAGTCNCTTTGANAGAAGCTAATCGCAGGTCCGTCCGAGCCAAATTGGCGTATCGCACATTTGCGCCGTCAAGGTTTGCCGCCGTTAGGTTTGAACGACCTAACTGTGCGCCAACGAGATTGGATTTACTGAGGTCCGCAGCTTTCAGTTGAGCGCGGTACAGTTCGATCTTCTGGAGGTTGGCCGAGTTGAGCTTTGCTTCCTCCATAAAGGCCCGCATGCCGACTGCCTTTTCAAGATTGGCTCCGCGCATATCGGCTTTTCGCAGAATAGTTTTTGAGATGTCNGCGCGCTTCAGGCTCGCTTTGGTGAGTTTTGCATTCTTCATGTTGGTGCGGCTGAGATTGGTCCGCTCCAGGTTTGCTCCGCTCAAGTCTTGGTCTTNAAGATACTTTGCAATCTTGCGGCAGCCAGACCAGTCGACACCTGCTCTCGCGCTGCTNCTGCAGCTGGCATAGACGGGAGATGCTAGTAACGCTGTCGAAAGAGCAAATGCACCTGCAGAGGTGAGGGCAGCAGCACCTGCAACAATCTGTAGTTTCATCTCGAATCCACCCCAAGCATCTCTTGATCGATCTGCCGTTTGCANTTCGATGATCCCATCGAATTTGACGAACTGTGGTCACNGAAAGCCNACCACGGTAATCNGTCNTTCNTAGNNGATGGTGTGTGCCATCACTCTATACAATCCTNATTATACTCAAATGTTTGTGTTAGTTTTACGCCAATTCGTACAATCTAAACTATTGCTGATTATTTGTGTTCGTATCAGTTTTTCGGTGTCGATCAATAACAACCGGTGCAATCTGAACTATCAGGCTCGCCGCGAACATTAATCCAGCACCGGCCCAGCCAATGGCCGGCAACCATTCACCCAGAAGTATAACCGCGCACAGTGCTGCAAATACAGTCTCTGTGCTGATTAGTATTGTGGCTTCAACGGCGGGCGTATATTTCATCGCGACGGCGAGCAAAGTGAACGTGAGGGCACTAGACAAGATACCCACGTAGGCAATTTCAAATGCTGCATCGGTGAGAGCCGCCAGTAAAACTGTTTCAAACGCAAATGCGCCAATGGTGGAAAGCACTGCAACAATAGCAAATTGAACGGTCGTAAAGCCGATTGGCCGAGCGTGGCGTGCAGAGTGCTCAATAATAAGCATGTGCGCGGACCAGAAGATCGCGGAAATAGCAACCAACCAGTCGCCAGTCGAAAAACCACTAAGGGTACCACCCCCGAGGAACCAGGTTCCAACAAATGCCAATGCCACAGCAGGCCAAACGTAGAATCGTGGTTGCCGTCTTAAGATAAGCCACATCATGAGCGGCGTGATGACCACATAAAGCCCTGTCAGGAACCCTGTATTTGTTACTGTGGCCGTCACCAAGCCAATCTGCTGAAGGATGCGATCGATAAAGAAGCTGAGACCACCGCAAAGCGATATCGCCCAAAAACCCGATGTCGGTTTGGTCGGCAGCGCAAAACTCTCTCGGAGCGCCAAGGGTAGCAAAGTTACAGCAGCAATCATGGCTCGCGCAGCGAGGAACAAAAAGGGGCCGATGTGATCCATCGCCGTCTTTTGATAGACAAAGGCGAGACCCCAGATTGCTGCAATGGCAAGCAGCATGATATTGGCATGGACGCAAGTCATAGCGGCGACGGATTCGGAAGTTCCACGTCTGGGCGCAATGCATTTCACGATTGCGTGCGGGCGTGCCGCAAGCGCGCGCATCACCTGCCGGAGCGGACGGACGCTTTGGGTGCCAAAAGATTGGAATAAGAATTGGACGCCGAAGCATTTCTCCTCATGGCTATGGCAGCGATGTTCGGTGCAGGCATACAGGCAGCGATCGGTTTTGCGTTCGGGCTAATTGCAGCGCCTGTGCTGTTGGTGACCATGAACTCTAGTTCAGCCATTCAGGTACTAGTGGTTATTCATCTGGTACAGAGCATCATGCTCGTACCGAAGCTTTGGCGCCACGCTCCGCGACAGCTTCTCTTGAAGCTGCTTGTTGGAAGCCTGTTTGGTTTCCCGTTTGGCCTTGCGGTTTTCATGGCATTGGATCTGCGCGCGCTCACACTGACAGTCGGTTTCTTGCTGCTTGCGTTTGCTGCTATGCTGGCTTTGCATGAGACCGGCCGGCTTAAGATCGCCTCGATATCCTACGAAACCCTCCCAACCTGGAGCACACTCATCACCGGAGCGGTAACCGGCTTTCTAACAGCTGTCCTCGTCATGCCGGGACCACCGATCATGATCTTGAACGCTTGGACGGCCATGGAGAAGGAACTCAGCCGCGCGCTGTCTCTGACATTCTTCGCGTTTTGTTATGTGATGGTCACCATGTTGCATGCCACGATGGGCGGCATGCCATCATCAGCTTGGGGGACGGCGGCAGCACTTGCACCTTTTGTCGTCGTCGGCACCTCGGTCGGCGTACGATTATCAAGCCAGTTGAGTGAAGGGCGATTTCGACTAGCTGTGCTCGGTGTTGTGGTGTTCTCAGGTCTGTACGCGATCATCGCCTCATACTAGAAGAAACCAGTGCGAGCTGGTGAAGTGCGAGATTAAAGTCCGCAGAAGAGCACGCCAACAACGAGGATCATATAGGCCGTAATTGCGAGCCAATATTCCTGGTGCGGAAGATAGCGAGGAACGGGGATATATCCGAGCTTCGTTACCATCGCCACCAGTGCAAAGATCAACGAGATCAAGAAAATCAGCAATGTTGGCGGGTTCAGTCTCATTGTTGTCGCCCTCGTCGTACTGGCGCAGGATGTATGATCCGGCACCTGCTCTAAACAAGACCCATCAAAACCGCATATTGAGAGCAATCGCAAGCCATCAGCACTTAGCGCAAGTATTAGAGCGAAAGCTGGTACTCAATGGCGACAGAATTTACACAGTCGGAATCCGCTGCCCAAACAACTATATGGAAGGCGTGAGCGTCAGTTGAAAAGTTCAGCTAAGTAAGCAGCTGGGACTGATATTAACTACAGACTACGCCGATCATCAGCTCGTATCGCGTTGAAAGGTGGCTTCGCATTGGCATTCACGACAAGACGAACAATTTCGGAGCTCGCACTGCCAACGACGCGTCCCGTCAACAGCAAATAGTCGCCGGGCACTTGCTGACCGGAACCAGGGACGATCAACTTACCAAGCTCACGCACATCGGTAACATCAATAAGGCCAAGCTTGTTGGGGGCCAAAGCGACCGGGATCCTGTCTCCACGAGCCACATGGCCATAGAGATCTGCAGAGAAGATGCGCGGCGAAGAGGCCAATTCGTCAGAACTATGCTCGGCTAGGAGTTTGCTGACTTCTAGATCAGGTTGATCCGCCACCTCATCGTAAAGGATCTGTCCGGACGGCAAAGGTGCAGTCAAAGCGGTGCGCATAAGAAGTTCAGGTTCTGACAATAACGAGCCAACTGCGAAAGCCGCAACCAATGCGGTAAGCGCTAGAACTCTTGGTGCTAGCGAATAGATGACCGTCAGTCCCGTCATAGCAACTCTCCAGTATCGGTACCCCAGGAACGGCACCTAGGTCTAATATAGTTGTGGAGAGAAAACTTGCGAGCCCTGGCGGGGGATCTTAGTTTCCTCTCCGCGCACCGCGCCGTGAGGAGGCGTGGACACGACGCAGGTGTCTGAAAAAAGCAAGGTTAAATGCAACCATCGCTGCAAACAGCGCTGCCGCCTGAATCATGGTGAATTGCGACGCGTGTGCGGCGCTGGCGGGCTCAAGTTGGATCGCTTTAACGAAGTCTGAAAAGCGGTAGCCGCTACTTTCAAAAGGTGCGGTCGGTAGGGCTGTAAACGGGAACTCAATGCCAGGACTGGTAGCTGCTACGGAAAAAGCTGACAAAGATTTGATAGTGCTGCTCTCTGGCGCCATCAGGGCGAACAAGAGGACAAAGACGACGAAGGCGCAAACGAAATCTCGACCCGTTGATCGGAACAACGACATGGCCGCTCTCTGAGTTGTCGATCTGCGTCTAGTCATCAAACACTTTCCAACTTCTGATCATTCCGAGTTCTAATGTGGCTGTNCNCTCGCGTTGATCNGATAAAGCCATGCGAGTTGGGCCGGCGTGCGCCCGGAATGTGGCTTGTTCCCAGGAATTTTGTGACAATTTGTTAATACAGAATGGCTGTGTCTTTCCTACCACGAACCTTGCGTTGAGATCGTGGGGAAGTGCGTGACTGCAAGTGCTTTCTGCGTAGCAGGGATGTTTGAGACGATAGTGTTCGTGGCTTTTGCTCAGCGGAAATTGTGCGAACGGTTCCAACAGCGGCGCTGATGCTCTAGTTTTGCGCGTCAATTTTCTGACTGTGAAGAGAACAACAAAATGATTCCTGAGGACTNCCGGCTGGTCGCCCTGNTCGCGATTCTTACTGTGCTGTTCGGCCTGCTGATTTGGGGGCGCTATCGCTATGACATNGTTGCGCTGGGCGCGCTGGTAGTCACCGTCATTGTTGGCATCGTACCGGGTTCCAAAGCCTTTGAAGGATTTGGCCACCCAGCCACAATCATTATCGCCTTAGTTCTTGTCGTATCGCGTGGGTTGGCCAACTCAGGCGCAGTGGACCTCATCGCANGTTATTTCATTCAGGCCGGCCGCAGTANCTCAAGCCACATCGGGATGATGGCAGGAATCGGTGCTGCTCTCTCCGCGGTCATGAACAACGTAGGAGCGCTGGCACTTCTGATGCCGNTTGACATTCAGGCTGCCGAGAAGGCCAAGCGATCGCCGGCACTCANCCTTATGCCGCTGTCCTTCGCGACNATACTTGGTGGCTTGGTCACGCTGATTGGAACGCCTCCCAACATTATCATTTCAAGTATCCGCGAGAAGGAACTCGGTCAGCCGTTTAGCATGTTTGACTATGCACCGGTGGGTCTGGGATGCGCGATCGTAGGCGTTATCTTTGTTGCTGTGATNGGTTGGCGGCTTCTACCGAAGTCAGCCCAGGAGCGTGATGCTGGCAAGGAGCTCTTCGAACTCGGCACTTATCTGGTCGAGCTCGGTGTTGGTCCGGAGTCAAAGGCGGTCGGTCAGTCGCTGCGCGATTTGGAAGACGCTTGCGATGAACACGACGTGGCCATTGTNAGTCTTATTCGCGATGGCCAGCGNATGCCGAGCTACGCACGCTGGCTCGAGATCAAGCCAGACGACATCCTTTTGATAGAAACTGTTGCCCAGAACTTGGATGGCTNCGTCAATGCGCTCGAACTGACATATGGCGAAAAAAGTGAAGACAACGAAGCCACAAAACCGGAAGCAATCGTGCTGAGACACGGTGCCGGAGGTTACGAACTCGCAGAAAAGACTGAAGACGAGACCAAAGGCGGGAAGAAGAAAGACGTCGATCTCACCATTGCGGAGGTTGTNGTCCGACCAGGTGCAACGATTGAGGNCCGGACCGCTGCCGGCGTCAAGCTCCACGATTATTATGGAACGTGGCTTGTCGGGCTTTCTCGTGAAGGTCGGCGCGTCACCAACCGTGTCCGGCACATGAACCTTCGCGCCGGAGACGTCCTCTTATTGATGGGACCAGAAGATCGCATCAAAGAGGCATCGGATTGGATGGGAACCTTGCCGCTGGCTGCGCGCGGATTGCAGGTAACCGACAGTACCAAGGCCCTGCTTGCTGGTGGGCTCTTTATTGCTGCGATTCTGCTCGCCAGTGTCGGTCTGATGTATCTGCCGGTGGCTTTGGCTGGCCTGACAATCCTGTATGTCCTGTTTAACATCGTACCGCTNCGCCAGTTGTACGACGCTATCGAGTGGCCGGTCGTTGTCCTGATCGGTTCGCTCATCCCCATTGGCGCGGCGTTACAGACAACGGGCGGAACCGAGTTCCTCGCAAGCGGNCTGCTGAACATCGCGTTCGGAGCACCACCTTGGCTGATTTTAACGATCCTGATGGTCGTCACCATGACCTTGTCTGACGTCCTGAACAATACCGCCACGGCCTTGATCGCGGCACCCGTCGCCATTGGGGTCGCGGAGAAGTTGAATGTCAGCCCCGATCCATTCCTCATGGCCGTAGCGATTGCCGCGTCCTGTGCCTTCCTGACGCCGATCGGGCATAAGAACAATACTCTGATTATGGGCCCCGGCGGCTACCGCTTTGGTGACTATTGGCGGATGGGACTGCCACTTGAGATCCTGGTCATAGCCGTTGCTGTACCGTTGATCCTGGTGGTTTGGCCCTTCTGACGCATCAGCCAATCACTTCAGCTCTATGCAAATCGCCGCTAGGCCTTGCATCTGTAGGCAGTCGGGAATATGGTCCGCCGGTTTCCCATCAGAACGAAAGACGTGCAATGGGGTGCGTCTACCCCTGCCCGCATGAAAGGACCTTTATCATGGGCTTTATTTCAGACGCGCTCGGCCGCATAAAGCCATCAGCTACCATCGCCCTCACTCAGATGGCACGCGATCTGAAATCGCAGGGTAAAGACGTCATCTCGTTGGCTCTTGGCGAACCTGACTTCGATACGCCGGATCACATTAAAGAGGCTGCCATCGACGCCATTCGGCGTGGCGAAACGAACTACCCGCCGGTTGCAGGCATTCCCGCTCTGCGCGAAGCGATTAGCGCTAAGTTCAAGCGCGAGAATGAGCTGGAGTATGCTCCAAGCCAGACAATCGTTGGCACGGGAGGCAAGCAGGTCATTTACAACGCGATGCTGGCGACAGTGAACCCAGGGGATGAAGTCATTTGTGTTGCACCTTTCTGGGTGAGCTACCCTGAGATTGTTGCACTGTGTGGCGGCACGCCAGTCACGGCCATGGCGACAGAGGCCAACAACTTTAAGCTCCAGCCAGAAGAACTTGAGCGCGCNATTACGCCAAAGACCAAGTGGATTATTCTGAATTCACCGTCCAATCCAACGGGTGCCGCTTACTCGCGTGACGAGATGAAAGCACTGACGGATGTATTGATGAAGCATCCGCATGTTTGGATCCTCACCGACGACATGTATGAACATTTGACCTATGGCGACTACGAGTTTGTGACGATCGCACAGGTCGAACCCGGCCTTTACGATCGCACGTTGACCGTCAATGGCTTGTCCAAGTCTTACGCGATGACTGGCTGGCGGGTTGGCTATGGCGCCGGGCCGCAGCAGCTCATCAAGGCAATGGATACGCTTCAGGGACAGCAGACGTCTGGNAACACGACAATTGCACAATGGGCTGCTGTAGAGGCTCTGAACGGTCCGCAAGATCACCTCACGACATTCCGCGCAACCTTCGAGGAGCGCCGCGATCTCGTCGTATCAATGCTCAATCAAGCACGTGGCATGAAGTGCGCAACGCCTGAGGGTGCTTTCTACGTTTATCCGTCGTTCGATGAGTTGATTGGCAAAACGGCGCCGTCCGGTAAGAAAATCGAGACAGACGAAGACTTGGTGATGGAGTTACTTAACACCGAGGGTGTGGCCGGTGTTCACGGTTCATCTTTCGGTCTGGGCCCCAACATGCGGATCTCATATGCAACATCGACAGGTTTGCTGAGAGAAGCCTGCGAGCGTATCCAGCGTTTCTGTGGTAACCTGCAATAACAGGCTANGAAGCCTGGGTANCTTGAGTTGGCGGGGGGCGCTTAGATCAAGTGCCCCTTTTTGTCGGGAACTTCTCTTCTCGGCTGGGAAATCAGTCATAAATACCGCTCAAAAAATAAGAGCGTGACTATGAAAAGGTCCATGAACTGTGCTGCAGCGCCTAAATACGGCTTTGCCCGATCCTGACACAGATCATGAGATGTATCTGGCTGACGGCCGCCGAATGAGCTGGCGTGAATACGGTGATCCAGGCGGTCTGCCAGTGTTGGCATTGCACGGAACACCAGGCTCACGGCTGAAATACCGTGTCGCCCATAACAAGGCGCTTCAGCACGGCCTGCGTTTAATANCCCCGGATCGTTGGGGATATGGCCGCACGGATCGGCATAAATCGCCAAGCCTCAGCGCGTTTGCCGATGATGCACTGGCCCTTATGGCACATTGTCATGCCTATCGTTTCTCGATTGTTGGCGTATCTGGCGGTGGACCTTTTGCAGCCGCCCTCGCCGCCCGCTACCCAAGCAACGTGGCACGCTTGGCTTTGGTGGCACCTGTCGCCGAACTCGCAGATCCGCANATGACGGGCAAGATCGGCCTCTTTCACCGCCTATGCTTCCGCGGCATGCCTCGTATTCCAGGCGCGGTACGTGCGACTTTCACATGCTTGCGCGCGATCGCACTGATGTCTCCACCGCTGGCGGCAACACTCGCAATTGTTCGGGCTGGACCGTCCGACAAAAAAGTCATGCGTCCTCGATCAATGCGTCGACTGCTTGGTCTGACTTTCGCCGAAGGCTTGCGGTTCGGCAGTGATGGCCCGGTTATCGATATGAACTTATTTGCGCGTAAATGGGAATTTGATCCCAAAACGATCTCCAGCGAGGTTCAGGTTTGGCTNGGAAACGAAGATCGCAACGTGCCGATTCCAGCAGCTGTTGCACTTGGGAATTCGATACCAAATAGTCGGGTCACCCTGACCAATGGGCAGGGGCACTTCTGGATTTCAAAAGACCTCAACGTTGTTCTCAAATGGCTTGCGGAGCCATCGCCTTCAAGCAGTACTNCCGCGTANCGACAACGAATTGAGCCATGTCCGGGTCATTGATGAGCGTTCAGCAGATNTACCAGTGCTCTCTGTTGGACTAGCCTCGTTGNCTTCTTTGTCCAATCGCACAAAAAACTGAGATTGGTTCTCAAAACTGTCCTGATTGACCATAGCGAAGNCAGCTGCCCGTGCTGCCTTATTCAACTTCCGATGCGGCATACTCAGTAACCCAAACAAAAATACAGAACTTGGTTATCCACAGTTCCAGCATTAGTCATTGCNAAATTGCCGCANGNNAAGCGGTTTTTGGTTAATTTTTGGATCTTGTNATCAAGTTGCAGTCATCACTGGAATTTCACGCCAGGGTTNCTGTTCAATATTAAATCAACCAGTCCAATCATTTGCGNTGATTAGGTCTCAAGCAATCAGAGCGTTAGCCAAATCATTGCTGAAACCGGCAAAAAANAGANTCTCAGTTTGAGTCATTTCTCTGCTTGCGCTTGCGGCAATACAGCGCAAACATGAAGGGGTCGCGCCTTCNTCCCAGGCGCGGGCGCGGCATTCGCTGACGTCTGGGCAAAAGGAGGAAAAAATGGGGCAANCCGCTNGAACAAGGGGTTCAACCGGTCGTGGCACTCGCTGCATCGCTCTGGTTGGACCATTCCTGAGTGGCAAAACCACACTTCTTGAAGCCATCCTAGCGCGAACCGGCGCTATTGAACGGCAGGGCAAGGNCACAGACTAGAATACAATCGGCGACGCGAGNGCAGAAGCGCGCGAGCACGCCATGAGCGTTGAAGCGAACTTTGCGACCGCAGAATANCTTGGTGACACATTTTCTTTTATCGATTGTCCAGGCTCGATTGAGTTTCAACAGGATGGCCTCAATGCTTTGAAGGTTTGCGACGCAGTGGTGGTTGTGTGCGAGCCAGACCCGAAACGCGTTGCAGCACTTCAGGTCATTTTCAAATACCTCGAAAATAACGGCATTCCGCACATGCTGTTTCTCAACAAGATCGATACGTTCGATACCCCCGTGTGCGATCTCATTCCCATCCTACAGCCGGCAAGCGCTCTGCCTCTCGTTTTACGCCAGATACCGATCTGGGAGAACGGCATTGCAACAGGATTTGTCGATCTCGCATTAGAGAGAGCACACGTCTACCGCGAACATGCTCAGTCAGAGGTCATAGAGATGCCCTCTTCCGTGACCGATCGTGAACAGGAAGCCCGCTTTGAGATGTTGGAGAAGCTGGCTGACTATGACGATGAACTCATGGAGCAGTTGCTGTCTGATATGGAGCCGCCGCGCGATCAGGTATTCGACGACCTGTCGGCTGAAATGAAAAGCGGGCAGATCTGTCCGGTGTTCCTTGGTTCGGCTGAGCATGGCAATGGAATTGTCCGCCTGTTGAAGGCACTGCGCCATGAAGTACCGACTGTTGAGACAACAGTGGAACGCCTGTTCGTGGAAGTACCGGAGAGTGCCGCGTTGGCCCTCAAAACCATTCACACGTCACATGCAGGCAAGTTAACCGTCACTAGTATTTTGAATGGTGAACTCTCGGACGGAGAGACCGTTCGCAGTGCCTCCGGAGAGGACAAGGTTTCCGGTGTGTTTGATGTCCTTGGGCAGGAACCCAAGAAGCGTGGCAAAGCGCAACCGGGAGATCTTGTTGGCCTGGGTCGACTAGACAATATCGCGACCGGTGACACCATAACGACCAACAAGGAGCAAGTAGAAGACATTGAACGCGCGGAACAGCAGGAGCCGGTTTTCGCATCAGCGATTGCAATCACGGACCGCAAGGACGAGGTGAAGCTGAGCGCGGCACTCGCCAAGCTTGTGGACGAAGATCCTGCATTACGCGTCGAACAAAACCATGACACCCACCAGATGCTTTTGCAGGGTCAAGGCGAAATGCATCTCCGCGTTGCTGCGGAGAGGCTCGTTCGAAACTATGGTGTCGAGATCCATCGCGACAAGCGTGCAACGCCTTACAAGGAGACAATCCGGCGTGGCACCACCATTCGTGGCAAGCACAAAAAGCAATCCGGAGGGAGCGGTCAATTTGGTGATGTGGTGCTTGAGATCAAGCCGATGAGCCGAGGCGATGGCTTCAAGTTTTCTGATACCATCGTCGGCGGTGCCGTGCCGAAGCAGTACATTCCGTCGGTCGAGGCCGGCGCCAAAGACTACCTCGAGACCGGGCCGCTTGGCTTCCCGGTCGTAGATGTTGAAGTGGTTCTCAAGGATGGCAGTTTTCACTCCGTCGATTCATCAGACATGGCGTTCCGGCTGGCAGGGCGGCTCGCGATGAGTGAAGGAATGCCGGAGTGCAGCCCTGTTCTGCTCGAGCCTGTTATGGCAGTTGATGTGATGGTTCCGAGTGAAGCAACACCGAAAATCAATGCCATGATCTCGCAAAGGCGCGGACAGATGCTTGGCTTTGATGGGCGTGACGGCTGGCCGGGTTGGGATAAAGTTCAGGCGCAGATACCGGCGTCTGAAATCGAAGATCTCATCATTGAATTGCGGTCGGTTACGGCAGGTGTCGGAACTTATACCGCGAAGTTCGATCACTTGTCAGAGTTGACAGGCCGCCTGGCCGACCAAGTCCTCGCGAGCCACAGCGAAGCTGCGGAATAGATCTTTTCATCTCATTGCCTCACGCGCCCGGCGTGTTGGTGACTTGAGAGAAAAACGCAAAATGGAGGCCGCATCCGCAGGCCTCCATTTTCTTTCTCAATCGCGGTGAAAGCGAAGCGTCAATGCGGTCTTCGGGCAAACAAGCAGCTTGATGCAATGTCCAAGCAATAACGTGCAAGTCGTATCCGCAATCGGACGTCCAACAGGCGCAGACTGAAGGGGCGGCGCGATCGGATCTCCAAGCCATACCCACTCGTCTGTGCCTTGCAGCATAACGAAAAGGCTCAAATAACCCTATAACGCGATGGACCATGAGCGGCCTTTGCCCGTCGAACACAATGACCTTGGGGCTAACCTCTGATCAATCCACAGCATTTGCCGAGATTGATTGGCATGTGCACGAAGTACGAATCCCAGGTGGTTACTATGCTTAGCTTGCGATCTTTGCCGCAGCACGTCCGCGGATCGCATCGCTCACGTAGCGCGGAAATTCCCTCCACACGATCGGCTTGATCAACATCAGGTCCGCCCCGAGGCGCGCTACTTCCTCTCCGGCATATTTGTCGCTTCTTGAGGTAACTACCACCACCGGAAGATCTCTAAGATGGCGGGTGCTACGAATGAAAGCTAAGAGACGGAAACCGTCCGTTAACGGCATCGATAGGTCCAGGATAGCGGCGTCGTATTCGCGCTCAAGTAAGAGACCCATCGCCTTTGCACCGTCATTTGCCGTGTCCAGGCGTCCTGTGATGGCAGCTAGTGCGACCTCAGCCAGATGTACAAATGTATGATCATCATCGGCAAGCAATATTCGTTGCTTTGTCAGCAACCGCGCGTGCGCCATGGCACCCAAGACCGGATTTTGCCCGCAATACTTTGTGTTCATCTCTTGTCTATGTTTGGCTCTGATGTAGTTTTCCCTTCTAACTCATGGCGCCGGCGAGGCATTGGCGGGGCGTAAGTCGCTCGCCGTCACGTTCAATCATGCGGCGCCAACCGA
>NZGY01000082.1 GCA_002689605.1 Filomicrobium sp.
ATTTTCGCCAGTTTCCTCACCGGCTTCCGGCTGTTGGTCCCGGCCATTGTGGCGGGATTTATCGCCGTCAGCGCTATTCCAGTCGCCGTGAATGCGCAAAGCAGCGGCACGAACGACCCGACGACACGTGGCGTCAAACTTCGCGAAGAACTCAATTCTAATAAAGCGTTGCTGGAACGGAGTCGGGCGCGAATAGAGGCCCTGCAGAACCGAATTGGATCACTCGAAGACGAGCTTAAAAAGCTCAATGGGTCGCTGATCAAGGCCGCCGACAAGGCTAAGCGTGGTGAGGCTAAGCTCAACCAGCTTGAAGAAGAGTTGGAGAAGCTGGCTGGCCAGGAAAAAGCCCAACGGGCCAAGCTGTCTGTCCAGAACAAGTCCATCAGTCGCCTGCTAGGAGCCATGCAACGGATCGGCCGCAATCCGCCTCCGGTTATTGTCACCGAACGCAGTGATGCGCTGAAGATGGTACGCAGCGCAATGCTGCTGGCTCGCGCATTCCCCCGGTTTCGAGAGCAGGCGAGCGCGTTCCGCGACGAACTCAACTATCTGGTCAAGCTGCTAACGGCAACAAAGGCCAGGCAGGCTGACCTCAAGCGGGAAGTTGCCGCCTACCGCGACACGGAAATCGAACTCGCAAGCCTGAAAAAGCAAAAGCGCGAGATATTGGGCGTTCGAAACAAAGAACTGGATGACGTCAGGAAAATCGCGGCGTTGGCGACAAAAAAGGTCGCCAGCCTTAGCGACCTCATTGNCAGCAATGACCGGTTGGTNCGCCGGCGCACCAGACTTGGGCGCTATGACAAGAAGCTCAAAGCGGCCGGAANTAAACCAACTCCACAGNCNTTACCTAAGGCAACTATTCAACCCGAAACCAAAANAGTTGNACCGAACGCTCCNAAGCAATCACAAAGAAAGGTTGCAGCGCTCAGCCCGAATGCGATTGGACCAGCACCAATTGAGCTGGCGCCGAGGGGTGGCACCTTATCAACCAATCCGGGACGACTTGAACCTGCCATACCATTTCATCGTGCGCTCGCTAAGTTACCTNTGCCAGCAGCCGGAAAGCAGGTTATTCAGTTTGGTCAGCAGACGTCACAAGGCAGCAAGTCTAAGGGGCTTGTGATCAAGACTCGGCATGGTGCCCAGATCACGTCACCGTGTGATGGTTGGGTTGTGTATGCAGGTAGCTTTCGTAGCTATGGCCAGCTATTGATCATCAATGCTGGTGGTGGCTACCATGTANTACTAGCTAATTTATCCCAGCTGGATGTGCAGTTGGGACAGTTTGTTCTCGCAGCTGAGCCTGTAGGCTCAATGGCTCCACGGGTGAGCCGGCGCAAAAAAGGTAGCTCTCCGGTTCTCTATGTAGAATTCCGGAAGAATNGTAGGCCGATAGATCCCCGTCCATGGTGGTCGAAGGGACAGAGAAGGATGCAAGGTTGATGCGCAAGTCAGACTTCGCGTTTTGGAGCTTCATGATCATGGCCGGCNTTGCCGGCATCACGACTATCTTCAATGTCACGAAGACCTATTCGGCAACTACNCCGAATTCTGAGATCTATAAACAGCTCGACCTGTTTGGTGATGTGCTGGAGCGCGTTCGAACCGACTATGTCGAAAAGCCGAATGATGGAAAGCTTATCGAATCTGCCATCAATGGAATGCTTGCAGCCCTGGATCCACACTCCGCCTACCTTAGCCCAAAGCACTTCCGTGACATGCAAGTGCAAACACGCGGTGAGTTCGGCGGTCTTGGTATTGAAGTAACTATGGAGAACGNTGTCGTCAAAGTGGTATCACCGATNGACGATACGCCGGCTNATAAGGCGGGTGTGCTCGCCAACGATTTGATCACGCATCTGGACGGCGAGCAGATTGTTGGTCTGACGCTTGAGCAGGCCGTTGAGAAAATGCGCGGCCGCGTAAAAACTCCNATTACGCTGACAATTGTTCGAAAAGGCCTCGATGAGCCGCTGGACATCAAGATTGTGCGNGANGTGATCCGTATTAACGCGGTTAAGACCGGGCTCGAAGGTGAAGGTGAGATCGGCTATCTCAAGATCNCGACGTTCAACGAACAAACCCACGCCAACNTGGTGAAGGGCATTGAGAAGATCAAGCGCGAGGCTGGTGGTAAGATCAAAGGCTATGTCGTCGATCTCCGCAACAATCCTGGCGGTCTTCTGGATCAGGCGATCTCAGTCAGCGACGATTTCCTGGATAAGGGTGCCATTGTGCTGACCAAAGGCCGAAACCTGCAAGAGACACAACGCTCACAGGCTCGCGAAGGCGACATCACCAATNGGAAACCGATCTATGTGTTGATCAATGGTGGATCAGCTTCGGCATCCGAAATTGTTGCAGGCGCTTTGCAAGATCATAAGCGCGCGTTGGTCGTCGGCACNCGTTCGTTTGGTAAAGGCTCAGTGCAGACGATCATCCCGCTCGGTCGTAACGGAGCTATTCGTNTGACTACAGCTCGCTACTACACGCCATCCGGTCGCTCGATCCAGGCAAAAGGCATTCAGCCNGACTTGATTGTTGAGCANCAACTCCCGGAAGAGCTCCAGAAGCGTCTTGCGAAACGCAAACCACGCGGTGAAGCCAGCCTTCGTGGTCACCTCAAGACTGAGAGCAAGGACGGAAAAGAAGANTCCGGTTCAGTTGCTTACGTCCCACGTGACAAAACAAAAGACNTACAGCTTCAGTACGCGATTGCTAANTTGCGCGGCCTGCCAACCGACATAGCTGCCAGAAAGCCAGGTGAAAAGAAGGCCGAAAAGAAGGCTGCAGNGGCTGATCAAGATAAAACTAAGCAACCAGCCGAGANGAAGTAGCCATACGGCTTTTGTGGTCGTAACTTCTGCAATCGGGCGCCCTCGCGGCGCCCGATTTTGTTTTTTAGTCCGTTGAGATTACATCTGGAACCCTACGGCACAGAACTTTGAACGAGATCGCAGGCATGGTTGATCAATTGGACATGGCAATTCAGGAAGCAGGCAGTAACCCAGGTAAAGCTCCGGCTGACCTAGGGCCACGCGTGTCGCTTACCGGCTTGGATCGTTCAGAATTGGACGCAGAGCTTGTGAATCTAGGCATCGCACCAAAGCAACTGCGCATGAGACGCAACCAGATTTGGAATTGGATCTACGTCAAAGGTGCCCTCGATTTTGATGAAATGACAGACATCTCCAAGGCTGCCCGTAGCCAGCTTGCCAGTAGATGCGCAATTGAGCGTCCAGAGATAACCACCGAGCAGATCTCGACTGACGGAACACGCAAATGGTTGTTAAGGCTGCGCCAGCAGGCAACTGATAAAAAAGCTCCCGAGGTCGAGTGCGTCTACATTCCTGAGATCGATCGTGGAACGCTTTGCATTTCGAGTCAGGTTGGATGCACGCTGAACTGCTCGTTCTGCCATACAGGTACGCAGCGACTGGTTCGTAACCTAACTGCCGAGGAGATTGTTGCTCAGGTCCTCGTTGCTAGGGACCAGTTGCATGATTGGCCTGGCCAGGAACCACTGAATGATAGGCGTCTGATACCGGAAGGGCCCAGGAAGATCACGAACATTGTCCTGATGGGCATGGGTGAGCCGCTCTATAACTTCGACAACGTGCGCAAAGCGATAGAGATCATCTCGGACAACGAAGGCATATCACTCTCAAAGCGACGCATTACGCTTTCGACATCCGGTATCGTTTCTCAGATCGGACGCTGGGGTGACGAAGCAGGTACAATGCTTGCCATTTCGCTGCATGCGACACGCGATGATCTACGGAACGAACTGGTTCCGATTAATACCAAATGGCCAATCAAAGAGTTGTTGGATGCATGCCGGAACTATCCGGGACTCTCCAATGCGCGACGCATAACTTTCGAGTACGTCATGCTGAAAGGCGTCAATGACTCGTTGTCGGATGCGCGTGAACTGGTGCGTCTGCTGGCAGGTATTCCAGCCAAGATTAACCTTATCCCGTTCAATCCATGGCCGGGCACGCGATACGAGTGCTCCGATTGGGAGCAGATCGAGAAGTTTGCTGCCATCGTTAACAGGGCTGGGTATGCGAGCCCGGTACGGACACCTCGTGGCCGCGATATCTTCGCTGCGTGTGGCCAGCTCAAGTCCGACAGCGAGCGATTAGCTGCTCGCGCGCGAGCCGTCGCCGAGTAGGTTGATCTTATCGATTCCGAGACTGGCCCGATTGCCAAACGGGCTCGGACCGGACAGCTCTCTCAGCTGGCAAGCTCGACTGAAGAGTTTCGTAGGCCGTGTTGACGCGGCGTGCCATCGTCTGGAGATAGTCGCGAACCTCGTCGGGTAGGTCAGCCTGCGCATATCTGTCTGGATGATACTTCTTTGATTGCTTCAAATAGGCTGAGCGTAAGTTTTTGCATCAACGTTTCGGTCGACGCGCAAGATGGCATAAGGGTTAAATCTGTTGCTTTTGGTCTCCGACAGTGCAGGCTTTGCGGGCGCTTGAATGAGGCGGACCGCGCGTAATGTTGATTTCGCAATGTACTCTCGCTGGCCATCAAAGGCATCAAAATCGAGAAATGCTTCATTCCCGTTCAGAGCATCAAGCAGTGTTCCGTTGCTTGAGAATACAACGTTACCGCTCAGAGTTCGTCCATCGTATACCCTAATTTCGGCCACTGCCGTCTTCACTTGACGGACGTTATCTGTCCTGCTGCGATCAAACATCGTTCATTCCCGCTTAAATACCTTGGGCTCTGTAATCTTGACGGGCTCGTAGCAAGTTGCGTGCTAGTTTTGATGCCGCACTGCACAATTCTGCTCGTGAATTGCTGGCTATGGCTCCGCGGTTGTGTTACCCCGCGTTCAATTTTCAAGTTCCCTAACATATGAAAAGAACGCACATGCAATTGCGGAACATCGCGATAATCGCGCACGTAGATCATGGCAAAACGACATTGATCGATGAGCTTCTCCGGCAGTCCGGCGTCTTTCGAGACAATCAGGCGGTGGCTGAACGGGCTATGGATTCAAACGATCTCGAGCGTGAACGCGGGATTACGATCCTTGCCAAGTGCACGTCTCTTGTCTGGAAGGATGTCCGCATCAACATCGTTGACACACCGGGTCACGCCGATTTTGGCGGCGAAGTTGAGCGCATCCTAAATATGGTTGACGGCGCGATCGTGCTAGTCGACGCATCCGAAGGGCCACTGCCGCAGACCAAATTCGTCGTCTCAAAAGCCCTTAAGAAGGGCATTCGGCCCATAGTCGCTATTAACAAGATCGACCGCCCCGACGAACGTCATCAAGATGTTCTGAACGAGGTTTTTGATCTCTTTGCCAACCTTGACGCAACCGATGAGCAGCTGGACTTCCCCGTCTTGTTCGGCTCTGGGCGCGATGGTTGGATGGCGCTTGAGCCGGAGGGTCCTCAGGAGGGACTGTCCCCGTTGTTTGACCTGGTGTTGGACCATGTCCCAGAGCCGGTCGTAGAAGATGGCGCGTTCCGACTGCTTGCGACAACGCTTGAAGCGGATCCATTCCTAGGACGCATCCTGACCGGCCGCATTACTTCGGGCACGGTGAAAGCAAACCAGCCAATCAAAGCGATAAGGCATGATGGGTCGCTTGTAGAAACGGCGCGGGTCAGCAAAGTACTCGCGTTTCGTGGCCTGGAACGACAACCAATTGACGTCGGTGAAGCCGGGGACATCGTCGCGATCTCGGGCATTACTGACTCGACAGTGGCGGACACACTCTGTGGTCCGGCCGTAGAAACTCCAATTGCTTCACAGCCGATCGATCCGCCGACACTCTCGATGACGTTTCGGATCAATGACGGGCCGCTAGCTGGTCGCGATGGCGACAAGGTGCAAAGCCGCGTTATCCGGGAACGCCTATTGAAAGAAGCTGAGCGCAACATCGCTATTCGCATTACAGAAACCGGCGACAAGGATGCATTTGATGTCGCTGGCCGCGGTGAACTCCAGCTCGGTATTTTGATCGAGACAATGCGCCGAGAGGGCTTTGAGCTGACCGTCTCTCGTCCGCAAGTCGTGATGCAGAAGGATGAGAACACGTCTCAGCTGCTTGAGCCAATCGAGGAAGCCATAATTGACGTTGATGAAGAGCATTCCGGCGCGGTCGTGCAGAAGCTGACTGAGCGGAAGGGTGATCTTCTTGAAATGCGCCCATCCGGCGGCGGGCGGCAGCGGCTTTTGTTCCACGTGCCAACGCGTGGCCTCATTGGCTATCAGGGCGAGCTACTCACCGATACGCGCGGAACGGCAGTCATGAACCGACTGTTCAATAGCTACGCTCCGCACAAGGGAAACATTCCGGGAAGGCGCAACGGCGTGTTGATCTCGAATTCCGATGGAGACGCTGTCGCCTATGCGCTGTTCAACCTGGAAGACCGTGGGCCACTCATGGTTGAGCCACAGGACAAGGTCTACCAGGGCATGATAGTCGGACAGCATACACGTGAGAATGATCTTGAAGTGAACGTGCTGAAGGCGAAGAAGCTCACAAACGTTCGTGCCTCTGGGAAGGACGAGAACATTAACCTTTCCCCTCCAATGAAGATGCCGTTGGAGCGTGCGCTATCATACATCCAGGATGATGAATTGGTGGAAATTACGCCTAAATCAATCCGCCTTCGAAAGCGCTGGCTCGATCCAAATGAAAGGAAGAAACGCGAGCGCGCCAAGGAGAAAGCCGCTTAGGATTATAGCGCTATAAGCACTGATGTTGCGCTTCGTTGAGAATATCAGCGGTATCTGAGACTTGCTCTACTCGCCAAGTCTTCATTTCGGCTTTGCCTATCGCACAAACAAAAATGCGGGCTCGAACGGAGCCCGCAGTTTGGATCGACGAGAGTCGCAATAGACTTCGACTTCGTGCAAATACTGTGCGCTCTAATCCTTAATGCGACCTTTAAAAATGCGACCTTTAAAATTTTTAGATTAGTTGCGTTAGAACCCTCATTTTTCGGTTACATTTTTAGGGAATCAACAAAACTGCAACCTAAGATTCTATTGTGTAGGCATCTTCACCGAAAGCGATAGCAGAGCCCATGATCGATTGGCCGGCCGACGTTACACCGACGCCAGAATACGAAGCGGCTGTTCAGTATCTGCTCGAAAGCGATGGACATCTGTTCATCACGGGTCGGGCGGGCACAGGGAAATCAACGCTACTTCGAGTGCTACGGGAAGTCATGGGTGAAGCCTGTGCCGTGCTGGCACCGACAGGTCTGGCGGCGATCAATGTTGGCGGCCAGACGATTCACTCATTCTTTGGCTTTCCGCCACGCCTCATTAATCCTGAGGACATCCGCCGTAGTCGCAACGGACGCGTCATGCGGCAGCTCGACTTCTTGGTCATAGACGAAGTTTCGATGGTTCGCTCCGACTTGATGTGGGCGATTGATCAGTCTTTAAGAGTTAACCGAGGGCGAGCTAAAGAGCCGTTTGGCGGCGTCCGTCTGGTGCTATTCGGTGACCTCCAGCAGTTACCGCCTGTCGTGCGTGGGGAAGAAGCCGCCGTTCTCGAGGATACGCACGGTGGGCCGTATTTCTTCAATATCTCTGCACTTTCAGAGGGTACCGGCACGCAGTACCTAGAGCTACAGCAAGTCTTTCGACAAACGGATGAGATGCTGATTGACGTTCTGAATGCAATCAGATCCGGTGAAGTGGAAGAGAGTGAGCTCGAAACTTTGAATGACCAGGTCAATCCGATACGGACGCTTTCGGAAGGCCAAGACTTCGTCATTCTGACGCCGACCAATGCTGCCGCAAACCGGATCAACAAGGCTTATCTGGATGCACTGCCAGCCAAAGAATTTGTTTTTGAAGCAGGCATTATCGGCGACTTCAATGACAAAGCCCACCCAACAGATGCAACGCTAACACTGAAGGAAGGGGCCAAGGTCATTCTACTGCGCAATGACCCAGACCGACGCTGGGTGAATGGAACTTTTGCGGAGATTGCCAAACTGAACGAAAGCCAAGTTTGGATCGACGTCGCTGGTAAAGAGTACGAACTCGAAGCCGTTTCCTGGGAAAACCGGCGCTATGCATTCGACCAAAATGAGGACAAGATCGTCGAGTCAGTAGCAGGTACATTCAAGCAGTTTCCACTGAGATTAGCCTGGGCACTGACGATCCATAAGAGCCAGGGCCTTACTCTCGACAAGGTCTATGTTGATCTGGGTCGCGGAACATTTGCACACGGACAGACTTACGTCGCACTTTCTCGTTGCCGCTCCTTAGAAGGGCTCGCTTTGGCTCGGCCGCTCCGTCAGACCGATATACTCTTCGACCCGCAAGCGTCAGCCTACGAACGAATTTTTATGTCCCTGACCTAGCAGAACCGAAATTGCTGCACTGCACAATATCCAGTTATACCTGCCTTTTCGCCGCTAATATGCGCCTATCTCATGTTGATGCGATCATCTTTTCTCTTCGCAACGCAAAATAATTGTTGCAATGCAAAATAATTGCTCTAGTTTACAGTGAATATCAGGTATTCGCGACTGTATCGTCGCAACATAATTTCCAGATCCCATGACGCTGCTAATCGCAGTTGTATTAACCCGGAGCACAGATCATGAACGAGCAGTTCACCCGCCAGGCTCAGGATATGTTCAACGTAGCCAAAGATGCTCGCATTCCTGAAAACTTCCAGAACATGGCTGAAGACGGCGTCGCCAAGAGCCGTGAGATGTATAACAAGCTGAACTCGGTTGCCCGCGAGAACGTCAACACTGTTGAAGAAGCAATGCTCGCTGCCCACGCTGGTACCAAGGCCATCGGCGAAAAAGTTATGACAAACGCTTCTGCCAACACGGAAGCCATGTTCGAGGTTGCTCAGGCAGTTGCAAAGGCAAAGACTGTTCCTGAGGCTACTCGTCTCCAGGCCGACTTTGTACAACAGCAGGCTGCAGCAATGAGTGCGCAGACAAAGGAGCTGTTCGATCTATCTTCAAAAGTTGCAAAGCAGACATTTGAGTCGTTCAACGCCGCTGCTGCCAAGTCGTTCGAGCAGATGAAGAAGGAAGCCTAAGCAGCTTACCCTCACTGTTGATCTGACTGACTAAGTCCCAAAGCCCGCGGTATGATCTCCGCGGGCTTTTTGTTTGATCCCCAAGCTTCCATATCCAATCAAAGGACCCTAGTGTTTGCCCCTAGCGAGGTCAGTTTGTTATGCTCAGTGCCAGTTCGAAATTCCAAGTCAGGCCCGGACATCGGAGCGATGCCGAACGATTGACCCAGGTTTTTCAATTAGCCTGGCGTCAGACCTACACCGGAATGGTTCCCAAACAGCATCTCGATAACATGATACAGGCACGCGGTTTGCCGTGGTGGCGTCGGACACTCCGCTCACGTGATACGGTTCTGACAGCAGAATACGACGACGAGATCATCGGATACGCGACTTGTGGTGCTGCGCGCTACAAGGGCCCACTGCAGGGTGAAATCTACGAGCTGTATCTCTTACCTGACTTCCAAGGTGTCGGATTTGGCGAGTTTCTTTTCGAGGCTTGTCGATATCAGCTGGACCAACAAAGCCGACGCGGTCTGATAGTTTGGGCTCTCGCAGCAAACTATTCCGCCGCGCAGTTCTACTGGCGTCGGGGTGGCCGCCCTGTTGCTACGTCGTACGAGTTGATGGCTGGTGAACGTATCGAAAAAATGGGCTTTGGGTGGCGGGATTGAATTTGATCTCGAAGAGAAAAGTTCGCCGTTTTTTCAAGGTCAAAACTGAGTTAGTACCGCTGCACGATATTGTATTTCAATTGCCAGCAACAAAGACAGGCAGGTCGCATGCGCATAGACGCCATTACTCCAGGTGAAAACCCGCCCGAGGAGCTCAACGTCATTGTCGAAGTACCGGTTGGTGGCGAGCCCATAAAGTACGAGCTTGATAAGGCATCAGGAACACTGTTTGTAGATCGCTTCCTTTACACGCCAATGCGATACCCTGGTAACTACGGCTTCGTGCCACACACAGTGTCAGAGGACGGCGATCCGATTGATGTGCTTGTGTGCAATACACGCGTAATCGTTCCAGGAGCTGTCATTCCCTGCCGCCCAGTTGGCGTGCTGATCATGGAAGATGACGGCGGTGGTGATGAAAAGATTATTGCCGTGCCCAGTTTCCGCACCACGCGCCGCTACGACAAAATCCAGACGTATACTGATCTACCGTCGATCACTATTGAACAGATCCAACACTTCTTTGAGCACTATAAGGATCTTGAACCCGGAAAATGGGTGAAGATCAAGGAGTGGGGTCACGCGGACACCGCAAAGCGCATGATTGCCGAGGCTTTAGAGCGCGCCAACAACACAGACTAACTCAACTGCTTTGACACGGCTCGGCTATTGATTCAAAACAGTTGCAAAACGTCCGCGTGGAAAAGGAATAGCCGATGAGCGATATGGCCATTGCCGTTATGGGCGTCGCAGGCCGCATGGGCCGAGAGTTAGTTCGCGCTATCAATAGCGTTGATGGTTGCTCAGTTGCCGGNGGAACAGAACAAGCGGGCTCCGCTGAGCTGGGCCAAGACATCGGGGTTCTNGCTGGAATCGGTTCTATCGGCGTTAACGTGACTGCAGACACTGCAGACGTCATTGCCAATTGTNATGCCATCCTGGACTTTACTGTTCCNGCCGCTTCGGTGGCATTTGCTGGTCTNACCGCAGAGGCAGGCATTGTTCATATCATGGGAACGACCGGCTTCTCTGAGGCTGATGAAGCTGCCATTGCTGAAGCAGCAAAAAGGGCCACCATTGTCAAAGCCGGAAACATGAGTCTCGGCGTCAATCTTCTCTTGGAGCTGACGAAGAAAGTCTCTGCTGCACTAGATGAAGACTACGATATAGAAGTCGTGGAGATGCATCANCGCCATAAGGTGGACGCGCCATCCGGAACGGCCCTTATGCTGGGACAAGCAGCAGCTGATGGCCGCAACATTTCCCTAAAGGATCGTAGCGTCCGCGTTCGTGATGGCCAGACGGGTGAGCGTNACCGAGGCGATATCGGCTTCGCATCACTTCGTGGTGGTAACGTTGTCGGAGAGCACTCCGTAATATTTGCNGCTGACGGCGAGCGCATTGAAATCGCACATCGCGCAACGGACCGTGGGATCTTCGCGCGGGGAGCTGTCAAGGCCGGGCTATGGGCACGCGACAAAGATCCTGGTCTCTATTCAATGGTTGATGTGCTCGGTCTATAAGACCCGCAGACCTGCATCGNNGCTTTAAAGACCNAAGCGATGCTGATTTACGGAACACTGAAAACATGCCTNAAGAGCAGAATCTGCCTCGCGTTCAACGCCCCGTTGTTTTGTGTATCCTTGATGGCTGGGGTTTGCGTAATGAGAAAGAGGACAATGCTGTTGCTCTTGCCGAAACGCCCAACTGGGACAGATTGATTGCATCCTGTCCAATGGGAAGGCTTGCGTGTTCCGGAGCAGATGTTGGCTTGCCGGATGGTCAGATGGGCAACTCGGAAGTTGGCCACCTTAATCTCGGCGCAGGAAGGGTTGTTTGGCAGGATTTACCACGGATCAATCGTGCGATTGACGATGGCAGTCTTGCTGCATCGCCGCAACTCAATGATTTCATTGCGAAGCTCAAAGCCTCTGGTGGCGCCTGCCATCTTGTTGGACTGGTTTCACCGGGCGGTGTGCACGCGCATCAAGACCACATTGCCGCGTTAGCCAAGATCGTCGCTGGCGCTGGCATTCAAGTTCATATCCACGCTTTGACCGATGGCCGCGATACTCCACCAGAAAGTGCCGCTGACTATATTGCGCAGCTTGAAAAATCNATCTGCTGANGTGAGCGGCGCTGACATAGCTACGGTGTGCGGCCGCTACTTCGCAATGGATCGTGACAACCGGTGGGAACGCGTNTCGCGCGCCTACAATTTGATTGTCTCAGGTGANTCGACTGGNTCGTTTGANAGTCCGTGCGANGCAATNAAGTCCTCNTACGAGNCTGGNACAACGGACGAGTTTATCGAGCCTGTCAGTCGGATCGGCTACGGCGGAATGCAAGACGGCGACGGCATACTCTACGCGAATTTCCGAGCTGATCGAGTCCGCGAACTTCTCAGTGCTTTTCTTGAACCAGCCTTTGACGGGTTCGAACGACGACGGGTCGTNTCCTTTGCTGCAGCACTGGGAATGGTGACTTACTCGAACCGGCTGGGCGAGATCTGCGAGACGATCTTTCCTCCAAAGCCTATTACCAACACGCTTGGCGAAGTTGTTTCAAGTACCGGACGCCGTCAACTCAGAGCAGCGGAGACGGAGAAATATCCGCACGTGACCTATTTCTTCAATGGCGGAGAAGAAGTACCGAACGAGNGTGAAGAACGCCTATTGGTTCCTTCACCCAANGTCGCGACCTACGATCTGCANCCGGAAATGTCAGCGCCGGAATTGACCGAAAAGCTCGCTGAGAAGATCCGCTCAGACGAATTCGATCTGTTCATCATCAACTATGCCAACGGCGACATGGTCGGCCATACCGGCGATCTGGAAGCTGCAAAGAAGGCCGTCGAGACCGTTGATGCAAGCATTGGGACACTGGAACAGGNCCTGGTTGAGGTCGGCGGTACGATGCTGATTATAGCAGACCACGGCAACTGTGAGATGATGTTCGATCGTGACGCAGGCGTTCCGCACACCGCACACACACTCAACCCGGTGCCGGCTATTCTGGTCAACTGCGATCGAGGCGACATGGCAGTCAGCAACGGGCGTCTGGCAGATGTTGCTCCGACAGTGCTTGATTTGATGGGAATTGCGCAGCCGGCAGATATGACCGGCCAATCATTGCTAAGCCAGTAAGCAACCTGGCCAAGTTGTATCGGCGCTATTCCTGCGCGCCAGAGTAATTGGGGGATCGCATTATGGTCATCGAAGAACTCACAGATCCGAACAAGGACGACGGTGAAAAGCAGCGGGCAAAGTGGATCGGCATCTATATCGCCATCCTGGCCGTACTTCTGGCGACCTGCAATATGGGCGGGAATAATGCGACCAAGGACGCGTCGGAAGCAAACCTAGATGCGACCAACCTCTGGGCGTTCTTCCAGGCGAAGAACATCCGGCGCACGCACTATATGATGTGGGAGGATGATCTTGAGCGCCAGTTGGCCGAGAAGCCAGATATGCCTGCCGAGCTTCGCGNTGCTATTGACAAGTATTTGGCGGANTACAAAGGCCGCATCGCCAAGTTCACATCCGACAAGGAGCGCAACGAAGGACTCGACGAGTTATTCGTTCGCGCCAAGGCGATGGAGAAGGTGAGGGANNTGGCTCTCGAAAGGGACCCCTACTTCGACTACGGTATGGCTTTCCTGCAGATNGCAATCGTTATGGCCTCTGTCGCGATCGTCACCGGTNGNGNNCTNGCNATCNTNCTNAGCNTNGGNCTNGGNGNNNTCGGNACNNTNTTNATGATNAANGGCTTTTTGCTGTTGGCNCCGCTNTCAGCAATCCTCGCACCGTTAATGGCGATCGGTGGCTGGTTGCTGCCGGCAGGCTCACTTATCCCATTCCTGCTTGCGCGCCACGCAACGGCGCGATAGCACGGACGCTTGATGTTCCATCATTCCACGAAGGCAAGACCGATGACGACACACAATCTTCTCTTGATGCCAGGTGATGGCATTGGCCCAGAGGCAATGGCCGAAGTCGAGCGCGTGCTGGCCTTCCTCAATGCCAAATCAAATAAAGCCTCTTTCGAGACCCAGTCCGAGCTCGTAGGCGGGTCAGCGCTTGACGCGCATGGCGTGCCGCTCACGGATGAAGCTCTCGGCAAAGCAATGGCCGCCGATGCGGTTATCTTTGGATCGATCGGTGGTCCCAAGTGGGATGATGTGCCTTTTGATCGCCGACCGGAAGCTGGCTTGCTGCGATTGCGCAAAGAGATGGATTTGTTCGCCAATCTGCGACCGGCAATCTGCTATCCAGCGCTCGCGGAAGCTTCGTCGCTGCGGAGAGAGATTGTCGAGGGCCTAGATATCCTAATCCTGCGCGAGCTGACCGGCGGTACATACTTCGGCGAACCCAAGGAAGTCGTTACTCTGCAGAACGGTGAGAAGCGCGCTGTTGACACGACGCTCTACACGACCTCTGAAATCGAACGGCTTGCCAAGGTTGGATTTGACCTTGCTCGGAAGCGCAGCAACAAGGTGCATTCGGCTGAAAAACGTAATGTGATGNTGACCGGCNTTCTTTGGAACGAGGTTGTTACCGAGACTCACAAATCGTATGCNCCTGATGTCGAGTTGGAGCATATCCTCGCTGACAACTGTGCGATGCAGNTGGTTCGCAATCCAAAGCAATTCGACGTTTTGATCTGCGATAACCTGTTTGGTGATATGCTGTCTGACGCTGCTGCCATGCTGACGGGCTCGCTCGGCATGCTACCTTCCGCATCCATTGGTGCTGAAAATCCNGCAACCGGCAGGCCATCAGCGCTCTATGAGCCAGTACACGGTTCGGCTCCGGACATTGCAGGACAAAACAAAGCCAACCCGATCGCAACAATCGGTTCGTTCGGCATGTCGCTGCGTTACTCGTTCGGCCTTNCAGAAGAAGCTGANCTNATNGATAAAGCCATNGCCAATGTTCTGGCGCAGGGCTACCGGACCGGCGATATCATGCAGCCAAACATGCGCGAAGTTGGAACAACCGAAATGGGTGAAGCTATCGTCAAGGAACTTGAAGCGTTGACGGCTTGACTTTGGCTCNATCGGATTGTGTGGNCGNCATGACCGCNTCAGTGGCCCACGCCGTGNTGACACTCGGTTCCAAAGGCACAAACGATCATCATAGGCTGGGTGCCGGCCCAGCCTATGAAAACCACTCAAAATCAGTGCAAGCCATGAACNGGATGCCCAGCCACTTTGGTTGGCCGGCGCATCATAATCATCCGCTGCGCTTCCTCGGCACGGTCCAGCTTTAGAAGTGCATTGAGATACGTGAATTCAATCAGGTCGCGTTGCGCTCGGCTACCACCTATGCGCTCGTGCTCTGACATGGTCGGTGATAGCCGTNCAATCACATCTGCCCAGTCCTGCCTGGCGAATGACCGATATGCCTCAGCCATCTTTGCAACGACTTCACCAGCTGGGCCTTTCGCGTCAGTGATGACCTTTTCTAACGNATCACTGTTGCCTGCCATTGCATGGGCCAGAGCTGCATGCACATCGGCGAAGGCCAAACCGGTATTAGGGAATGATTGCGCGGCGTAGTCGCTGATCTTCTTCCACAAATCCGGGCGCGGCTTACAGCCGGCAATCTCGGCACGGAGCAGGAAGGATGCGGNGTCAGTTAAGANATTGATCGGTGGTCCCCATGCACCATCCGGCATGACTTCGTCTTCCATGACCTGCCAGGCGCGAGATTCGTCGCCCTGCTCCAAAGCCCACAATGCTATGTGCCAGCTGATATGGCAGTGTAGCGGGGCTCGTTTGTCGAAGTCTTTGTGCCATTCGCTGATGTAGTCGTAACCAGCTTTCGTCTCACCACGCTCATAATGAATGTGGGATTTTATGTGCGCACCGTTGGCATTGCGCGGGTTTGCAGCAAGCGATCGCTCGATGGTTTCGACCGCAANNTCGGTTTGCCCGGCTTCGACCTGCGCAAANGCGTAGAGNGAATCAAACCACCAGTCNGTGCCATAGTGCGGGGCGAGGCGATGCATGAACGCGAGCATCTCCGCTTCTCGTCCGGCAACGCCGCTGAATCCGATCAGTCCAAACACGCTTGTGCAGGGCTGTGCTGCGAATGCGTCTCGCGGATANCTATCCAGATGGGCGACAATTGCTTTGTAAGCNGCAGCNCCNTTACCNCCTACGAGATGATCCAGGGCNGCGATGTGACTTTGCTCTCGCTCTGAACTTCCGGACATGTTTTGCCGCGCGATAGTCATGGCCTCGACCGCGTCCTTACCANGCGCCACCAGCTGATATGATCGAGCAAGACNCGCATGCGCAAGTGCGAACGCTGGGTCAGCTTCGATGGCTCGCTTGAATGCGTCCTCTGCGCCGTGATTTGCAGAGAGGACGCAATCCACTCCTTCGATATAGGCATCGCGNGCCGCTTGCGAGGATGTTGATATATCGTTGCCGTATCGATCTTTTNGCATCGCAGTTNCCCCTCTCTGGCAAGGTTGGCTTGGCACAAGGCANGCACCTTCAGCTATCTCGACCGCAACGCTAACCGAATGCGCCTAACACCTGAAGAGGTAAAGGATGCTTATCGATCACGATGACGAATAATGGTCAGTTTAGTCACGCTCAGGTTCTGCAAGGAGGTAGGGGGCAGACCTTTCTCGTAGCAACTTGACGAGTTCTGGATCCATGTACTTGTAGTCGTCCTGGATATCGAGAACATGCAGGGTTTTGTATCGGACCTCATCACGGAAGTCCGCCATAATACGCGACTTGTGCTTCTGCTCCATGACCAGGATGACATCAGCCCAGCGAATATCACCGACCGTCAATCGCTGGCGCGCGGAACGGCTTGTGCCCGCCGACTGCACCTGCAGGCCTGGTGTTCGCCGCCATACTTGTTCACCTGTCGGGCTGTGCCACTGGTTCTTGCTGCACACAAAGAGGACGTTCACTTCATCAGACTCACTCAAGACACTGCTCGCGACATAGGATGAGCAAATCAATCAAGTTGTCAAAGATGAGCAAGCCTCATGAAACAAATGGCTCTGGCACCTGGACTCGAACCAGGACTGACCGATTAACAGTCGGGCGTGCTGCCATTAACACCATGCCAGAATATGTTGGTGACTGCCGATGATCTGCGAGTGCGACGTCACATATCTCAACCCCAAAAGCTTTGGCGGTCAACAATCCAACTCAGCTGACGGTTGCCAGCCGATCTCGACCTTCGCTGCGCTTGCGGCGAATGAAGATCTCATCAACGAGCTGCTCGGATGCATGCTCGATCAACCAAGGACGGCTGTCAGGATCTTCGGGCAGAGACACCACGCGACCAGCAATCACCTCGACCCCGTTTGTGCCCTGCACCGGCAGGTAGGTAACCAACTGCTCGAAGCCGGTACCGGTGATGTGTTCACGGCGTAGTCTGCATTGACGATAGAGTCTCATGACAGTCTCCTGTAGTTGGTAGGTGCGGTGAGATTCGAACTCACGATCACGGGTTAACAGCCCGCTGCATTAGGCCTGGCTTTGCTACACACCTGTTTAAGTCTCGTTCCGTCCTACGTCTTCGACCGATCGCTTCGTTCAGAGCGAACCAGGTCGCCGACCTCAATTTGGAGCGCCTGGAAGGATTCGAACCTCCAACCATCCCGTTCGAAGCGGGGAGCTCTGGTCCATTGAGCTACAGGCGCGTCGTTTTCGCTCACGCGTATGTCTCGCTCTGCTCGACCGTTGCGCGGGCGCGCGCTAACGGCGCGGGTCGCGTTGCTCCCTTGAGAACTTGTCCCTGGGCTCAACGCATGTTGTCTCTCATTTCTCCGAATGAGTGTTATTGGTGCGCTCGGTGAGATTCGAACTCACGATGGAGGATTAAAAGTCCCCTGCCTTAACCAGCTTGGCCACGAGCGCTATCTGGAACGCCCGGCAGGACTCGAACCTGCACGCTGCCGCTTAGAAGACGGCTGCTCTTGTCCATTGAGCTACGGGCGCTGTTGACTCCGCTCACAGTGCTGCTCCTCGCTTGGACAAAGTCCAGCTCGGGCACCTCCGCGGGGCGGTTTACGACATCGGATGTTTCCGATGTCGTCGCCAACATTCACAATTCGGGAACACCCGAGTTGTAATCAGCCGGGTCACGTTGTTCCCTGACACGAGCCTTTGAGTTAGGGAGCGAACGCGACCCGCGCCGTTGGCGCGCGCCCGCGCAACGGTCGAGCAAAGCGAGACATACGCGTGAGCGAAATAATGGCGCCCCTGAGACGGTTCGAACGTCTGACCTCCGCCATCGCAAGACGGCGCTCTAATCCAGCTGAGCTACAGGGGCGTGATTGATCATGCGCCCCACAGGGAGGCGCTTAGGTTCTATTGCGCTTTCGTTTCAGCTGACGTGACATCGATCTCGTTCCTTGTTACTGCCGACAGTCTGTCGGGCTTTGGTCCTCACATGCTCTACTTATGAGCCAGATGAGATGACTTCCTCTCCAACTCGCATAAGGGAATTGATATGAACTGGAGATGAGTATTGGTTGGTCCGCCCGACGAGATTCGAACTCGCATCTCCTCGATTGAAAGTCGGGGGCTCTAGGCCAGTTAAGCTACGGGCGGCGATTACGCCCGTTCTTCTTGGTTCATTGTACGTTTCATCATCATCTCTACTCACGTTCGGGAACTAGTTCCCATTGAAGAATTCTTTGAAGCTTTGCGACGTTTGCTCTCGGCGCTTTTCCTGCGAAAAGACGCCTGCCGCAGCTGCATCAAAGACAACTGGTTCGCCGTAAGCGTCCGGTCTGACCCGCCTTACACGACGTGAGCATTCCAGCCATGATGCCTGCTCGGATAGGAACAGGCTGGACCCATGGCATCAAGATCGAAGATTGCTCGTCGCCGCTGGAGCGAGACATTCAAGAAGCGTGTAGTCAAAGAGGC
>NZGY01000083.1 GCA_002689605.1 Filomicrobium sp.
TGAACGTGACGGCGAGCGACTTACGCCCCGCCAATGCCTCGCCGGCGCCAGGAGTTAGAAGGGAAAACTACATCAGAGCCGAACAGAGCCAGAACAATAGACAGCATTAGAGGAGTAAATAATAAAGTAAAGTTCCATATCATAATAAATCAATTTATTCAGTCAAGGACAGCCCAGAATTATCAAAACACGCTTTTAAGCTACATACGTCACGCTATGAGGAAGAACGGATACACGAATGACTCAAATGTATTATTCTACCATCCTAGTGTCGTCTCGATCCGACGATCGGATATTATGTTTCACTGGGGGACATTTTTATTGACGCTCGGGGGCGAGCCCAAATTAGCTTTCGATGCACAGCTCAATGGGTCGCAGAATCTTCTGAGTGATTTTCTTGGGCTGTGGGAAGTTATTGAGAACGGAGCAGGCGCTGAAGATGATTAGCCTGAACCTCTCTTAGATATGAAGGGCATCGGTGCTCCTCGTGCGACTCAGGGGCCGACACCAAACCAGATTGCGCGGACCGCTTGCGGCGCTGCTCGATCTGATCCATCAACGCTTCAACCTTTGCGATTGTCGTCGTTCGCTTAGGCGCTGCAGCGTCGGATTGCTCAAAGCCGACTAGAACAACCGAAGCGATTGTAACAAGACAACCTACCATCCAACGGCCGAAGGCTCGCATAGCTCAACACTTAACGTGGACCAAATTCACCGAACTGATTAAACCAAGGCACGCCAAGCTTCTAGAGGAATTATTTCTGCCCCAGCAATGCCTGCGGACCCTCGAACTGCAATCAAGGAAATACCTTGCCAGGGTTCATCAGATCCTTGGGGTCAAGGGCTGCCTTCAACTCGCGCATGACATCAAGCGCGATCGGGTCTTTGTGTGCCTGCATTGCGTGACGCTTGGATTGGCCGATACCGTGCTCGGCGGAGAAACTGCCGCCAAGTGAAACGGCGATCTCATTGACCAAGGTCTCGAAGCCATCGGTCTTTTCGATCCAGGATTGTCGATCGTCCTGCCATCCTTCCGGCGCCTGGAGCCCAAAGTGGATATTGCCATCACCAGCATGACCGATGGCAGCGATGCGTCCGTCGGGCCAACGCTCCTGAGACTTGCTGATGGCCCGATTGAGAAATTCCGGCACGGCTGAAACCGGCACCGCTGTGTCCGTGGCTGCCATTGGCCCGGCCATCCGCGAACACTCGGGATAGTCCTCTCTGATCTTCCAGATGCCTAGTCTCTGAGCCTCGCTCTCAGCCAATGCAGCATCAGTCACCTCGCCGGCTTCCATCGCTGCGCCGAGTGTCTCCTCCATCATTTCCCGCAGAGGTACACTGGCGTGCGCCGCAGAAATCTCGACCATCACGAACCAAGGACTGTTGAGCGGGATCGGCATCTTAAGGTCGGCACCGAAGCGCTCGGCGGTCTGCATGGTGTGAAGCCCACAAAGCTCGAATGCGATCAGCTCGGCACCGGACTCCATCATGCGGCCATAAAGCGAGAGCGCGGCGTCGGGACTTGGGACGGCAACGAAGGCCGTCTCTGCGCGTTTGATCTCTGGCTGCAAGCGCAGTGCGGCCGCGGTTATAACACCCAGTGTGCCCTCACCACCAATGAAGAGATGGCGTAGCGCATAGCCACTGTTGTCTTTGCGAACGCGGCGCAGATCATCCAATATGCGGCCATCGGGCAGAACGACTTCGAGGCCAAGAACCAGTTCACGCGCATTGCCCCAGCGCAAGGTTCGGATGCCGCCAGAATTGGTTGACAGCATACCACCGATCTGTGCGGTTCCTTGAGCACCCCATTGAATGGGAAACAGCCGGCCGGCATCGCTTGCGGCCTGCTGCACGTTTTGCACGACGCAGCCGGCCTCGGCGACGATGGAAAAATCGCGCGCATCAACGTCTCGGATCTTATTCATGCGCTCCATGGACAACACGATTGAAGGCGGACCGTTAGCAAGTGCGACGGCGCCCCCGCATAGGCCCGTGCGACCGCCGGCCGGTACAATTGGTGTTTCCTGCTCGGCAGCGCGGCGGACAACTTCCGCTACTTCCTCGGCTGTTGCCGGTTTCAAGACCGCGACAGGAGTTGCCTGATAGGCGCTCCGCCAATCAACAGCGTAAGGTGCGATGTCGTTCGGGTCGGTCAGAATGCCTTTCGGGCCAACAACCGGTTCGAATGTTTCGAGGGCACTCACTTCTTGGTTCTCCGCTTTTCAAAGCTTACGGTGATGAGACTGCGCGCGGAACTTCAACGCTGCCAGCCCCACCACTTGCAAATCGCATCGCCCATGACGAGTTGCTTATCCTGCTCACTCAGCCAGTCGAGTTCTTCGGTGAACATTGTCACGCAGCGTTGCCAGGAGCAGGGCATCTTTGAAATATCAGTGCCCCAGAACATGCGCTCCGGGCCGAACGCATCGTAGATCTGCCTGAGATAGGTCTGCATGATTGGAAAAGGATAGTCTTCGCTGGAATATCCCGGGGCACCTGTTGCCTTCACCGCAACGTTAGGCAACCGGGCGAGCTGAACGAGCGTCGGCATGTGCTCCATCGCGTCGTGATCCTTGAGCGTCGTCAATCCACCGCGGCCACCGAGATGATCAATCGTGATCCGCAGACCGGGATAACGCTCCGCGATACGCGCAAATTGATCGAGTGTGTCATTGGCCAGAACCGAAATCGGAACGGACGCGCGCTCACAGGCCGCCCACAGCCGGTCCAAGTCGCCGTCGACAAGCCGTTGCCGCGCCGGATCATGGAGAAACACGTAGCGGAGCCCAAGCATTCCAGGCTTTTGCCGCCAGGTCTTGATCCTATCTGGCGTGTCCGGGGCGTCCAGCGGCAGCGCGCCCATGATGGCAAAGCGGCCGGGATAAGTCCTGACGGCTTCAAATGCCATCTCATCTGCGCCGGGATCCCAGCTCGGTGGATGGATTACGGCGCCATGGACACCGGCTTCATCCATCATTTTCACGGCTTCGTCAGTACTGAACGAAGTCACCTGCCAGTGCGATGGATTTGAAGGCAAACCGCTGCCCCAAACATGGATTTGTGCGTCAATTATCTGCATGAAATCTGGCTTCGATCTGCTGTTTCGCTAGCTGGAACCGGTACCACTCTTATTGGAAATGGAGATTACTTCTATCGATCCTTAGATACACTCCCTTGAAGCTTTTGATCTCTTATGTGTTTAAGCTGATGTCCTATCCTTAGATTTGACGGCCGCAGATTGGGGCCCCGCAATGAACCGGTCTCCACGGCTGTGGCTGCACTCAAGTTCCGCAGACTGCGTTGCATAAGAACACCGCTCCAAATCTTACCGCGCTATATGGATTGAAGGGTGGAGCAGCATCGTGTTAGTCGGGATGGNCTTTGGTTTGGACAGTTTCAAACAACATGCGCCTTCGAACAATAATTTGTGTCCTCTCGGCCTTTGTCCTGCTGCTAGTGCCGCGCGCGCTGGCCAACCCGACATTGCTTTATGATCCTGCGAATGACAAAGTTTTATATGCTGAGGAAATAGACCGACTTTGGCATCCAGCCTCNGTCACCAAAATCATGACGGCCTATCTTGCCTTTGAGGCCATTAAAGCCGGTCGTTTTACTCTTCAATCAAAGATTCCTTATTCGCAGCTCGCACATAAAATGCCAGCTAGCAAAATTGGCTTGGCCGTTGGCTCAGAAGTCTCGTTGGATTTTGCACTACGTGCAGTGATTATCAAATCTGCCAACGATATCTCTGTTGCCGTGGCAGAAGCTGTTGGCGGATCGCATGACCNGTTTGTTGCCAAGATGAACGCAACAGCCAANCGGCTNGGCATGNCGCGCACCCATTTTGTCAATCCAAATGGGCTGCCGTCCCCGGCACAAGTAACAACAGCTCGAGACTTGGCGAGACTCGCCAGAGCCGTCATNAAGGATTTTCCAGAGTACGCGAACTATTGGACCCTGTCGTCCATGCGTGTTGGCAAACGCCGGCTGCGTTCACACAANTCACTGCTCCGCAAATTTGAGGGCGCTGATGGCATGAAGACCGGTTTCATCTGCGATTCCGGTTATAACATTGTTGCCACCGCAACGCGCGATGGTCGGCAGTTGGTCGCTGTGGTACTGGGTGAGCGATCCGGGAGCACACGGGGCATANGAGCAGCGAGCCTACTGGAGCACGGTTTCAATACCTACGATTGGAAGATGTTCTTCCAGTCCAGCGGCATTAATGCCGTCCCAGCATCAACNAAGTCAGCTGCAACTACGAGCCTGCGTCCGAAGGTATGTGGTCGCCGTCGAAAGATCCGACGCAGAAAGCCCAAAGCACGTCAAAATAAGGCTCTGAAAAAGTCGGCAACAGTGTCAAAGCCGGCTAACGCCGTAGCCCTTGGACTAAAGCCAAGAGACTAACACGGCGGGCTTTAACTCCCTCGACCACTTCCAGCGCNAACGAAGCTGCGGTCTAAACCAGAAGCTGTAAATCTTCTCCACCTTGATATCGGCATCCAGGTACATGGTCTGGCTCTTCCGGCTTACTTTGCTGTTCAGTGCCTTTTCCGCTCTGCATCTGCTGTACAAGCTGCAATCCACGCGCATTCCGCATCTGAGTGGTATCTGATGCAGAAGAAGACTCCAGCAAAGGCAACGCATCGACCTGTGCCTGAGCAGCAGTAGCCGAAATCAATAGTCCTCCCAGAAAGAGGATACTGGTGGTTGTCCAAACTTTCATGAGCGTTTCTCCGCTGTGGCATCCGACATTACTGTCAAGCGATCAATGGATGTTTCGTTCTGAAGCAGTACCATGGCGCGAGTTGTAGCATCATGGTCCGCTCTGGAACAGATGCCAAATAGCCTACGCTTATGAACAACTCATAGATTTCTTACCCACTGCGCGATTTCGCAGATTGCACCGTATTAAAAGAGCTTTTTGCAATCGGATCGACGGAAATCCAAGACTGGCTTTGAAATTGCTTCAAATGTTTCGAATTCATTTGATTGGAAGAAGTCACACATGACCGCTACAGGCTGGCACCCAGAAATTGACGCGACGCCGACGCCATCCGACGTGTTGAGCATGGTTGAAGTACTTGAGGCGCAACATGGCGTTCTTGCAGAAGAAATTGCTGATTTCTTCGCAACAAAGCACTGCCTGGCTGGCGATGCTGGCCGCTCCTGGGCTTGGGCCGGCGTTGCTGCTCGCGTACGTCAACGTACGCGCAAGCGCCTCAAAGAGCGTGCCCAGATTAGCTAAANTNTCGATAGCGNANCTCCCGCAAATACCTGGAAGCCAATGGCAACTCCTCTCGCAACAACATCGCTAGCTGANATNGCAAGGCAACTGCCCGAGCTTGCGCTCGACGTTATGCGGGGGCAATNNGAGCGCGCGCGCANGCAACGCAATGCCATTCTCGCATTTGCTATCCGNGTTGCNAGTGCTGCGATGCTGTATTTCTCGCAAATCTTCCTAGCTCGATGGATGGGAGGATTCGAGTACGGCATATACGTGTATGTATGGACCTGGGTCCTAGTTCTCGGTGGTATTTCCCACGCAGGCCTTGGCCCGGCAATGATCAAGCTGGTTCCACACTACCGCGAGACTGGCGAATTCGGGCAATTGCAAGGTGTACTTTTTGGCGGACACCTGTTCTCGTTAGGCCTGTCTACAGCGATTGCGGCGGCAGGCATGTTGGCGCTCTGGCTGTTCCAAGATCTTGTACCACATTAACAAGTCCTTCCACTTTTCCTCGCACTCGTGTGCATCCCGCTCTACACGTTAAGTGACTTTCAGGATGGCGTGGGCGGTGGCAACGCTTGGATGATTTCGGCGCTGTTTCCACCTTACGTTCTCCGACCGTTTTTGGTTCTGGCAGTTATGTTTGCGGCATGGCTGCTAGGTTGTGACATGCCAGCGCCGACAGCTGTGGCCGCGGCCATTATCGCGACCTGGGTCTCAGCTATTGTTCAAACTCTATGGCTAGACCGCAAACTCAAGGAAGCTGTTCCTAAGGCCGACAAACAATTCGACTTCAAAGCCTGGTTCGCGATTGCGCTTCCACTGCTCGTCATCAGCTGTTGCGAAATGCTCCTGCAAAACGCAGACGTTTTGATCATCTCGCGGTATGTCGAGCCAACACTGGTCGGTATCTACTTTGCGGCAGCAAAGACCATGAGCCTGATCTTGTTTGTTCATTTTGCAGTAGCCAGCGCTGTGGCAAACCGGTTCTCAGCCCTACACGCACGCGGCGATCAGGGGGAATTGAGGGAACTTGTCAGGGATGCTGCCAACAGGACTTTCTGGCCATCACTTGGTGCAGCACTCGTCATTCTAGCGATGGGACTGCCCCTACTCTCCTTGTTTGGCGAACAGTTTGCGCAAGGCTATCCAGTGATGTTTGTTCTCGTGATCGGCTTCCTGACCCGGTCAGCGGTCGGGCCAGCAGAATTCTTGCTCAGTATGATGGGTGAACAACGACGGTGCGCTGTTGCATTGGGTGTTGGCGCAGTGCTCAGCGTTGTTTTGAACTTCGTGCTGACACCGTATTTCGGCATTATGGGCGCGGCATCCGCAACTGCGATAGCCGTAGCTTCAGCCGCTTTCTTGAACTGCTGGTTCGCCTGGAGCCGACTGGGATTGGCTGACAGAATTTGGTCGAACCTTCCATTCCGAGTGCGCTGACTAAGAACAAGATCGTTCCGGATGGAACCACCTTTCGATTTGCTGACTTTGTTGGCCGGAACGTGAATCTTTTTCTACTCAATAAGTTTAGAGACCGATTCACGTTTCAGATGGATGCCCCAAGCGCTTCCATCTGAAACGATCGGGCTCTAGAGCATCTCATCATCCGCTAGCGCCGCCCAACTCGTCTGGCCGCACAAAGGATAGATGGAATATTGATCGNNACGTTCTCTAATACNAGCTAGATCTTCGATCCAAGAACCAGCGTCCAGAATGTCCGAAATTCTGTATTGGGTNCCTGCACCAATGCGATACCCATGTGCTCGGCATCGCGAAGCAGCAAGTTTTTATTGTGNCCCGGGCTCTTTTTCCAACCAGCCATGACCTCGTCNAGACTCGCTTGGCCCGTACCGACATTTTCAGCTGCAAGTCTNGCCTTGTAACCGGAACGCTTNACCCTGTCCCAGGGATTGGAGCCATCAGATCCAAAGTGAGAAATCCGATCCCACTTGGCTAGATCTCGGGAGTGCATCTTCGCGGCCTTTGTCAACAGCGGATGGATCTTGAGTGGCTTTAGGCCGTGCTGCTTGCGGTAATTATTGATCGCGCGCCGAGCTGCCTCAGTATTTAGGCGACTGCCAGTGTAGTCACGATCNGCNAANGCACCGCGCGGCGCCTTGCGATAAGNGCCTGCTGGCGCAGCATCACTACGNTTAGCTACGCGTGTTCTCTTTTTTGNAGATTTAGATGATCCAGACGCAAATCCGCCGCTGAGACCTTGGCCGGATGCCCGTGGTCGGTCCGAATCGTTCAACCCTAGGAAAACAGAACCCGAACCGGAACTACAACCAGCAACCGCTATTGCAGCGGCGCACAACGCAGGAACAACAACGCGCACAACAATCCTCACACACATACTCNGGCACTTGNCAGTTNATCCAGCAAAATTCAGCAAATAAATTAACCGTCCGTTAACGATGACGGNTTTTGCTGTAAATTACCGTGANCNCCCGACGTTATTCTCGCCAACTAGCGACAACCAACGCTGCGAATCNGTAAGCANAGAAGAGCGTGACAGAAGTTGGGCAGACTCATGTTCAGCCGACGGCAATTCTAAAGCGTTGCATCGCGGCCTCGAATGCTACGCTTGATTGCAACACTCAACNGCAATCCTGTTGATCAGACACTTGAGTTGCATCGGCCGATTGGACAAATGAAGGCAAATCGAGCCACAATTGCTTTGATTTTCAGTGATTCGCGTTCAGTGGCTTTGACCACAATTCGCTTCTTCGTTTCATNCCAAAGCGGAGANAGCGCTAGTGCCATTNTTGCGGAGGAGCTTTATGGGCAACGCCTTGCGCGCCCTGAATTNTGATGAGATTGCCGGAGANGGTCCACTGGATGGAGCCATCCTTTGCCGTCTGGCTGTCGAAGGTGGCGCGACGCGCGCCGAGCTCATCAAGGACATCGGGGCCCTGGTTTCGCAGAAACTATCTCCTTCTGAGCTCAGAGGGATGCTTGATGCCGGGCTGGATGCAGCATTGGCTTCAGGCGCAGTTGNAGCTGCTCGGAGTAGATTTAAGCTGACCAACTCGGGCCAAGAGATNGNTAAAGTTCATCTCGGCTGCCAAAGCATTCCGCGCGATTGGGCGACGATACGTGACGTCCGGCTCGTTGCTTCTGCTCTTGGACTCTCCGATATCGGAGAGCGTCGTGCGGAACAACTGGCTANGCCCGATGGATTGCGCGCTGCGATCTTGCAACAGGCGTATCAGCTATCCCCGCGCAAATGCAGCACTCCTTCAAAGCTAAGGAGTGCTCTGGCAGCAATCGCATTGGAGCGGGCTTTTGGTAACAAGCTCAAAAGCGAATTTTCTTCAGGCAAAGGTTTAAGTGCCAGNGCAGGCCGACTTCTTGCTGGTCAACTAGCCCGAAAACCAAGAGATTTCGGGACTGACACCCGGCTTATCGCTGCCCTGGCAGCGGAAGCTTGTGGTTCTGCTCAATCCGACGCCGCTTCACTCAAGCTTGCTATTCTTAGAAACTCGCTTGGCCGCAAGATTGACGAGTCACTTGGCCGTGACCGGTCCCTGAAACCGACGCCCAAAGNGCCAGTACCAGTAGCGTCCAAGAGCCCGCCGCCTCCAAAGCCGGCAGCTGCGTCGCGTCCTGATCTACAAGGCTTTGCGAAANCCGTTAAGGCTGCTGCGAAGCAGCACGGCGAAGGCTGGCNGGGCAATATGAAGGCTTTCATTTCGCATGTCTGGCGGTCAATTCAGAGTACTCACCCGCAATGGGGCGTCACCGAAATTGAGTTCAAAGCCATGCTGGCAGAAGCTCATCGTACCGGGCACATTATGCTTGCCAACGCAGATCTGCGATCGAAAGACAAAGCCAAGGACGTTCAGGAATCTGCGATCAACTATAAAAATACAGTCTGGCACTACGTGCGCGTCGATGACTGACAAAGACTTAGCAAATNACGAGGGCCTGGGTTTAAGATCCGGGAGCAACATTCGATGAAGCTTGCCACGCAAGAGGCGACAAATCCCGACGTTCTGGCAGCCGCGTTCGAACATTCGATCACGTGGGAAGATGATGTCTGGCAAGCAGACCCGGTCGATGTGCAAAGTGTNCACGAAGCTGCACGCAGCAAATTTTACGGCCTGCTTGACAAAATCACGAGTGGTAAAGGCGGCGCATCACAAGGCCGAATACTGTTGTTCCACGGCCAGTCCGGCGCGGGAAAGACACATCTCATACGGGCGTTGAGAACTGGAGCTCATCGGAGCACGCAAGCCTATTTTGGCTACGCGCAGATGACGCCGGATATCTCAAACTATGCAGACTACTTTCTGCGCCGTCTGGTCAATTCGCTTGAGAAACCATACGACCCGGATGATGCGAGCGAGAGCGGGCTCGCACGCTTAACGAGGTTGATGGTTGAGACTGCGTTGCCAGCCGATGAAGTTCAGAAGCTTCGCGAGGACAATCTCAATGAGACCGAACTTGCTATGCTTGTGTTGAACCTCGCCGATGACATCGTCATTCACGAGCAATTCGCTGACAAAGAACTCGACATCAATATTGTGCGCGCGCTTCTCTACCTACAGCGCAGNGACCCACGGATTGATCAACGCGTCCGCCAATACCTTTTTGGGCGCGAACTTAACGAACTAAGCCTGCAGAGCGTCAAAGCACTTGATCCGAATACGGGTGATGGCCGCGCCTTCGAGATCATAGAGGCGATCGGGGCTATTATGTCGGTCGTGGACAATGCCGCGCTTGTGTTCTGCATCGATCAAGTTGAAGACCTTCGGAATTTTGACGATCCTGAAGAACGCTTCACCAAAGCCGTTGGCAATCTGATGCAGATTGCCAACCGCGTACCGTCGTCNATTGTCATCATATCGGTACTCGAAGAGTTTTACGGACAGGCGCGCNCGCAGCTGCACCAGTCCTACATTGATCGCATTGAGAAGTCAGGACCTGTTGCGCTTTACGAGAGCCGCTCAGCAGATGAAGCTCGCCAGATCATTGCGAAACGACTGGAGCATCAGGCCAACCAGCATTCGGATGGTCCTAGTTTCCCAGATCCATCCGCCTTTTTCGGACCGGAATTCTTCGAAGAATTTGCCGGACTATCCACTCGCCGTCTTCTTGAACTGGCCCAAAACAGAATTCGCAACGAAGATGACGATGAAAGTAACGAGCAGCAGCAACCCGGCNGCTCTAACTTTATCTCCACACTCGCAGATGCGCTTGGNTTTGCCTCGCANAATGATGAACCAGCGCAAAAACCGCAGTTCACGATNGACTATCGAGAAATGTGGGACAGTTTCTGCAATGCATCCGAAGCAGAAATGCCCAACTCAGACCAAGATTTGCTTGATGTTCTCGTCGCATCATTGGGGCTGACATCTGCGGAATGGGACAGCAAGCTCATCACGACAGCAAAGCGTTCTGAGATTGCTGACGACCTTCCAGCTATTGATATCACCGTCGAGCATCCNACCGGTCATTCTTATGATGCACGGGTTTACCTGTGCAATCGCCCAACCCAAGGCGGCGGCCTGAAGCGACAGCTGGACAAAGTTCTTTCAACGATGCAGGGCCGCACGTGCTACCTNTTACGCGCGAGTGATTTCCCACCAAACAAGAAGAACCAAACCGCACAGGCCTACCGGAAATTCCGCGACAATGGCGGCCGTTCTGTTTTCGTGCCGATCCCGGAGTGGGAGCGCATGATGATGATCCGTGAATTCCATGCGCACCACCGAAATGACCCAGGTTTTGCCGACTGGTTTGAGCAGGCCAAGCTCATGTCTGGCCTCATCTCCGTTGTTCAGCTGCTGCGTTTGGACCTTCTCGGTCGACCGCTTCCGCACGCGAACCGGAAAAACGACAGCGCCCCTGTGCTGGTCGAAGCGGGCCAGGATTTAACTGCACTGACAGCACCACCTACCGATGGTTTTGATGCTGTTAGCCCGTCCTCTAACGTTACGCCCTTGCGACCAGGTGAGAATACCGCGACGAGCTCAGGTGCTCCTTGGGCAGACTGGCTTGGTTGGAACTCTGGCGCTGTTCCACCGACATCACCGTCGGAACCAACACCTGACAATGATGATGATCTACCACTTTCTGTTCTGCTCGATGAGAACGGTGATAACGTCAACAGTATCTTTGCCGGTCGTGAACTNACATCNACGAAGCCGGTTACACTCAATCGTGGCGTTATGAAGCGTCACTCAGCCGTTCTTGGTGGATCTGGATCCGGTAAAACGACACTCGCTCTTAGCCTTATCGAGCAGTTCCTTGCACGTGGCATTCCAGCAATCCTGATTGACCGCAAGGGCGACCTTTGTAGCTATGCCAACCCAGACGTTTGGCGTGCTGATGAGGGCGAGCTCAACGAACGCACGGCAGAGCGTGAAAAGCTCGGCGATGCCATCGACGTGGCCGTNTANACGCCTGGGCGTGCTTCCGGCCGGCCAATTTCGATTANTCTGCTGCCGAACGGCATGAATGAATTACCAGAGCACGAACAGCAGTTGCTTGCTAACCTTTCAGCCGCAGCATTGGGTGATATGCTGCACATGAAAAAGTCAGCAACGCACCAGAAGCAGTCGGGCACGCTTTCCGTTGCCCTGCGCATTCTTGGCTCNAGATCCAGCCATGAAGTCTCGCTATCAGATCTGATTACATTCCTTGAAGATGANGATCCGGAACTGACGGATCTCACGCAACGGATGGACCCATCAGGCAAGATCCGCCGCGATTTGGTGGCTCAGCTTGATAGTCTACGTTATCGCAATGCGTCGTTGTTCGATACGGATGGCGAAAGCCTGCGCATGGATGCGTTGCTCGGTCTTGGCGCCTACGCACGGCCANGCCGGACACGCCTTTCAATCATTTANACGGGCTTCCTTGGNGACAATGAGAATATTCTCTTCTGGGTGGCACAATTCCTATCTGAGGCCCTCCGCTTCTGTCAGCGCAATCCAAACGACGAGCTTCAAGCCGTCGTCATGTTCGACGAAGCCGATCTCTATATTCCTGCCAACGGGAAGCCAGCTACAGCTGAGCCGCTACAGAGTTTGCTAAAGCGTGCGCGATCCGCTGGCCTNGGTCTCATGCTGGCGACCCAGTCGCCAGGCGATTTGGACTACAAGTCACGTGATCAGATTACGTCTTGGTTCATTGGTCGCGTCCGGGAAGATACCGCCCTGCGGAAACTCAAAGCTGCCTTCCAGAGTGAGAGCGGATTGGATCCGGCTGCNGTTCTGCCTCANCAGACGGTCGGTCANTTCCATCTTGTTCAGGAGGGGCTGGTTCGGGCTATGAAAGCACAACGATCGCTTATCATGGCGGAACAGGTGCCGTTCGATCGCATCGAACAGCTGGCGCGAGAAACCAAGGGCTATGATCAAAGGCAGCTGAAGCTCTTTGATCTGAAGTAGANGCGCACCGGCTCATTGTGAGCATAGTTGNATCGCTCACCGTCACGATTACTTGTGCACAGGTTTATGCACTGCAGAGCATATTGAAGGCACGGCAGCTGTGATTTTTTTTACTGCTCACGGCCAATTTTAACTCATCTTTCTAAGCTGTTCATCAACTACACTTTTTNTNATTTTTGAGCTGCTCCCGACCTACCGNAACTCGCGCGAATCCAATGAATCCGGTCAATTCAATCCACAAAACCTCTTGNCCACTGAATAAATTCTGGTAGTAATTGTCGNATNNANNGATACTTTTGGTTGTAGTGGGCACGAATTTCGCGGGGCTGATTATTAANGCCTCAANAAGAATTGCTGCTTTGGCGGACANCGGCGTGCACGTGGGGTAGNGTTATGTTGGGTAAGTCAATGGCCATGATGGTGGCCCTCTCAGTTTTGGCTCCTTTGGTCGGTGTNGGCGTATTTGTCGTTCTACAGGTTATGTAGNGGCGNAACAGAATTGTACGGCATTGCTCCCACTTGACGTGGTGGCCAGTTACACTCACGGTCGACGGCTAACCCAATCATGTTGCTGGACCGATTGCCGATGCCGAAACGTCTCATCGACGACTGTTTCTTTCACGATCCGAACGATGCGAAGCGGCTATCGCACGATCACGCTATNCAACAGCTGAGTGAGCGGATACAGCCTGTCGTGTCTGTNGGCCNAGANGTACTGGCAACAGCTGCGGGCAAAATCGTTGCAGAGGANNTATGCGCGCCCAGGTCTGTGCCCGGGCACACGAATGCTGCCGTCGATGGTTACGCATTAGATTTCGCCTCACTCANTCCTTCCNCTGCTACATCTCTGCAAATTNNTGGTCGAGCAGCAGCAGGCCANCCATATACCGGTAAAATTGNCGGAGGATCTGCCTGCCGGATTTTTACTGGNGCGGTCATGCCCTCTGGTTGCGATACGGTTGTGATGCAGGAAGATTGTGAGCTTAGTCCAGATGGCGCGGTGGTCTCGATTCCTGCCGGTATAAAGACCGGTGCCAACGTTCGTCAGGCCGGGGAAGACGTTAAGAATGGTGATCTGCTTTTCCGTTGCGGTGACATTCTAAGACCGCAGGACCTTGCTGCTCTTGCGTCTGTAGGAATTGAAAAGGTCAACTGCTACCAGGCGCCTCGCGTAGCTGTGGTGTCAACGGGCGATGAGGTTCTGCGTGTGGGACATGGGGAATTATCATTCGGTCAAGTCTTCGACACGAATGCGCCAATGCTTGTCGAGTTGGCGCGCTTGACGGGAGCAGACGTCACAGATCTCGGTGTTTGGCCAGATGACGCAGCAGTTGTTGAAGCCAATCTCGCCGACGCTGCTGCCACGTATGATGTTGTTCTCACATCAGGCGGCGCAAGTCTTGGCGAAGAGGACTATATGGCCCAATCGATTGAGAAACTTGGCGTGCGCCACTTCTGGCAAATTGCTGTCAAACCCGGCCGCCCCCTCATGTTCGGGCAGATCAACGAAACTGTGATCGCCGGACTTCCAGGAAATCCCGTAGCGGTCTTTGTATGTTTTCTGCTCTACGTCTCCCCTATAATCCGTCGTTTGGGAGGGGCGCATTGGCGTGAACCACGACGATTCAAGCTCCCAGCCAACTTCTCAGTTTCAAATCGTAAGCTCGGGCGGCGTGAGTTTTGGCGCGGCATCACAACAGCCACTGAAGATGGGCTTAAGCTTGATAAGTTCGAACGTGATGGTTCTGGCCTGATTTCTGGCCTGCGAGCCGCCGACTGCTTGATCGATGTCCCGGAAGCATTGCCAGGTGTTGAACCCGGGCAGCTATTGGATTTCATCCCATTTTCGGAATTTGGAATCAGGAATTAGCGTGTAGATCCTATTGCTACGGTCCTATGAGCGCCACAAAACCGACTTAGACGCGTCAATTCAAGCGTTTGAGACAAGAACCAACACATGCTGACGATTTTGCGGTCGACAACCAGGCTTATCGAGGCGCTGATTGCGTTTCCGCTCTGGCTGATCCGCATCGGCACTATCGGTCTGGCCTTCCATCCCAATTTGCGACCGCTCAGGTATCTTGCCGGAGCTGCTGTGGTTTACGTGGGCTTGGCGCTTGTTCTTGTTTACGTTATTGCGCCGATCCGCGGAATAACTGGTGCGGCCTGGGAAGGTCAGAATATTCGCTACGCAGCGGAGCGTTGGCTCGCGACCGCCATATACGATACCAACGGTAACTTTGCTGGCACCTACGATCCGCGCCTCGACAGCCAAAGAGATGTGAACTTTACCGGCAAAGCCATTGAAGTTGGAAACTACACAGCCAACCCCGATCACAAATCGATACCGGTTGGAACCGTGCCAGAGATGTACTGGCAATGCCTCAGCTTTCATGAAGACCGCAATCTCGGAGGGTGGCTCAATCCTTTTGGCATTGATCTACTGGGCGTCCTCAAGATCCCCTATTCGACCATTGAGCGCTCTATCTCGAAGGGCAAAGTCTCCTTCGGCGTTGGTGGCTCGACGCTTCCGATGCAGTTCGCCCGTGTGATTTACAAGACTCCGCCGCGTTACAATGAGAGCCCTTGGGAAAAGATTGGTCGGAAGCTCACTGAATGGTGGACCGCTCCCGTCATCTATTTCGAGCTTACGCGCAACGGTGACAACTCGGCTTTGAAACGCTGGGCTGCCAATCATTTATGGCTTGCCCAAAGGACGGGTGGCGCTCCGTTGCACGGTGTTGAGATCACGAGCCGGATTGTATTTGGCAAAGAAGCCAAAGATCTCACAATCGCCGAACAACTCGTTCTGGCTTCAGCGGTCAACAAACCGATTATTCTGTTGAAAGGCAGTGATCGGCTTAATGCTGTCCGCATGGACCGATGGCAATACCTTCTGGAGGTTCGAGCCCGCATATGTGCCGAGGTTCTGATAAAGGACCCGGAGAAGAAAAAAGCTGCTCTGTTCGAGCTCGTGCAAATGGCTGGCGGCCCACCTGATCCAAAGGTCAAGCCAGGCCTACAAGCAGCCCTTAAACGTTACGCACCCACCGTAGCGAAACGCGCGCAAGCCAATCCGCGCATCCGCGCCAACGCACTATTGCCGTCGGTCCGTATCGGCGTGCGGGAAGAAATGAAGCAAGCATTTGGCTTCAACTGGCGCAACTCAGTGCGGGGCATCACGACCACTGTTGATCCCGGGGAGAATTTGGAACTTCGGTCTCAACTTCTCAAAGAGCTGAAGAAGCTGGATGACAAATGGAAAAACCGTCTCATACCAGGTTTTACATTGGATCCCGCCAAGGCGGTTGACAATGATCCTGCAGTTCCGGACGTCATCGTTGTTGCCAGTGACCGATTTGGCCGTATCATTCGCTATTATGAAAGCTCTCAACTTGCCCCTTACTTTGGTTCAGCCAGTGCCAGGGACCCGAAACAAGGACGTTACATTCGCGCCCATGAACCCAGGCAAATCGCATCCGTTGGCAAAATCATTGCTGCCATTGCTATTGGCAACCAAGTTATTGACACAACCGATACACCCTACGTTGATGATCAAGCGCCGGCTGCTGGTCTAGAAACTTGCCGTCGCAATGGCAGTCTGAGACGCGCACGCAAAGCGATCGTATCGTTTGCTTGTTCTCTGAACCGGCCACTTGAGTGGCGCATGGCCCGTATCAATCAATCGCAGACGCGACAGATCATTGATGGATTTGGCTTCAACATGCCACCCGCTCCTGATGCCCTCGGGGAAACACCGCCTTCGACGGCAGCCGTACGCGGCCTTATTTCAGGATCACCGCGACGCGTCCATCATATGGCGAGCGTGGTTCTTGCAGCCCTGAGTGGCCGTGCAGGGCAGGCGATTCCTGCGCCCTCTCTTGTTCAGAACTACGACTTTACGAGCACGACCGAGGAGCAGAGTTATCAGAATGCGCCGCGAGAAACTGTTATCGCGCAAGACATTATTCGTCGCCCCGCTCATGCTGCCATTCGCGCTTTTCTCCAGGCCCCGCTCTGCTATCAAAGCGGCGGTCGGAACCACGGGACGTTACGTAAACTCAAGGAATGGTGCGCTCCATCTCGGAGAGGGCTTGCCCTACATTTTGCTAAGACAGGCACTGCCGTTGCCCAGGACCGTGATTCCACAATTGATACCTGGATCACTGGCGGACTTCGCTTCAACAACGGTGCTGAATATTCCTATGTTGTTGTTGTCGGAACCGGTTCTGCGACCAAGCCAATCGCTCACCGGCTCCACTCCAGCCAACTCGCCGTACCACTCCTTCGCGTACTGTTACGCGATTTGGAGAAGCACTCTCGGACCTATTCGAAAGTTGCTCAGAAGGTCGAACGTGACCGCAAGAGGGTTGCTGCTCGCCCTAAAAAGAACAGATTCTCAATTCGTGATCTGATTGAAAGCAGCCTGCTCAATGCAAACTAGATTGCTGCTGTTAACACTTATGGCGCAATTATTGTTGACGCCTTGCTTCGGCCCAGGTCCCGGCCAACTGAAGCCCTAAACCATCGCTACTTATTCTCAAAACATTGACGCCTTCTCGCATTGATGTGAGTGCAGCTTAGCCGGAAATAGTTCATTTCCGGCCGCAAGAATTTATTGCCCAATCGTCGCGCGCACACTCCAGCTCCGAGAAGATTCCGGAGGCTGACTTTGACGTCGCGACTTCGAATTACAGGTATTCACCTTGCGTTCAGGCGTCACCGTCCACTTCTGGATAGAACAAAGTCGCAGGCTTCCGTGAGAGACAAACCGTTTTCGGTTGGTCGCTTCAGGGGGTGGTCTGGTAGCAGGTGACGGGTCGAACAATGCGTACGAAAACGTTCTCCAACTCCGACGCTCATAGTGACGCTGATTTTGAGGATTGGAATGATGGCAGCTGGCAAGAACCGGCTGCGCCCAAGCGTGATTGGAAGAAGGTCTTTCTTGTCCTAGGCCTCGGCGGGTTGTCATGGGTTGCGACCTATGTCGGCATGCTGGAACTCATTCAGTCTAATATGGGTGACCTGGGTCTTACCCACAAAATCATTATCGGTTTCTCCGTAGCCATGCTGATGACTATGATCATCTGGCTGCTGGATCAGATGTTTGCCCCGCTACCACTCACAACGAAGTTGGCCTATGTCTTTGGCTACGTATTCCTCACCCTGATCTCGGTTGGTTTCGGTTTCGGCTTTTATTGGAAGGTTCTAGAAAGCCGCTCGGAGGCATCACGCTCGGCGGAGAGCGCGGTATCTCAAGTCAAAACATCTTTGTTTGCTGCTTCTTCGCGTCTTGACCAACTACAGACGACACTTGAGCAATTGACAGCACTATCTTCTGCGAAGGCTGTTGAAGAGCGCGAACGCGGAACGACCTGCCCCAACTCTCGCCCAGGCGATGGTCCCCGTCGTCGTCTCCGCGATGCTGATGCGGCACGCTTCTCGTTTGCCTCAGAGTTCGTCCGATCGCGTGCGGCAAAAGCTAAAACCGACATGAATGCTCTTGATATCGACCTCGAAAAGATTGCGAACGTCGACCCATCAACCTTTGATCCGAAAACGGGCACCCGCAACAAGTTCCTAAAAGGCTTGGCCCGCAAACTTGAGCTGACAGCAACCGGCTTCAATGCATTTCGGACAGACCCGCAACTCAAACAGATCCGCACTGAACTAGCTGAACGTTCAGCAAAAACAGTTTTTCCAAATACTCGCGGTGGCACTTTCAGCTGCCCCGACCCACAATTGCAATCTGCGTTGCGCGGAGTTGTTCGAGCCATCGACCAATTGCCCGAACTGAGCAAACCGGAAATTGCCACTGTTGAAGGCACTCAAGCTGTTGTTGAAGCGTTTCGCCGCCTCACTGCAACATTCTATGGCGTCCTTACCTTCAAGCTTCCACCATCTGCAGATGAGCTTCGCGCACTTCGCCAAAAAGCAATTCAGTCCGTGGAGAGCAATCGCAACAGTCGGTCTGCAGCAGTAAATCCAAATCATGGTGGCCTTGCCAAGCGAGACTACATCCCACTCGCCATCGCCATCTTTGTCGATCTTTGCTTGTTGCTCGTTTCAATTGGTCGACCTATCAACCGCCTCAACGGCCTGCTGCCAAAGATGCGAGAGGCCGAACGTGGCCCGGTTTATCAGATCCTTACCCGCTTTGATGACATCCACAAGGATCAGCAAGTTCGACAGAGGTTCGAAGTCTTCAGGCACGTCGTGTTTGACTACAATGGTGATTACTACGTTGCGGTACCACTCGATGCCCCGCGCAATCAGAACCCAGCAGAAGTTAATTCGCTACAGCAGGAAGCACACTTGCTCGCAAACCTGTTTGCCAGCTTTGAAAAGGAAAAGATCTTTGCCCGAGTCTACAACCCGCTTTTGACGCGCAAAGTCATTCAGAAGAAGTTATGGCGCCAAGGCAGCAAATTTGCCAACAGCCAGGCTTTTCGGACCTACAGGTTCCGAGACGGCGCGTGGTCAGAAATCATACTTGGTGCCATCATGGGAGCATCGCGTCGCTCAGAGATGCGCAAACGCAAGCGGGCTGCTGAACGCGGACCGGAGCTCGACATCCAGATTGCCCCTAGTGTTCAGCCTCACCCTTCAGATGGACCAAATCCTCTCGATCTTCCGATTCCAGAGTTCAATGAGAGAGATAAAGTGACGACCGCAAGTGCAAGAGCTGCACGTGCCGAACGTTCAACTGCTCCAGTAGATCAGCGCTTGTCAGAACGCTTCGGCCCCTATGCACAGTCGCTGCGGGAAGACATTACCCAAGAGGACCTGGATCACCGCGAAACAGACCATCCCGCTGCCAATGGCTGGCCGTGGAAGCGTCCCCCGGCACCGCCTTCCGAAGCAGAAGTTGCCTTGCAAGAGCCAGCCAATTCAAACACACACACGAACTGGAGAGAAAACCTCGCGCCCGCGAATGTCATCCCAATGCCTAGCGTCCGCGGACATCAAGCTGAACAGGGCCAGTCATCTGCGCCGGGCAATCTAAATGCTTCGAACGCAGCCGCCGCCAACGCGCCACTACCATCAATGATGCCATCAGCGTCGGCCAGTGCGATGACGCAGCTGAAGTCTGAGCCTGTTGCGTTTGAAGAGGATGCCTCAGCAACCTTAGTGCAGGAAAGTGACACCGCAACGCAATCTCGCGCTGTTAACGAAACAAAAGGGATTAATGTCCGGATCACCGAGCGAACTGCCGATTTCGCATTGCCAGCGACCGAAGCGCATATTCCCCAACGCCTTGCCCAGAACCTTGGCGGCCTTGGTTGCGAGCAACTAATGCTGGATTTTTCTGCTGAAGAACCTACCAGACTGAGTTCCGAGGACGTGCCGGTTCAGCAACCAGCGCAAGAGATCCTGACACTCGAAGCTAGTTCCGACGCGATTGTTTTAACGGATGCAACAGGTGAAGATTTAGAAGATCTTTCCGGAGCAGATGAACAATTTATCTATGGCACCGAAGGCGATGATCCGATGCTACGGGTCGCTCAAAAGTTTGCTGCAGATCGAACGCAGCGTGATTAGACCCCATGAAATAAGTGCCGGGAGCTGTTTTCAGCTTCCGGCCATTTCTTTTTGAGCACGGCAAATTGCTCGTCGAAATTGTTCCGATTTGGCGCGCAGCTCAATCCTTATTTAACTCACGTCGTGTTTCCTGCCTCTACAGCCCACACGAATTTCTAGCTGGCTGCGAATTGGCCGGTTGAGCACACAGAAGGGACCGCACGTCGATGCAGACCAAGTCTCCGCCCCGTATGCAAGTTGTAAAGTGTGATGAGAAGCAGGAGAAACTCATCTCCTTCATAGAGGAACATCTTGAGCGCCGCATGAGCGCAGGAGACTTTTCGACCAGAGAAGAAATTCAGATCGTTGCACTGTCAGCGTTTAGCCCGGTCGTGCATGCCATCCAGCACTTCGTTGACCGCGAAGAAATGCAAGGCGTTAAGATCCGGCTGATCGTAGCTGATACATCATCCGATGAGTTTCTCAAGCAACTGTCCGCCTTCCAGTCCATTTCAGTACGCTGGGCACAGAACATCCGCCTTTTGGATGCCCATGAGCAACTCGTCCTGAGCGATAGCTGTTGCTGGACCGGGGACTGCATGCGACGCGAGCCTTTAAAGCGCGATGCCTACGAGTGTTTTGCAGATCATTGTGAGGACACGGCCCGTTGGGCGCGCATCTCGTTTGAAAGACTTTGGTCAGTTTCATTACCTTTGATGGGCGAAGACGAAGCTGCAGAGACCGACATAACAAAGGCTGGTGAAGTTATCGCGACCGCTGAAACCAATTCCGATAACAACACTGTCGGCACGTTGCATTGAGTTAGGCAATTCTCTCGCTACTCAACATAGCGGCAAACTTAACCGCTTGAACTGTCCCGGTCTTGCTGAAGGCAGCACCGGCATTAACCGATAAATCTCGGCAACAGACAGCATTTAAGGAGGAATAGGGGTAAACTGCCCCTATTCCAACACTCCCATTTGCTCCGGTCTTGGAAATGTTTTGAAATCAACGCGAAGTTGGTTCCGGAATTATCCATTACTGCTGGCTGGGAGCTTGGTCCGTGTTCAGACTCGTATCAACCGTCAATCTCATCAATACTGGCATCGGGCGCAACGTTCGCGGCTGATAAAGCATCTCTATTCAAACACGAAGGTGTGGCTCGCGATGCTGGCCGTTACGAAGCCTGGCTCAAAAAGAACTACACCAGCACCCAGACAAGCAGCGGGACGCGTCGACTTCTAGCCGAAGGACGCCGCCTTCTCAACGCTGACGCACAGCCACGTGCAGCGGCAAGTAGCTTTGCCCGGGTCGTGACAATTGATGCGCAGAACGACCGTGATTGGTTGCTGCTCGCAACGGCACTGCTCCGCATACCAAAAGATAAACAGAAAGGCTCAGAGCGTTATTCAATTCCAGTCAATGCCAGTGGAGCTGCTTATCTGGCCTACCACCGAGCATCGCAAGACCAGGCGCGAGCGAATGCACTGACTGTTCTTGCCGAAGCTCTTGTGCGCCGTTCATATTGGCGACCGGCGTTGGATGCCTACAAGTATAGCCTCAAGTTGTCGGACGTGGATCAGGCTCGCAAAGCCTATGAGCAACTCAGAGCGGAACGCGGCTTCCGAGTTGTCAACTATCGTGTCGAAAACGAAACGGCATCTCCACGCCTTTGCGTCGAGTTTTCGGAAACACTGAAGGGCGGGAAAACCGATTTCGCGAAGTTCATTTCCGTGAATGGTAAGGACCCGGAAAATGTCAATGCAGAAGGAAACAACCTATGCATCGGCGGGTTCAAGCACGGTCGTCGTTTCCAGGTGGATGTTAGATCCGGCCTCCCCGCGCGGATTGATGATCAACTCGCCAAGAGCTCACAATTAACAATCTATGTGCGCGATCGTTCTCCAGCGGTTCGGTTTGCAGGTCGCGTTTACGTATTGCCAAGCCGAGGTCAAGCCGGCATTCCGATTGTATCCATCAACGCCGAGGAAATTGCATTCAAGATCTACCGCATCGGTGACCGCAGCCTAGTTGGTGCGGTTGCCCGCGGAACGGTTGGAAATAAACTCAGAAGCTGGGATGTACGAGAGCTTAGAGATCGAACCGGTCAGCAACTCTATTCCGGAAAGCTGTCCGTCAGAAAAGAACTCAACAAAGAGATTACGACCGCTCTCCCCGTTGACAAGGCTCTGCCGAAGATGCGGCCGGGAGTCTACGCGATATCAGCATCCGCTGTTGGAGCAAAAAACGCCAGCGATCAACTGGCAACGCAGTGGTTTGTCGTTTCAGATCTTGGTCTGACCTCACTTAACGGTCGAGACGGCATCCATGTCTTTGTTCGCTCGCTTGACACAGCGAGTCCTGTAGCAAATGCGTCAGTTAAGCTTGTGGCACGCAACAACGAGGTCCTGGCGACAGGCGCGACCAATGCGCAAGGATATGCCAAGTTTGATGGTGCGCTTGGCAATGGTGAAGGGGGTCTTGCACCGGCGATGCTTATCGCTGAGGGTCCAAATGGGGATTACAGCTACCTTGATGTCAGTCAGGCGGCATTTGATTTGACGGACCGCGGTGTCAAGGGACGCGCAAGTCCCGGCCCGATAGATGCCTATATGTATACTGAGCGCGGCGTTTACCGCCCCAGTGAAGAAGTCAACGTGACCTCACTCGTGAGAGATCGAGATGGTGCAGCTGCAGGCGTGCCTGTCACAATGGTTGTTCTCAGGCCCGATGGCGTTGAGGACGCGCGTCATTCTCTGAAAGACCAAGGCATCGGCGGACGTTTCCGGACAATCTATCTGTCATCGGGCGCGATGACTGGTACCTGGCGGGTCAACCTGCATACAGATGTGAAAGCGGATCCTGTCGCAACAGTGGGATTTCTTGTCGAGGACTTCGTTCCGGAGCGGCTGGCGATGGAGCTGAAGCCAATAGACAAGTCCTTGACGCCTGGAAGCCCGTGGAAGCTGGGTATTAAAGGCCGGTTTCTATATGGTCCACCAGCGGCAGACCTAGCACTCGAAGGCGAAGTGATTGTCCGAGCGAGCCAAAAGGATGTCATTGGTTATCCCGGATTTAAGTTCGGGCATTCGGATGAACGCATAGATCCGGTTCGGGAGGCTTTGTCTAGTGCTGGGCGCACCAACGCTGAAGGTCTTGCGGAGATACCGTTACAAATGCCCAAGGTGAAGCGTACGGCACGCCCGCTCGAAGCACGTGTCGTAGTGCGAATGCTTGAACCTAGCGGCCGCTCAATCGAGAGAAGTATCAAGCTTCCGGTTCGCACGACCATTCCGCGTATTGGAATCAAGCCTCAGTTTGACCGGAAGACATTAAGTGACAACTCGGAAGCTGCTTTTGAAATTGTTGGCCTTGATCAGAAAGGCAAACAAGTTGCAATGACCGGCCTCCAGTGGGACCTGGTTCGGCTTGAACGCAAATGGCAATGGTAAAAGCGAGACGGCACGTGGGCCTACGATGCGGTCACAATATCGCGCGAAGTGGACAATGGGACTTTGGCAACGCTCCCCAAAGGCCGCGCGCAGATTGCTGCGCCTGTACGGTGGGGACGCTACAAACTAACCATTCAGTCGGAAGATCCCGCCGGTCCCCCATCAAGCTTTAGCTTCACCGCTGGTTGGTATGCCACGACGGACGACGATAGTCCTGAGATGTTGACCGTAGCCATAGACAAAGAGAACTATAGCGCCGGCGACAAAGCAAAGCTCAGAATTACGTCGAAGCATGGTGGCAAGGCGCTGATCAATATTATCAGCCACGATCTCGTCCAGTCGTTTGAGAGAGAAGTTCAAAAGGGCGACTCTGAGATTGAAATTGAGGTCGGTAAGGACTGGGGTTCTGGTGCCTACGTGCTCGCAACGCTGTTCCGGGCTATGGACGTTAAAGAAAAGCGCATGCCAGAGCGTGCACTCGGTCTTGCGTGGCTCGGCATCGATACTTCACCGCGTACTTTGAAGCTTGAACTCGATGTACCGGACAAGGTTCGGTCTGCGTCTCAGCTCGCAGTACCAGTTACGGTGAAGGGGCTAAGCCCCGGAGAGGAAGCACGTATAACCATCGCGGCTGTGGATTTTGGTATTCTGAGCCTCACCCGTTTCAAATCGCCATCTCCTGAGAAATGGTTTTACGCTCAGAGGCTGCTTGGTACCGAATATCGAGATCTTTATGGGCGGCTTATTGATGGCATGCGTGCTGAACGTGGTACACTGAAGTTCGGCGGAGATGGTGCAGCCAGCGGCGTTGAAGGTAGCCCTCCCGTTGAGGAAACGCTGTCGCTATTCTCTGGCATTGTCTCAGTCAAAGCCGATGGAACTGCCAACGTAACATTTGATATGCCGAATTTTAACGGCACCGTTCGTGTCATGGCTGCTGCCTGGAGCGGCGACAAAGTCGGGCACGCTGCCCGCGATGCGATCGTGCGTGATCCAGTAACCCTGACAGCCTCTGGGCCAAGGTTCTTGACCCTAGGTGATAAAGCCAGATTGCAGTTAGATATCCATAACGTTGAAGGAAAGATCGGCAAGTATCAGATAACGGTCAATCGTCAGTCCAGTGCACTGGCATCTACAAATGAACAGACTCAACCAGTTGCTGTGTTTGATCAGACGGTCCAAATCGAAATGGGCAAGCGCATTGCTCAAAGGTTCGAGATATCGCCAAAGGCTCTTGGGCTCGTCTCCTACAACGTCCGCGTAACCGGAGAGAATGGGATCGACGTCAAGCGCGAGCTCGTATTCGACGTCAAAGCACCAGCTAGGGACGTGCGACGAGTAACTGTCAGCAAACTCGAGGCGGGCAGTGGAAAGATCACGCTATCGAAGGACCTGTTGGTCGATATGCTGCCACAGCGTTCTTCCATATCTCTTTCAGTTGGGCCGCTTGCTAAGTTTTATGTTCCCGCACTTCTTTCGCAACTGGATCGCTACCCATACGGCTGTGCAGAACAAACAACGAGTAAGGCTCTGCCGCTCCTATACGCCAGCGCGTTCGGCAGCAAAGCCCTCGGTCTCTCAAGCTCGGAAACCAATTCGCGAATTGAGAAAGCGATTGCACACCTGTTTACCATGCAAGATAGCTCTGGTGCCTTTGGCGTCTGGGGTCCCGGCAATGCTGATACCTGGTTGACGTCCTATGTTACCGACTTCCTTGGCCGCGCGCGTTCAGCCGGGCACAAAGTTGATAACCGCAAATTTGAATACGCGCTTGATCGACTGCAGAACTTTGTGAGTTACGTCTCGGACTTCAAACGTGGTGGCAAAGATAGAGCCTATGCGCTCTATGTTCTTGCTCGAAATGGGCGGGCACTAATTGGAGAGCTTCGCTATTATGCTGATACCAGACTCGATCGATTTGCAACGCCGCTAGCAAAGGCACAACTGGGGGCCGCGCTTGCAATGATGGGCGATAAGGAGGGAGCGCGGCGCTCGTTCGATGCCGCAATTTCTGATCTCGGAACGATGTCTGCAACAGGGCTCCGCCATGACTATGGGTCAGGAATTCGCGACGGTGCTGCGGTTCTCACTCTTGCTTCGGAGAGCCGGGTTCTACAAACTCAACAGAATCGCCTTCGTGACGTACTGTCGGCCGCCTTCTCAGCTCGCCAATATACGTCGACTCAAGAGCAAGCGTGGATTCTACTTGCCGCCAATGCCATGCAACAGCAGTTAAACACGACTGAGCTCAGCGTAAACGGGGCTACTCATAAGGGTCAGTTGCGTCGCAGGCTTCAAGCGGCTCAGCTTAACCAAGGTCAACTTGAGATTGCCAACATTGGAGAAGCCGCTGTCGATGCTGTCATCTCGGTGATTGGCACAGCCCTTACCCCTGAACCGGCCATGGAGCGAGGCTTTACCATCAGTCGGAGTTACTATTCTCTTGATGGACAGCCGATTGATCTACAGAGCGCCGAAGGCGGTCAGTCGAAGATTGCACAGAACCAGCGCATGGTTGTCGTACTCAAAATCGCAAGTACGGAGAAGCGCGGTCGAGTGCTTTTGGTTGATCGCCTTCCCGCCGGTCTTGAGATTGAGAACCCACGCCTCGTGACCAGTGGTGACATCTCAGCGTTGTCTTGGCTCAAGTCTGACATTGGTGCCGAACATACTGAGTTTCGCGATGACCGGTTCGTCGCGGCCTTTAACTTCCTGCGAAATCGGAACCAGAACACAAGTGCAACCGTTGCATATATCGTGCGGGCGGTGACACCTGGCACGTTCGTTCATCCTGCAGCACTCGTTGAGGATATGTATCAGCCAGAGAAATTCGCCCGTACAGCAAGTGGTCGCCTTGAGATCACGTCTAAATCGAATTGATGTCGGGCGAGATCAGCGAATGGCCGGTCGAAAGCAACAATTGCGGTGCGCGTTAGTCGTTAGCGCTGCGGTCCTATCTTTGGGTATCGCAGCACTGAGCGGCCTCTTTTACTTTGGCTTGCAAGAAGCCAGAAGGTTAGGTCCGCCACCTATTGCGCTAGCAGATAGTGTCTCGCCTGCATTGCTGGACCGCGACGGGAAGCTCCTACGTGCTTTTACGACACCTGATGGTCGCTGGCGGCTCGCCGTTGAAGCTGGGGACGTCGATCAGAACTACCTGAAGCTACTATTTGCGTTCGAGGACCGTAGGTTTCACAGCCATGGGGGTGTCGATCCTTTGGCAATGGCGCGCGCTGCATGGCAGTTTGTTCAAAACCGCCGGATTGTATCTGGAGGCTCGACATTGACGATGCAGGTCGCTCGGCTTCTGGACCGTCGCTATTACAAGTCGGTTCGCTCAAAGTTCCAGCAGATTGTTCGCGCGCTACAGCTGGAAAGTGAGCTTTCGAAGGATCAGATCCTCGGACTTTATCTCACTCTTGCGCCCTTCGGTGGCAATATCGAAGGTGTTCGGGCTGCTGCCCTCGCCTACTTCGGCAAGGAACCGCAACGTCTTTCGCTTGGCGAAGCTGCACTCTTAGTTGCCTTACCGCAGTCGCCTGAAGGACGACGACCAGATCGCTACGGCAGCGCAGCGCGGCTTGCAAGAGCGCGTGTGCTAGCGCGCGCCGTTTCTGCCGGGGTCATATCAGCGCCTGAATCCAAACGCGCCGATGCTGAAGCAATTCCGAACCGTCGGAAGGAGTTCCCAAAGCTAGCCGCTCACTATGCAGAAGCAATCCTTAAGGCTGATCCCAAACGTCTAAATCGTCGTGTCTCTCTCGACCGCTCCTTACAGTCTCGCATGGAAGCGCTCACCAGGCAGCATACAAAGGCTCTGGGCAAGCGACTTTCTGCAGCTCTAATGGTCGTTGACCATACGACCGGTGAAGTTCTCGCCCGTGTTGGGTCAAGTGACTACTTCAATAGGGATCGGTTTGGTGCCATCGACATGACAACAGCCGTTCGTTCGCCTGGCTCGGCGCTAAAACCCTTCATTTATGGGATGGCGTTTGACCATGGCATCGCGCATCCAGAAACGTTGATTGAGGATAAGCCTTCTCGGTTCGGAACTTATGCACCAAAGAACTTTGACAAGACCTATCGGGGCACCGTCACACTCACTGAGGCTCTGAGCAAATCGCTAAACATTCCTGCTGTTAAGGTGCTCGATGCTGTCGGACCCGGCCGGTTCGTCGGCAGGCTTCTCCAAGGTGGCACAACTCTTCAACTGCCAAACGGGGCGGAACCTTCATTGGCAGTTGCCCTCGGTGGTGTTGGCATTACACTGGAGGAGATGGCTCAGCTTTATTCAGCTCTAGCCCGTGGTGGTCGACCAGTAGAGCTCGTACATGACCTGCCAGATCGCGCCGAGGCTCAGTTCCATCGCACACTTCAACCCAAACACAAGAGTATCTTAAGTCCCAAGGCCGCCTATTACATCGCGAGCATTCTTCGGCAGGCACCACCTCCACCAAATGCGCGCCGCGGATCGATCGCTTATAAAACCGGAACATCGTATGGTCATCGTGATGCATGGGCAGCCGGCTTTGATGGCCGGCACACTATCGTTGTCTGGATTGGTAGGCCTGATGCTGTGTCGACGCCGGGCCTGCTTGGTCGAACTGCTGCGGCACCTATTCTGTTCGACGCGTTTGCGCGTGTTTCGTCTCGTCGAACCAGGTTTGCGCCACCACCCAAGGATATCCTGGCCGTATCCGGAGCGGATCTGCCGGAGCCGCTGAAGCGCTTCGACAGGCGGATATCCGCGCCCCAGACTGGTGCTTATCTCAATGACCCTATTCGAATATCGTTTCCACCTGATAGATCGGAACTTGAAGCGCTATCTGCGGATCATGCGATTGTCCTGAAAAGCAAAGGTGGCGCGTTGCCCCTTACCTGGTTTGCCGATAGAGCTCCAATTGTGACGGGCTCTCGAGGACATCAGATTGTTTGGCCAACCCAAAGACGCGGTTTCGTGCGCATTTCTGTAACTGATGCTCGTGGAGACACCGACAGTGTTGTCGTTCGATTGCGATCAGTGAGTAATTAATTTCCAGACGCTAAGCATGCGTATTAGTACTTATGCGACTTTGCGCTGCTTTCTTTGACGACTGCACTTCCGTTATCAAAGATCGGACTGTGCGTGGCGTTCCGCCACTCATTGGGGGATCGACAAGATGAGCTTGAGTACTTGGCGTGTTCAACAGGTAATCTGGGGTACCGGCGGCAATTCATTGCTCAAAACGCCATGGCTTACGTGGCTAGGTGTTGCGGCCATGATCATCTTCGTGGCTTCTTCCCTTAGTTCAGAGACGCTCAATTCCGAGACGTCGAATGAGAGTGAATCCAAAGCCGCGACCTCGAAAGGCCTGAAAGGCATTGCATCCGCAGCAGCCGGTGGCAGTGACTGGATGATTGGCGGCTATGGTGGTGTTTCGCACACGCATCCAACCGAGGTTCGCGTCGTCAATCCGGGTCGCACAGACTTTACTGTCAAGGATTTTGGCTGGATCGGACGCCCATTCAAGTCGCCAGTTTATTATGGAATTCGAATTCAACGTTGGCCTCAATTGGGTATCGCAGGAGCGATGCTGGACTTTACGCACGCAAAGGCGATTTCGAAACGAGAAGATGTCGCGACATTCAGTGGGACTCACAATGGCAAGACGTTGCCCGAAAAACAGAAGATCGGCGACTTCTTTCGTCACCTGGAGTTTAGCCATGGCCACAACATGCTGACTCTGAATGGCCTTTTGCGTCTCTCGCCGCTGGCTGGCGGCATTCGACCTTACGTCGGCTTCGGTGGCGGAATATCACTGCCTCACTCGGAGGTTGGCATTCATACGGAAAATGCGCGGACCTACGAATACCAATTCGCCGGGTTTGTAGGGCAGGCGCTGGCTGGTTTCCAAGTTCGCCTAGGCCGCGCAACGCTCTTCCTGGAGTATAAATTTACATATGCGCCCTACGACATCCCACTTTCCCATGAGCCGCGTGGCTGGCTTCTTGTGACTGACCTGTGGAGGCAGTTCAGTGCCTGGTGGAATGGTGAGAAGCCACCTGGTGGACGACTGACCACGACATTGATGAGCCATCACGGCATTGGTGGCGTCATGTTCCATACGAAGCCAGCTATCGCCACAAACACGGCAAATTGAGTTGGATATGTCTGGCTTACTACCAAGTCCTACAATCAAGCATTTGTAATTCTCAAAATCTGAGTCATTATTCTCTCTACGTTGAGACCATTTGGGGTTTTACCTTTGTGGAAGCGTAGAAATCGATATCACTCGTGGCCGTGGATACGGCCTATTAACCCGCTGAATTGGCTTGGTCTGTTATCTCTGACGTTTACGCTTCTTTTGTCGACTTCCCTCAACGTTAGATCGACCATGAACGTCGATCTTTCATTGGTCCTCGCACTCGATGTCTCCGCCAGTGTCGATGAGCAGGAATTTGCCCAGCAACGGGATGGCTTAGCCGCCGCTGTTACTCATCCGTCTGTTATCGAAGCCATCGGCTTCGGACGTAACAGGCGCATAGCAGTAACCGTTGTGCAATTGTCACCGGCAGTGGGAAACTGACCCAGGTGGCACATCGAATCTGACCTACCGTTCATGGTGTGCATCCACCTGAAACGTGAATCGGTCTCTAAACTTATTGCGTCGAGCAAGATTCACGTTCCGGCCAACAAAGTGAGCAAATCGAACTGTGATTCCATCCGGAACGATCTTGCTCTAGGAGCCGCGTCCAAAGGCGGGCGAGGACCATTCAGCAAAAAAGGTACCGTCTTTGCAGACAGTCCCTAAAACCAGATCTAAGAACCTGGAATGATCACAGCGTCGATCACGTGGATCACGCCATTGGATGCTCCAACGTCAGCTGCAAAAACCGAAGCGCCTTCAATGCTTACACTACCATTCAAACCGTCAACTGATGCAGTTGTGCCATTTACGTTATACCGTTCCACGAAAGCTGCGGCTGAGATCCATAGCCGCCAAGACAAACCCAATACGATCATCCAGAGCCTCACTGGTAACAGAGAAAATATCAGGGCTGCTCGCAGTAATCTCTCCGTAGACGTCACCGCTTGTAAACTCAAGGCTTGCATCATGCTTCCGTGCAATTGCGCGCATCTTCATGTTTTCCGCGAGACAGCTCATCCAAAGTCTTTCGACACCTCGGTTGCGAGCAGGACGGATGATGTAAGCCATCAACTCAGTTCCGACCCCTTGGTTCTGGAACTCGACTTCAACCGAGAACGCAGCTTCAGCTTCATCACCCCACCTGGAACCTAACTTTCGAAGCTCGGCCGCAGAGCGGATCTCTCCTTGGATGATGAAAGCAAATACAATGGCCTTATCGAGAGTTATCTGTGAGGCGTATTTATTGATGAAGTCGTCTGAGACTGCGTTGCCAAAACGAAGCCGCCGGCTTTGAGCATCCAACCTCATCAGATGGTCGCGGAACTTCTTGGATTCCGTCGGCCAGACTTTACGAATTGTTCCTCCCCAACGCAGAGCATTCACCATGATCCCCCTCCGGTCAGCGAATAGCGTTGAGTCACTCGTTTGCAAGCCTGTAGCACTTGCTAGAATAGTTGGGTTCTGCCCGAAATGTATGACGATGCAATGTCTATTCTGGGCTGATTTGTGTCTTACCAACTATGTCGTGGTGGTCTGATAATGCCGCCTGTGCATAACTCAAGGGCTCTATGAAAGTGACGTGCTGCGCAATTAATCTCCCACAGAGCACGTCGATCTCTGATCTGGCGCAAACATCCTTTGTAGCAGATGCGCCCCAGATCAGAGTCGTCGTTTCATTGGTCGTTGTTGTCGTCCATTTGCCTCAGCGTGTTTGTTTTGGCTCAGGTGCTCTGGCAGCCCATATCGGGAAATTTTGGTACTGGTAACGTGATCCGACAGCTGAGCGACGATCATCTTTCCAATAGTGCCTTCGAAAACTCTTATTCGAGCCGTGGGCCTTCTTGCCACCTAAGTAGCTTTTGGACTTTGCACCAGTGTAATGAGCCTGCGCCGAGTAGGAGAAGCTGGCCAGCAACAGAAACAAGACGGTTAGGGTTCGCATTTCAATCTCCGCATAAATTGGCTTAGTGCGGATATGAGCTCAGGAACACATTATGCAATCGCTGATCCCCGGTTCGTGAATGGAGGTGAAACAGGTTAATTAGGACAGACACATGTGGCTTCGAAATGACAGCCGTGATCGTTTCAAGATGGACGGTCTGTTGCGAAGACACGATCTCTTGGCTGCGACTTGAACTCGACAACGTTTCCACAACCATCGCGCAACATCATAATGTGCTGCTCAGCTGGCTTGCCCGCAAACGACAAGCGTGGTGATAGAACAAAGTCGACATCGGTATCAGCCAGTCGTTGCTCCATGTCTTTCCAATCATCGATTGTCAGAATAACACCGAAGTGACGCAAGGGAGCGATATCACCGTCTGAAGGTATCGTGCCGTTCTCTTTCTGGGCCTCTCTCGGCGAAAGATGAGCAACAATATGATGACCAAAGAAGTTGATGTCGAAACGCCCGTTCGTCTCTCGGCCCATCTTGCAGCCGAGTGTTTCAAGATAGAATTTCTTTGCTCTTCCCAGATCATCCACTGGGATAGACAGATGAAAAAGTGGTTCCATAACGACTCTCCGGACGGTCAGCGTCTGACGATTGCATCACGAACAACGTCATCGATCTTTGACATTGTTTCCTCATCAAGGTTGCCGGCGTTGGCAGCATCGACGCAATCCTTCAATTCTTCTCGGTTCTTACAACCAAGGACAACCGTCTCCACGCCTTCCATACTCAGCGCGTAGCGATGGGCCAGCGCAGCTGCACTCATCCCTAACTCCTTGGCTAGGCCTCGGAAACCGGCTGTCAGATTGAAATCACGGACGACCCCGTGATCGGCTGGCAGATCCCGATCCAAAGTGTCGGTGAGTGCCCCGCCCTGGACAGGTCGTATGCCAAGAACCGCAGCGCCTGCTTTCCGCGTGGCAGAAATGAGTTCGCGTGCTCTGCTTGGACCATCAAAATACTGGAGCTCACCCGCAGAATCGATTGGGTTGGCGATGCATTGGACTGCTGCAGGTTTGATAGACTGCTCCAATGACTGAATTATGCAATCTGGAATCCCAATCCCGGTAATCCCCCAAGCACCAATACGGCCACTTGCAACTAACTTTTCGCAGGCCGGAACAAATTCTTCCATGTATGTCGTCCAGCGCGTTGCCGGTCTATCTGTGTAGGCGCTTGCATCATAATCGTCTGGTATGATGTTGGAGTGCAGGAAGAACAGATCGACATGATCTAATTGCATTCTTGCCAGGCTCTCATCGAGACTTTCAGTCAGATTGCGCGCAACTTCACCGCGCGGCGGCGTCCCCAACCGATGCTTTGTTGTGACCCGAACACCCTCGGGCAACTTGCCTTCGAAAGCCTGGCCTACGACAACTTCGGCCTCACCGTCACCGTAGCGCGGAGCCATGTCGAGCAAAGTGATGCCGCGGTCGATTGCGGCGCGGACAGTCGCAATACTTTCGTCTCTTGTTGTTTCTCCCCAGAGCTGACCTACTCCACCTCCCCCAAGAGCCAATGAGCTGACTGGCCAGAGCTGGCCAAGCTGACGGGTTTCCATGCGATCATCTCCAGTTTTGAATTCTAGCTGTCTGGCATCAAGAGACGATGTTCTTGGGCACATCTCTGAATGGCCGATCCGTATCAGAGCGTGGCTCCTTCGGCATGTTTAGAACACGCTCGGAAATGATGTTTTTCTGGATCTCATCTGTTCCACCGGCAATCGATATCGCCGGAGTTGAGACAAGTATCTCTGCAATCATCCCGTCCATCGGACTGTCTTCGCCGGTAAGCATTGCATCACTTCCTGTGATGAGGGTGTGCACCTGATTGGATGCTCTTGCGATATAGCTCGATGCGAGTTTACCCAAGGAGCCTTCAGGACCTTGTGTTCTGCCTTGTGCCTGTGCGGCACGCGCGCGTCGCGCCGTCCATTCAGCGGCACGATCTAAAATGAGCAGCTTTGCAATTTCCTGACGCACAACAGGATCATTTATACGTCCTGTTTCCGTCGCACGCTGCATTATCAGATCTACGCGTCCTGCGCGCTGCGGGTACCACTTGTATGGCTCTAACGCGACGGCAATTTCGGCAGCTTCCTCTTTATAGATACGTTCCGGCCGATCGGAAGGCTTTGAATATTTGCGCAGACCGTCCGCCGTGCGACGCTCATGCATCAGGGTCGTCGTCGCGACTTTCCAGCCCTCACCCTCGCCCTCAATCATATATTCTGGAGCAATCTCCGCGTCCGTAATGAAAACCTGATTAAAGGATGCGTAACCATTCATCTGTCGCAGCGGGACAACTTCGACACCAGGCTGCTTCATATCCAGAATAAAGTAGGTCAATCCTTGATGCTTAGGCACGTCAATATCTGTGCGCGCCAATAGCAAACCGTATTCAGCCTTGTGTGCGCTTGTCGTCCACACTTTCTGTCCGTTGACGATCCACTTGTTGCCCTTACGCTCCGCGCGCGTCATTGCACCTGCCAAATCGGAACCACTGCCGGGCTCACTAAACAGCTGACACCACGTATCCTCACCCGTGAGAATCCGGCGCAAGAACTTCTCCTTATGAAGCTCCGTACCATGCGCCAGTATCGTTGCTGCTGCGAAAACACGAATGCCAATCTTGGCTACCCCTATCGCGCCGAAACTCTCGAATTCTTCGTCTACGACTGGCACCAGCCCAACGGGCAGATCCATGCCGTACAAGTCCTTCGGCCAATGCGGCGCTCCCCAACCTGAATCGACAAGCTTATTGCGCCATTCGACCAGACCTAAGTTTGGGTCCCAATTGGCTTCCAGCCAAGATCTGACATCAGTGCGGACTTGCTGTTCTGTGAATTCACTCATTGCGCCGCCTCTTTTTCCTGCCAGTTCTGCATCATGCGCTCACGATGAAACGCTGGTGTGCCAAGGAACACCTCAGAGCTTTTCGCGCGTTTAAACCAAAGATGCGTATCGTTATCCCATGTAAAGCCAATGCCACCATGGATCTGGATCGTATGAACAGCAGTCTGCATGTACGCATCAGCTGCAGACGCTTTGGCCAACGATGCAAGTGCCGAAACATCGTCATCACCATCATCAACTGCCGCGGCAGCGTAGTAGGCCGCGGACTTGGCCAGCTCGACGTCAAGAAGCATGTCAGCTGCCTTGTGCTTCAAGGTTTGAAAGGAAGAGATTGACCGCCCAAATTGGACTCGAAGGTTCGCATACTCAACCGATGACTCTCGGAGGCGTTCTGCGCCGCCGACCATTTCGTTGGCCAGGCATATTGCAGAGAGGTCCAACGTTTCTTGAAGGGCCACTGCTGCCCCGCCTGCTTCACCTAAAAGAGTGGCTTCCACATTCTCGAATTCCAGTCGGGCCAGCTTGCGCGTATCATCGACGGCCTTGAGTGCGGTCTTTTTTAGCCCTGCTGCATCCGACGCGACGGTAAAGAGACACAAACCATCCTCACCGCTGCTACCAGGTTTGCGCGCTACGACAACGATGAGATCTGCGGTACAGCCGTCAAGGACAAAGCTTTTTGTTCCGGTCAACTGGAATGCGTTGCTTGAAGGTGTCGCCATCGCTGCGATGCAGTCCACAGCCCAATCGCCTTGTTCTTCAGCAAATGCCAAAGTCGCGATCACCTCGCCAGCCGCAATCTTGGGAAGGAACGCCCGCTTCTGCTCTTCTGTCCCGGCCTTAAGGATCGCAGTCGCTGCCATGACCGTGGATGCAAAATACGGCGCACAGAGTAATGCGCGACCCATTTCTTCAACTGCGATTGCCAATTCGCTGATACCGAACCCCTGCCCGCCATACACCTCGGGAATATGAATCGCGGTGAGGCCAAGCTCTAGGCTTAGCTGACGCCAGACCTTAGGATCACAGCCGGAATCCGTTTCCATGAGACGACGGACTTCAATTGTTGGTGACTTATCCTCAAGAAACCTTCGTAGCATCAGGCGAAATTCCTGTTGCTCGTCGGTGAAACTGAATTTCATGCAACTCACTCCGGTTTTTCTGCCAAGATTGCAGAGCTATCGGAGATTCTAACGCAGACGCGCATGCGGGCAACTCGCATGGTGATTGTTGCATTCCGAGGCCGTGCCAGTGCAGCCCTATTTGGCGGCTTCGCCCTCAATCTCGACGATGAAGTCTGGATTGGCAAGGCCGGCGACTTGAACGTAGGTCGCTGCTGGGGCGAAGCCAGCCAGATACTCTTCGCGCGTACGACGAAATTCGTCCAATGCCGGAACGGTCGTGAAAATCGTAACCTTGATCACATGCTCCGCCGCGAAACCCGCTTCTGAAAGTACGGTCATGAAGTTCTGCCAGGTCTGATGCATCTGCGCGTCAAGACCTTGAGCAACACTACCGTCGGATTTCACGCCGACCTGACCAGATATTACGAGGCGCTCGGAGGCTGCTGAATGCACCATACCTTGCGAATAATTCGACTGTGGTGGTGGGAACGAGGATGGATTGATCTGCCTAGTCATTGATGTTTACTCACTGGATTAATTTGGTTTGCGCAAACTATTGCTCGGCCCAGTCAGCCAGCCTACCTAAAAACGCCATGCACTTGTCGAGTTCTCGTTTATCGATCCATTCGTTGGGGGTATGCGCCTGCGCAATATCTCCGGGACCACAGATAATTGAAGATGCTCCTGCAGCATGAAACAAGCTTGCCTCGGTTGCATAAGACACGGCGTATGTCTCGTTCTGTTCCGCCAACCGCAAAGCCAACGGAAGCAGTTCTGACTCGGGGTCAGCCGCGAACGAGGGAACATGGTTCCAGCGCTTGATTTCGATGTCAGCCTCCGGCGCCGTTTCGCGCATCACCGCCAACACTTCCTCTGCCTTCTTACGGAAGCGGGCCTCTACTTCATCGGGATCAACGCCCGGCATGCCGCGAATTTCCCAACCGAACCAGGTTTCCGCTGGAACAATGTTAGAGGCGGCACCACCATTGATCTCTGTGACTTGCAAAGTTGTATATGGTGGATCGAACCGTTCGTCGTAGGGGGCTTTCTTTAACTCTTCTTCCATCACGCGCAACTCTGCAAGCAGTTCGGCAGCGTAAGAAATTGCATTCACGCCAAGCGGCGCCATGCTGGAGTGTGCTGGCCGCCCCGTCAGCGTCACGCCCCATCGAACCGGCCCTTTATGAGCATCAACCACTGTCATATTAGTCGGCTCGCCAACAAAGACCATTCGTGGTTTGACGAAGCGATCACCGAACTCGTCGATCATTGGCCGGACACCGGTGCACCCCACTTCCTCGTCATATGAGAACAGGATGTGCATTGGAACTTTGAGATCGCGCTTTTTGAGATCAGGGACGGCCGCCATGACGCAGGCTAGATATCCCTTCATATCGCAAGCGCCGCGACCATAAAGTTTGCCGTCCTTCTCGGTGAGCGTAAATGGGTCTGTATCCCAGTCCTGACCGTCAACGGGAACGACGTCCGTGTGGCCAGACAAGCCTACTCCCGCAACTCCCTCCGGACCAATCGTAGCGTGGAGACTTGCATACCCACCGGTGTCATCAGGGACACGGTGGCTCTCGACACCATGCTGCCGCAGGAAGTCTTCAATATAGTCAATAATCGGCAGGTTCGAGATTCTGCTGGTCGTATCAAAAGAAACCAGATTGTCGAGAATCTCGATTGCGGTCTGCGCGCTCATGTAAAGGGTCCTTCATATTTTTGGGATGATGCCCGATGGGATATGATCTTTGGGTGANCGGTCAGTTGATGCTGCCCAATCCATCGGGACTATCGAGAGAGAATGCCGGTATATCGATCTCGAACTTATCGCCGTTTTCAGAGATCATGAGATATCTGCCAACCATGATGCCGGATGGTTCCTCGAGTGGACAACCAGATGTATATTGGTATGAGCCACCTGGTTCAATATGTGGTTGCTCACCAACAACGCCGGCACCACGGACCTCTTCAACATGACCCTTTGCATCAGTAATTTGCCAGTAACGCGAACGCAACTGGACGGTCTCGTCACCTTCGTTTTCGATCACGATGGTGTAGGCCCAGAAGTATCGATTTTGCTCAGGTCTCGATTCAGTCTCTAGATGCTGCGGCGTGACACTCACGCGAATGTTGCGCGTTACTGCTTCATACATTCCGGCAACTCTCCGTTTGGCGCAGTTTCTCGGCGCACATAGTAATAGCAAGGCCTCCGTCGTCAACGAGATATCAAAGCTGACGAAGCTTGCCGACAGTCAATCGGCCTGCTATCTGCTCCCAACAAGCTTGTTAGTGNCCGTTGCATGTTCGACTCCCGTATCCGTCAACTGATTGACNCGCCACTCAATGCCGCTGGCCGACAGCTGTCTGCAATGGGGGTGAGCGCTAATGTCGTCACGTGCGCGGGGTTCGCTANTGGGATGTCGGGCGCANTTGCAATTGCGTTTGATGCAGTCGTTGTAGGCCTCGTCCTNATCCTNNTTAGCCGTCTTGCTGATGGCCTGGACGGNGCAATTGCTCGCGCGACACAGAAGACCGACCTCGGCGGTTTCTTAGACATTGTGCTTGATTTCATCTTCTACGGTGCCGTTCCGTTGGCATTCGCTGTGCTTAACCCGGAACAGAATGCATTGCCTGCCGCTGTACTGCTCCTGAGCTATTTTGCTAACGGCTCNACCTTCCTCGCCTATGCGATCATGGCTGAGAAGCGTAACATCGAGACGACCGCCCAAGGCGTGAAATCTTTGTACTATATGACGGGGCTGGCAGAAGGCGGCGAGACCATCGCTGCCATTATCCTCTTCTGCCTGTTCCCGGCGTACTTCCCGTTTATTGCCTACGGATATGCGGCGCTATGCTATGCATCTGCTGCGGCGCGCATCGTACTGGCTTGGCGAACACTCAGATGAGGCAGAGCGCCAATTCGACTTCTTCAACGCTGTCTCTATGTCATNGATGAGGTCCTCAACAGCTTCCAGTCCGACTGANAACCTCACTAGCCCATCCGTTATGCCAAGCTCATCACGCTCCTCTTGGGTCANCCTTTGATGTGTGGTTGTAGCTGGATGCGTGATCAGGCTCTTGGCATCGCCGAGATTATTCGAAATTCGGATCAGTCGGAGTGCATTAAGAAATGCGAATGCCTGCTGCTTTCCGCCTGCCAATTCAAAGGAGACGACTTGTCCCCCNCCGCTCATTTGTCGACGAGCGAGTTCTGCCTGTGGATGATCATCACGACCGCAATAGAACACACGCGAAACTGCTGGATTCCCCGCAATCAAATCGGCAACACGCGAGGCACTTTGGACCTGGCGCTCGACTCGGATCGGTAACGTTTCGAGCCCCTTGAGTAGCGTCCAGGCATTGAACGGGCTGAGCGACGGTCCGGTGTGCTTAAGAAATGGATGAAGATGGTCTTTCACATATTGGTTCGAACCTAAAATCACGCCCCCCAGGCAGCGCCCTTGTCCATCGATGTGCTTGGTCGCTGAATAAACAACGACGTCNGCACCCAACGCCAGAGGTCTTTGCAGCATCGGCGTGGCGAAAACATTGTCGACAATTACAATTGCACCGACGCTATGCGCCAACCGCGAGACAGCCTCNATGTCCACNAGCTCAAGCATCGGATTGGAAGGAGACTCAAGGAAGATGANTTTCGTNTTCGGACGAATGGCTTCGCGCCACNGCTCGATATCAGGGCCGTGAACAAGAGTTGCGTCGACACCAAAGCGCGGACAGATATCGTCTATGACGTAGCGGCAGGAGCCAAACAAGGCCCGCGCCGCAACAATGTGGTCACCGGACTTTACATAGCTCAAGATAGCGGCACTCACAGCTGCCATCCCAGACGCGGTTGCGCGGGCTGCTTCGGCGCCTTCCAGAAGGCGCACTCGCTCCTNAAACATTGCAACTGTTGGATTGGCGTAGCGTGAGTAGATGAAGCCGCCGCTCTCATCCTTGAAACGCTGTTCAGCCTGCTCAGCGCTATCGTAGACGTACCCTTGCGTCAGATACAGAGCTTCTGACGTTTCGTTAAACTCTGATCGCAGAGTGCCACCGTGCACAAGCTCGGTTTCTGGACGCCATGTCGTGATGTCATTTGGTGGTGTTTCCAATGCCATTGCGCGTTCTCCTTGTCATCAAGGCAACAAAAAACCCGGTTCTTTGAAGCCCGCGAAAATGCCGAGCAGTCAGAACCAGGTCCGCGCACGGCCTTTTAGCGAGTTATTTAACGTGGCTGCAAGCCGGCCGGCCAAATCACCACGATGCCTGTCTTGTAATTGGGAACACCTATCGGCGTCAAGCACTCGTGTCGCATAGCATCATGTGAGAAACTTGAAGACTTGCCAGCACAACCCACGGAAAAGTGCTAGATGACTGGCAATTAGAGCGAATCACCGGTGATGATCGAACAGTCGGGGGCCGTAAGAATGAAAAGCACGAATGGCATTCTGCCGGCACAAGATCTCAGAGACCTTATTGATCAGGGNACCATCACCCTAGATGCACCGCTGGGTGACAAGCAGTTACAGCCAGCAAGCCTGGATCTTCGGCTGGGTACAGCTGCATTTCGCGTCCGAGCTAGTTTCTTGCCCGGCCCTGGGACNAACGTCCAGGATCGTATTGATGCCCTGGCACTGCATAAAATCGACTTAACTGGTGGGGCTGTTCTTGAAACCGGCTGTGTTTACATCGTACCTTTACTCGAAAGCCTTCAACTCCCCTCCCATATCGCAGCGGCGACCAACCCCAAAAGCTCAACCGGACGATTGGATGTATTCACACGTGTGATCGCTGATGGCGTGAATGCTTTTGACCAAATACCGGATGGCTACAACGGTCCGCTCTACGCAGAAATCTGCCCGCAGACGTTTCCAGTCATCGTGCGTACCGGCTCCACGCTCAGCCAGATCCGCTTCCGCGTTGGCCAGCCGACGGAAAATGACGAGCAACTGCGCGAACTTCATGCCCGTGATGNTCTGATTNCGGGTGGCTCGGAAACAGATATCCAGAACGGCATAGCGCTGTCCGTCGATCTTTCCCAGGAACTGGCTGAAGCCTCTGGCGGCCNGGTTGGTTATCGCGCCAAACGCAANACAGGCCTTGTTGATGTCGACGCGCCAAAGTCCTGCAGCATCTCTGAATATTGGGAACCAATTCACCGGGGCACGTCCTCCGGTCTGATCTTAGACCCGGATCAATTCTACATTCTAGCTTCGAAAGAAGCCGTACATGTGCCACCAACGCATGCTGCTGAGATGGTACCGTTCAATCCATTGGTTGGTGAGTTCCGCGTCCACTACGCCGGTTTCATGGACCCAGGCTTCGGCCACGCAGCAGCAGGTGGAGCCGGTGCACGCGTGGTCCTAGAAGTTCGCAGCCACAAAGTGCCTTTTGTGCTGGAGGATGGACAGATTGTCGGCCGCCTTATNTACGAACGCATGACNGAAATTCCCGAGTGGCTTTATGGCGACGATCTCGGTAGCCACTACCAGGCNCAAGGATTGAAACTCTCGAAGCACTTCGTTTAGGTCGATCGTAACGGTGTGGGTTNACCGCGAGCATTGCACCTTGACNGTCACCGTTGCCCTATTGTTTTCCTCGTTCTCTTCCTGAAAAACATTGACCGGATCAACAATCAACTCAAGTGATACGGGACCGTTGATTGCACTTGCCCCGTTNGCTTTTATCCGCGCTTCAACAGTGACGACCTCACCGGGACGCATGGAGTTCACAAAACGATCGTTACCGCTCAGTTTGTGGTTCGACTTTGCACGTGCCTGCAGCATAACCTTCGTCGTAAAGATCTGCCCTCGTCCCTGACCAANGTTTTGGATTNTAACGTCACCAACAATGAGCGGATCTCTGCCACTGCAATCANCGCTGTGGCGAAGATCGCTGCCAACAATGACAAGGTCGGGAAGGTCTCGCGCTAATGCGGGTTGCGTTAGAGTTGCTGCCAGCATTGCTGAGCAAAGCATTATGTGCGCCAGAAATCTCACGCGAAATAAGCCTCGATCATACGCTCGTAAATTTCTGTCAGGCGATGAAGATCTCTCACTTCGACATGCTCATCAATCTGGTGGATCGTCNTATTGACGAGACCGAACTCTACGACCGGGCAATACTCCTGAATGAAACGCGCATCCGATGTGCCACCGTTGGTGCTCAATTCCGGAACACGTCCAGTTACATCCTTCACCGCCTCAATCATGCACTGGACCAGTGGGCCAGGCTTGGTGAGAAAGACATCCCCAGTGCCATGAAACGAGACTGTGATCTTGGCATTGGCTGCTTCAGCTTCAGCGGCGCATCGTTCTTTTAGAAATGCCTCCATGGTCTTTCGTGACCAGTGATCGTTGTAGCGAACGTTGAAGGTCGCATGTGCCTCTTCGGGGATCACGTTGGCCGCCGAGTTAGGCACGGATATAATCGTGGCCTCAAGATTNGAGGGCTGGAAGTCCTTGCTGCCGTCGTCGAGTGGCGTGTTAGCAAGACGGTCCAGTATGCGTGCCAATTTGGGGACCGGGTTGTCTGCCTTTTGAGGGTAGGCGACGTGCCCCTGCTTCCCGTGAACGACGATCTTGCCGGTAAGACTGCCGCGGCGTCCGATCTTGATCATGTCACCAAGCTGCTCAGGGTTGCTCGGTTCACCAACGATGCAGGCGTCGATACGCTCCTCGCGATCCTTCATCCATTCCAGCACCTTTACGGTACCGTTGACGGACGGCCCNTCTTCATCGCCCGTGATCAACAATGAAATCGAGCCNCGTAGACCACCCTTCTTTTCTATTGTCCGAATGGCAGCAGCAACGAAGCAGGCGACATCGCCCTTCATATCTACCGCACCGCGCCCATAGAGATAGCCGTCGTGTATCTCGGCGCCAAATGGCGGATAGGTCCAATCGCTCTCNTTACCTGGCGGCACGACATCGGTATGGCCNGCNAAACACAAATTTGGGCCCTGGGTTCCGAACCGCGCGTAAANGTTTTCAACATCCGGAGTGTCGACATCAGAGAACCTCATGCGATGCACCTCGAAGCCGTAAGGCTCCAGCACGTTCTCCAATAATGTCAGCGCACCCGCTTCTTTCGGCGTAACAGAAGGGCAGCGAATAAGCGCCTGTGTCAGTGATACGGGATCGTGCGCGTCCATGGTCTCTCGCTTGTCGTGTGGCGTCGTACGGGTCTATGCATGTGCGATAGAGACACAATTTGNGGCAATGCGCAAAGCTACATTGCGACTCAAGCTTCGTTGGCCGGTTCGGGCGTTGGAGAACCAGATGCCGTAGCTTGCGCTTGTGCGCNATGCTTGTTTTCATCGGCCTGGATCATGTCGATCTTCTGCCAGACCTTGGCACCTAGGTTTGCGGTCACCTGCTCTATCTCGGTAATCGTACTGATAACCAAGCTGTCGCTTGAACTTTGCGCATAGAGCGTGGCGACCTTCGCCGTTAGCGAGTACATCTCCGAGCANTAATCGAGGTAACGTATCAGTTCGAATGGTGTCATCGTGCGCGCCNGAGACGACTTGGTGCGCTGAGAACGGCGCACTGTCGCACTGGGATCCTTNGTCAACTGATGCATGTCAATGACGTGCACGATCGTTCTTAGTTCGTGCAGATGCGCGACTGCCNTATGCCGTTTCCATCTCGCCTCAAGGGTTGTCAGGAAAAAGATTGCAGCACCCATTAGAACAATGATGTTCATAAGTGCTTCGATGCCCTGCAAGACNCCGAACAGATTGTCAGTACTATTCTTGTAATCGATAATAGAGCCAACGTAGGCAATTAGTCCGAGGCCAATGATAACGACGACGGCGCTGCCTATTCTAAGGAGTTCGTTGGGCTTTCTGAGGGACCGTGCNCGGTCGCGTGTTTCACGCGCAACTTGNTCNAGTTCCTTGCAGACTTTTGCTAACCCTGCATCAGGAAAGCGTTCTGAAATTCTGAGATTTAGTCGTTCTAGAGTTTGGACANTCTTGTCAGGATCTAAGGTNCTATAACTCNTGACAACNGANNTGAGGATGATCCCTGCTAAGGTCAAGCCACGCTAAGCTTTCGCAGCAAAAAATTTCACAGTTTTCGACGACATGATGATTTGGCCAATGCGAGCATCTCAAACGCATGCCCGCGGCGCTAGAATAGCAATGCCGTTCTTCGTAAAGGTGCCCTCGATTCTCTCTGATCTGCCGTTGCTATGACGCAGCACTGCTGATGCCCTGGCACCTTTGATCTCTCCACTTGTCAAATGATCATAGTTTCCGCCTCCTGCACTGGACTGNTCATCAAGATCCATCCAATAGCTGAGTGAACGCCCGGCTANAAAGTCACGAAATACCAAGCGTGCCGTCTGACCACCCTCGGCGGCATCTTCGATCTTTACGACTTTCGCTAGCGAAAACCTGTTGGCTGGTGGTGGATCATAAATGTTATCGNTATAGACACCACCAACTGAGCTCGACATATCAATGTCCAACGTTTGGAGCTCGAATTCCTTACCTGAAACGAAGGTCACTTGAAATACGTCTGGCNAATCCTCCTGATNCTGAACATCGACACGAGGGCCACACGCATTGGCCTGGCCGGCCGCAGTNCCAATAGCTAACAAGACCACTAACGCGGCAATCCTTGCGGCATGTGCGCGGCTGGCACCAGTCATTTGAATTTAAAGCCCTCTTTCGTCAGCATCGTCACATTCAGCAGGCCACCTCGTCCGTCATTNTTTGCTTTGGAAATTAGAAAGACTTTGACGTCGGCATTGCCACCTGCCCAGGTTGTTGTAAGCAGATCACCTTCAACAACGTCCTTGCTGGCTGGTTCTTTCCNAGCAAGCGTCTGCATATTCTTNGTAAAAACTTGAGTATCGTTTTGCTCATCAAGAACGAGCATACACGATGTTGCATTNCCGTTTCCGAGCCCCGGAAAGGTNTCCTTCATCTTTNAGGTCATTGGCGATTGAACGATAGCGACCCGGAACAAGCGCTCACCGACCTGCGCGTCCCAACCTTCCAAAGTGCTTGGATCCTTGATGGTCGTGAACTGTTTTAGGTCATCGCCCTTAATTGCACGCCAAGCGAGCTTGCGTGCCATGCTCCTAATCCCATCCAGGTTGGGAACTTGCGAATAGCAAATGCGATTAAAAACAAAGACTGGATCCGTGTCTTCTCCCGCAGTGTAAGCAGGCCGTGGGATTGCAAGCAGCCCAACAAGAGCGATACAGGCGAGCCGTGGCAGTAATTTGGAAGATGTAATGCCCATGCGCTCTTCTCTGCGAATGATCAGCCTCGTTTTGAGAGGCTAGTCTTTGACTTTGAGGGCATCATGGCGAAGCAATCTTCGTTTGGGAAGCGGTTAGGAAGATTGCGCAACACAATACAGATCGGTTTGCGTTGCCTTGCTGCATTTATTCGGGATTTGTTGGCCCGGCTGGTGACANCTGGACAATGGGGAAGAGTTCCCAACCGGGCCNGGGGNTAGTTGCGATCGGGACTNNGTCACAACTACNCNGNANACTNANATAANATNANTAACGTAANNTCAATNATTATGCAAATTCCAAAGAACTCTTNATCNAACTANAGCTGAGCTCGGCATCTTGCCTTTAGCTGCCTTCAAGCAATTGCTGAACGCCATCCCACATTCCAGTGATAATCTCCCCGGCTNGTAGATCCTGCGCCAAGCCAGCCGACTGACCTGCCCAGGCTTGCAAGCGGTCGATGTCATTGTTTTTTGNTCCCTGGCCTCTCATGGCCCCTGTCAGACCCCGCTGTACCGGGTAGGGCGCTGGTACANGTGCTGCGTCCGAGTTTGCANATTCGACGTAAGCTGTCTTGATGCTCCGTCCTAGCCGTCCNGAAAATGCANGAGTTGCGACGGTTCCTTCAGGTGCCGCCTGACCGATTGCGTCTGACCAAGCAGATGGCAGATTCGCTTCCGGCGAGCGCAGTAGCCCTGTCCCAACCTGTACAGCAGCTGCTCCGAGCAGGAACGCAGCCGCTGCGCNACGCGCGTCACNAATACCTCCTGTCGCAACGACAGGTACGTCGACGGCATCAGCAACAGCTGGCAACAGAGAAAACAATCCGACCAGATCAACACCAGCGCGGTCTGCCTCAAACGCCCCTCGATGTCCGCCCGCTTCCATACCTTGCGCAACGACAACGTCAGCACCAGCCGCGACAGCCTCCTTAGCTTCCGCAACTGTCGTTACCGTCGCCCACCACTTGATGTTGCGCTCTTTCATCTGTGCTACAAAGGCTTCGGGATAAACGCCCATGATAGATGAGATGACACTGGGCCCNGCATCCAGCATTGNCTGACACTGAGCAGCAAAATCCAACGCCCCGCGTTGCCGGCATCCGGCTCAACTTCCGGCCGCCATTGCTCCAGGAAGGTTCTGACTTCAGCTTCGTGTTCAAGGTCCCGTTCTGGCGCCGGATCAGGGATCCAAAGATTGAGTTGAAACCCNCCATTGGAGCTTGCACGCACTTCGGACGCCCAGGCCTTAATCGCATCTGGCTGCATCAACAGCGTTCCGCAAGCGCCCATTCCACCAGCATTCGCGACAGCTATAGCAAGCGATGCCGATCAGGCACCGGCCATCGGAGCCATTAATATCGGCACCTGAATTTCGTACTCTTTGCAGAATGCGCGCGCGCGCTCCAGCACCGGATGCGATGACGTCATGGCTTGAAACCTTTGCCAAAGNGGATGGACTGCTCTGCTGAGCCAACAGCAACACACTATGATAGGGGCGCGTTTGCCTTGTTTTCAAGCATTGCAATTCGCATGGCAGGTCTGCTGGCCGGAGCCAGCGCTCAATCGAAATGCTCGGCCAAGGCTTTCTTTGCGCCAGGACGGGCAGCAACACGATCGCGATGTCCCGCAACCCTGGGAAGCTGGGCCTTTGGATCAATACCATCCCCTTCCAGCCAGAGCGCGACCGTGCAGAGATAGGCGTCACAAATTGAAAACTGCTCGCCGAGCACCCACGGCCCCTTGAGCATTCCGTCCTCGATCAACTGGAAAGCTGCCAAAACCGTTTCGGGTACCTTGCGGGTCATTTCGGCGATCGCAGATGGATCGTCAGCCCAGCGTTTTCCACGAGACTTGTGAGCATGAGCCACATGAACGGTCGAACAGAGGTAGCTATTGAACTCCTGGGCACGGGCTAGGGCGAATGGACTATCAAGTGGTGCAAGATCGGCTTCCGGAAACTTCTGTGCGATGTAGAGCAAGATAGCTGGTGTTTCTGTCAGAGTGCCGTCGTCTGTGATGAGTGACGGCACGCGTCCCTTTGGGTTGATGGCCAAATAGTCTGGCTTCTGCTGCTCCCCGCTTGAGAAATCGACCCTNATCGGCTCATAGGTGGCACCCGCCTCAGCCAGAGCAATATGTGATGCGAGGGCACAGGAACCAGGTGAAAAATAAAGCTTCATTCTATTGAACCGATTTCCAGGTTGCAGCTGTCGATACGAGTGTTGCTTATGTCTCTCAGACTTGCTCGGAACAGGCCTACAAGGCCGAGCAAGTACCAGAAACGATGCACTAGTCGCGAAGCAGTTCGTTGATGCTCGTCTTGGAACGTGTCTGTGCATCAACTGTCTTTACAATCACGCCGCAGTANAAGCCTGGACCGCCGGATGCNCCTGGNATCGTGCCTGGAACAACAACTGAGTATGGTGGCACCNTCCCGACATGTATTTCACCGGTCGCGCGATCAACGATCTTTGTTGANGCACCGAGATAGACGCCCATCGAAAGCACACTACCCTCTCCGACGATCACACCTTCTGCAACCTCAGAGCGGGCGCCTACGAAACAGTTGTCTTCGATGATNACTGGNTTNGCNTGCAAAGGCTCCAAAACACCACCGATGCCAACGCCACCTGACAAGTGACAGTCCTTGCCGATCTGCGCGCAGCTCCCTANCGTCGCCCAAGTATCAACCATNGTACCACTGTCNACATAGGCGCCGAGGTTNACGAACGAAGGCATGAGAACGACATTCGGCGCGATGTAAGCGGATCGCCGCACGACTGAGCCGGGGACTGCCCGAAATCCAGCTTCCTGGAACTGAGCTTTNCTCCATGTGTCGAACTTAAGANGAACTTTATCCCAAGCTTGCACATGTGAACCGTCGCCGTTCGCGTAGGGCATGATATCCATGTCAGACAGGCGGAATGAAAGTAGGACAGCCTTCTTCAGCCACTGATTAACGACCCATTCGTCCCCCTTCTTCTCGGCAACCCTGGCTTTGCCCTTATCCATATGATCCAACGCGGTCTCGATCGCATCTCGCGTTTCGCCGGTGGTCTGAGACGTTATGCTATCGCGTGCGTCCCAAGCGGCTTCGATCGTGGCTTCCAGATTGTCGATGGTCATTTCGGATCTCGTGCTTTTTTTGTTTGGCGGGCGGAACTTACCGTTCGACAGTTTTCTTGCGCGCGCGGCCGTGCCTGTCAATGGCGAGGATTGCATCACTCGCCATCCAGCGTCACAACTCACCTATCCAATTCTCTCTTAGCGGTGCAGGGGTGGGTGCACGGTACCCCCCCTGCTAGGCGATGGCTAAACCTTAGCCTTCGGTCTTGGATAAGTAGTTCTTTATTAGGCGGATGGCATCGGCGCTATGCCATTCGGCCGGCCCCACCAAACGGCCGATTTCCTTACCCTCGGCATCGACGAGAAGCGTTGATGGCATACCAATGGTCTTTAATGAAAAGCCCAGTTGTGCCGTGGGATCGTGGTAAAGCTTCAGCGCATTCGCATTGATTTCCTTGAGAAATGCCCGCGACTTGGCTGGGCTTCCGCGATCGACGCTGATGGCCACGACTTCAAATTTGTCGCTTCCCAACTCAGCCTGGAGCTTATCCAGTTCGGGCATTTCCTTGCGGCAAGGAGCGCACCACGTCGCCCACAGGTTCAGCAGAACGATTTTGCCCTTCAGATCGTTGAACGACATCGCTTTGCCGTCGGGACCGTTGAATGTGTACTCGGGAAGAGCCATCCGTTCGTCTTTGAAGACAAAAGTTGCCATTTTGCCGACGTTCAACTGCGCCCCTGGGCTGGCTGCGGTGGCGCCGTTGGCAGATGCGGCACTCGAATTTGGCTGCGACTGAGCTGCGCTTTGTTGCGCCGGGCCATTGCCGCCACCGCCTGCGATCAAGTATATGGCGCCGAAACCAATCATTGCGGAGATACCGGCAACGACTGCGTAGCTTTTCCAAGACGTTTGTTGTTCCGTGCTCATACCCAGGCCTTTATCTCAAATCTTGGACGAATGATGTTCAATTCTGCCGATTACACACGTCAAAGATATGTTGGCATAATCGCGCTTCAAGGATGATCTCAGAATGAACGACAAGAATTCGAATAAAATGTGGGGTGGCAGATTTTCCGTTTCCCCGTCTGAGGTTATGGAGGAAATCAATGCCTCTTTCGCTTATGATCAGCGCTTTGCAGAACAAGATATTCGCGGATCCAAGGCGCACGCCGCGATGCTCGCGACACAGGGCATCATAACAAAGACTGATGCTAAGACGATTGCCAAGGGGCTGGATACCGTCCTGGAAGAAATTAAAAGCGGCAACTTCCAGTGGCAAAGATCTCTAGAAGACGTGCACATGAACGTGGAAGCACGGTTAACGGAGATTGTTGGGCCGGCTGCAGGCCGCCTGCATACGGCGCGATCCCGCAACGACCAGGTGGCAACCGACTTTCGCCTTTACATACGCGATACGATTGACGTCATCGACCGCTCTCTTGCGGATTTACAGAAGACCTTAGCGACCAAAGCGGATACCTATGCCGGCACTGTTATGCCCGGATTCACGCACCTTCAGCCAGCACAACCCGTGACTTTCGGCCACCATTTGTTGGCCTACGTGGAGATGTTTGCGCGCGATCGCTCAAGGTTAGCCGACGCCAGGAAACGACTAAACGAATGTCCACTTGGGGCAGCTGCATTAGCAGGCACCTCATTTCCGATTGATCGCAAGGCAACAGCGACCGCCTTAGATTTTGCAGCACCTACGGCTAATTCATTAGACAGCGTATCTGACAGGGATTTCGTTCTCGAGGTCCTATCGACGGCAACTATCTGTGCCACGCACATGTCCAGATTTGCCGAGGAAATTGTTATCTGGAGCACACCACAGTTCGGTTTTATCCAGCTTTCTGATGCGTGGACGACTGGCTCGTCCATCATGCCGCAAAAGCGAAACCCTGATGCTGCGGAGCTTGTCAGGGCTAAAGTTGGCCGGATAGCAGGAGCATTCAACAGCCTGACCCTGGTTATGAAAGGCCTCCCTCTCGCCTATTCCAAAGACATGCAGGAGGATAAAGAGGTCACCTTTGACGCTTTGGATAGCTTCATGATCGCGCTGGCTGCGATGAATGGGATGGTACAGGATATGGAGCCAGCACCTGAAGCTATGGCAGCCGCTGCAGGGAGCGGCTTTTCTACAGCGACGGACCTTGCAGATTGGCTCGTGCGAGAGCTAAAGCTGCCATTCCGGGAAGCTCACCATGTAACTGGATGTGTCGTCTCCATGGCAGAAAAGGCCGACTGTGAGCTTTGGGAATTACCACTTGAAACCCTGCAAAGCGTCGAACCACGCATCAGCAAGGATATCTATTCCGTGCTTTCGGTGGAAAAATCTGTGGCCAGCCGCACGAGCTATGGTGGAACTGCGCCACAGAATGTGCGAAAAGTGGCGCGCAGTTGGATCAAGCGTCTAGATCGTGCCCCGTATAACCGCTAAGTAGAGTTGACGAGTCTGGCCCATAGATGGCTCTGACACCGTGTTGTATGAGCTCCGTAGGATTGTGAGAGGCATTTCTATCATGTTTGGAAAAGCATATAAAATTGCTGCATGCCTCACTCTAAGCGGCTTCGTCTTGGCTGGATGTGGTGTCCGTGGATCGCTTGAGTATCCAAAAGAGGCCAATGCCCAGAAGAACACAGCAAGCGCTGAATCCGGGCAGGGCAAGGCTGCTGGCTCAGCTCTCAAACCTCATCAGGGGTTTATTCTGGACGGATTGTTGCGCTAAGCGCAGGCTGAGATTAAGACATCGTTTCAGCCAGTTATCTCCGAAAACTGCAAGCCTCTCACGTCTTTGACCGATGCGCTCAAGTGCGCGCATATCGTCTCTTTCCCCATCTGCTAACATTGGCGATCCAGATCTATGCATCACTTTCAATACAAGAACGGCGAATTGCACGCTGAGGGTGTCGCTGTTACCGATATTGCCGAATCTGTCGGCACTCCATTTTACTGCTATTCGACCGCGACTTTTGCCCGCCATTTCAATGTTTTATCTGAAGCATTCGGGGGAACAGATCACCTAATTTGTTACGCTTTGAAGGCGAACTCAAATCAGGCAGTGCTGGCCACGATGGCTAACCTTGGTGCGGGCATGGATGTTGTGTCCGAGGGTGAGCTACGTCGTGCACGCGCCGTAGGGGTGCCTGGATATAAGATCATCTTTGCTGGTGTCGCCAAAACCAAGGATGAGATGGCTTATGCGCTCAGCGAGAACATATTGGGTTTCAATGTCGAAAGCCGGGCGGAACTTGAGGCGCTCAGCGCTGTGGCAGCTGCCAATGGTCAGACGGCGCGGATTGCGATCCGAGTGAACCCTGATGTGGATGCGAAAACACATGCCAAGATTTCAACCGGCAAGTCGGAAAATAAGTTCGGTGTACCTTTTGTCGATGCCGCCGAACTTTATGACCTCGCGGCCAGCCTGCCAGGCATTCAGGTTACCGGCATTCACATGCATATTGGCAGTCAGATAACAGACTTAACGCCTTTTCGCCAAGCGTTTGGTTTGATGCGCTCGATGACATTGGAGCTTCGTGAGCGCGGTCACAATCTGGAGCATTTGGATCTCGGCGGTGGGCTTGGCGTGCCTTACTCGTCATCCAACGATGTGCCACCACCGCCCGCGGACTACGCCGCCATTGTTAAGGAAGAACTGGGTGATCTCGGCCTCAAATATGTTCTCGAACCAGGACGGATGATTGCCGCCAATGCTGGCATTCTCGTTACCAAGGTTATTTATACGAAATCGTCGCCAGCGAAGCACTTTACGATCATTGACGGTGCGATGAACGATCTCATTCGTCCAACGCTCTATGATGCTGAGCATGAGATCTGGCCCGTCCGCGAAGAGCTCCGCGCGGAGCCAAACATCATTCAGGACCTAGTAGGGCCCGTTTGTGAAACCGGCGATTACCTCGCATTAGATCGCGCGCTACCGGAATTCCGCGAAGACGATCTGGTGGCCTTCATGGCTGCTGGTGCTTACGGCGCGGTGATGTCCTCAACTTACAATACCCGGTTACTCGTGCCGGAAGTCCTGGTTAACGGTAGCCAGTTCGCCGTTGTGCGGAAAAGGCAGACATACGAAGAATTGATTGATTTGGATACGATTCCAGACTGGATAGCACGGCCATAGTCCAATTCTCGGGCTATGCTCCCCTGTACCGTTGCCATTTCATGTGCCAATTTGAATGCTAACTTAAATGAGGCGCGGTTGATCGTTTTATCGCGGTGCTGCGTTACGTTTNGAGGCAGAGCGGTCGGATCGTTTCTCAAACTGACCAGCTTCCAGCTGTTAGATGACTGCAAGACGTAGGCATTAACTCAGCAAAAGGGGCCCGAAAGTGGGCCGAAGCCATGTCCAAGCAAAAATCAGCCATTTCGGCCGACGAGCGAAAATTCAATAGGAAAATCCGCTGGAGCCGGCGTGCAATATATGTGGAGCGACTGTGGCCGCGCCTTTGGGCGCTCATCAGTGTCGCCGGCTTGTTTGTGTTGGCTTCGTTTCTTGGCCTTTGGCCTATGCTGGACGAGATCACTCACGTTGCTATCTTAGCTGCCTTCGGAGTTGCCGGAGCTGTAGCCCTTGTCTTTGCAGCTTTGACCAGATGGCCTTCGCGTGACGAGGCCGTCCATAGGCTGGAACAACTTGCTGGCGTCCGACATCGCCCTGCGTCGACATACAGTGACACACTTTCGAGTGCTCCGGCAGAAGGTGCAACGGCAACGATTTGGAACGCGCATCGTGAGCGCCTGAAGCGCGATCTGGAGAAACTAAAGGTTACCCCACCAGTCCCACGCACGGACAGATACGATCGATTTGCGCTTCGTGTCGTTTTGACTGCGGTTATCCTGACCGGATTTGTCTTTGTGGGTGATGCGGCTAAAGACAGGCTTTGGGCCGCGTTCCACACTGGAACCATTGACCAAATCCGGGGGCTGCGGCTGGATGCCTGGGTTACGCCACCGCCATACACAAGACGTCCGCCGATCCTGGTTGCTGACGGTGCCATCGCTACTGAAAGCCTCAAGGCAAAAGAGGCTGCTGCGGTCGAAATTCCTGAAAACAGCGCTATCGTTGTCCGCATGGGCGTCATGCCAGAAGTTGCGCTGGCACTTGAGTATCTAGATTCCCAAGGCAATACTATTGGCGATCCCGTTGTTGAAGAGGATAACGCAGCGCAGACAACCGTCAATCAAGTCAAGGGCGTGATTGGGCTCGGTGTTTCCGGCGTTCGTGTAACTGCTAACGGTGCGCCGCTTGCTAGTTGGTCATTCTCGGTTGTTGCCGACCAAGCCCCGACCATCAAGTTTACAAAGGATATCGAGAAGAGCCGCCGTGGCTCCATAAAGCTGTTTTATGCGATTACCGACGACTACGGCATCGCGACAGCGGAGGCTAAAATTGAGCGGCTGCCACTTGAACCTGGCGATCCGAAAACGAGCTGGGCGCGCCGCGAAGAACTCAAGGGCCCACGGCTTCCTCTGACGCGCCCACCGCGAATTACGCTTCGCGTTCCGCCACCGAACGCCAAGAAGCCTGAAACGTGGAGCTTCCACGACATTGGCTCACACCCCTGGGCCGGGATGCCGGTGCGGCTGACGCTTATTGTGCGCGACCACGCCGGCCACACAGGCCACAGCAAGGCCTTGGAGATGGTGCTTCCGGAAAGAGCCTTCTTCAATCCGATGGCTCGCGCCATACTTGAGCAAAGACGTCGCCTCGTTTTCGATCCGCGATATCGAGATCTGGTCATTAGTGCATTGGATGCGCTGTCGCTGGAACCAGAGACTCATATCAAAGACAAAGCCGTTTATCTGGGGCTGCGTACAGTGCGGCACCGGCTTCGAAATGATCGAAGCAGGCAGACAATTGCCAGCGCCATCGATCAACTCTGGCACCTTGCATTGCGCATTGAAAACGGTGGTGGCCTGTCTGAGGCAGAGCGACGCTTGAAGGAGATCCAAGAGAAACTGGCAAAAGCTATCGAGCGTGGCGCATCGCAAAAGGAAATCTCCGAGCTTATGCGCCAACTGCGACAGGCACTTGCGCAATTCCTCAATGAGCTCGCCAAGCAGGCGCAAAGGTCACCTCAGCAGCAGCAACAGCAATCGCAGCAGAACCAGCGGACCATGAGCAGTCAGGATCTGCAGCGCATGCTTGATAATCTCGAGCAAATGATGAAGCAGGGCTCGAAACAGTCAGCCCAGGAAATGCTCAGTCAATTGCGAGACCTGCTTGACCGTTTGCAGTCAGGCCGCATGGCGCGCCAACAGGGCCAGGGGCAACAGGGCCAAAATCAGCAAATGATGCAGATGATGGATCAGTTCGGCAAACTGATCGGGCGTCAACAGCAGCTGATGGACGATACATTCGGCGCGCAGCGGCAGCCCGGGCAGCAGGGTCAAGGGCAACAACGTCAAGGACAGCAACAAGGCCGCGGGCGTGGGCAGCGCCAAGGTCAACAGCAGGGTCAGCAAGGGCGCGGCCAACAACAAGGCCGCGGGCAAGGTCAAAGGTTTGGGCAGCAGCAGGGCCGTGGACAAGGCAGAGGGCAGCAACGGCAGGGCCGGAATGGTCAGGGCAATGGTCGTGAATTCTCTCCACGCGGGTTGGGCCAACGCCAGGGCCAGCTGAGCGAAATGCTCGACGGCCTGCGGCAGGGCTTGAATAAATTCGGGATGCGACCGCCTGGTGAGCTTGGTGGCGCCCAGGAGTCAATGCGCAATGCCGAGCAGGCCCTGCGTGAAGGTCAATTAGATCGCGCGTTGGAAGAGCAGGCGCGTGCACTTGAACAGCTCCGCTCAGGCACAAAGAATATGGCCGAGCAGATGATGCGTCAGATGCGATCGCGTGTTGGCCAGGGTCGTGCGAGTGATGCTCCGCTGGATCCGTTGGGCCGACCACAGCGCACCGAGGGTCCTGATCTCGGCACCAGCGTGAAAGTTCCAGATCGGATCGATGCCCAGAGAGCCAGAGAAATTCTGGAACTCCTGCGCAAGAGACTNGGTGAACGGTTCCGCCCAGAGATTGAACTTGAGTATATAGAGCGGTTGCTCAAGCGCTTTTGACACTCGTTGTTAGGACGCCTACTGCCAGTTAACGCTCTCACAGAGCAAGAGTTGCGCGATAGAGCATTCCCCGTTGCGCAGCGCTTGCAAGCCGGTCCAGGGCGGAACTCTGAAGCCATGTCACCACGTCATGTGCCGAGATTTGCCTCATATGAGAAATTCAGTTGTTGCTGGAACTTCCTNTCCCAACGAATGAATTGTCGTTAAGAGTTCATGAAATGGTATTGCGCTAAGCTCGGTGCCATGGTGATTTAAATGGGGTCAGGGACAAGCTGTTTGTGCCCAAAACGCCTTAAGTTTTTGAGTGTGCGGATGAATACTATCGCTTTCGGGCTTCGCTCTATCATCTCAGTTGTCGTTTGTGCTTTTGCATTGTCATCTTCTGCGAGCGCAATCGAGCCTGACGCACCCAGCCAGATCCTAACAGAAAATGAAGCCCGCCTGATCGGCCTCAGCTTGCGGCTCGGCAAGATGATACCGAATGCACCACAACGGGTGCAACAGGACTACCGAGACCTTGCCAGCTTCTACNCCTCAAAACATGGACGGCTACTTTGGACCTCTGAGGGTCGCATAAATGATCGCGCAGAAAAGCTTTTCAGTGAATTCACGAAAGCCGACCAATGGGGGTTACGAGCGAAAGACTTCCGCCTTTCTGATCTAACCAGAATGGCAAGTCATGGCGCCTTGACCTCAAGTGCGCTTCTGGACTTTGAGATAAGAACAAGCCTAACGCTGCTCAAGTATGCTCGACACGCTCGTGGCGGCCGCATGGAATTGAACCGGCTTTCGCTGGACTTTNATCGCAAGCCGCCATTGCTAAAGCNAGCAACAGTTTTGATCTCTGCCGCAGACACATCAGATGTTNCGGGNTTCGTCCAGNGCCTGCACCCAAAGCACGAACAGTTCCACCTTCTCCGGCAGGCCTATCTTGAAGCGCTGAAAGATGAACGCTCTGGNCGCGCCACGACTGTGGTTACACCGAAGCGGAAAAACAAACGGCGAGCCAGTCAGCCTCTCTCTGAGCGCCTGCTTATCAATATGGAAATGTGGCGCTGGATGCCGGAAACACTCGGTTCTAGACACGTCTAGGCCAACGTTCCTGGATACCGTGTCCGGGTTGTGAATGGTGACCGTGTCGTCCACAGCGAACGTATGATCGTTGGCAAGACGAAGCACAAGACACCCATTTTCTAGGATGAGATGGAAACAGTTGTTTTTCGTCCATTCTGGAATGTTCCAAACTCGATCAAGGTAAAAGAGCTTCTGCCAAAACTACTAAGAGGCGGCACGCTCCGACGCCAGAATCTCAAGCTCTCTCTCGGCAAGCGCGAGATCAACCCAGCTTCCGTGAATTGGGCCACGACGGATATTCGCAGGTATCACGTCTTTCAACCCCCTGGTCGTCGAAACGCTTTAGGGCAAGTGAAATTTCTCTTCCCGAACAAGCATGCCGTCTACTTCCATGACACGCCGACGAAGCACCTGTTCAAACGGCAAGCTCGGGCATTCAGCCATGGCTGCATGCGTGTTCGCCATCCACTGAAGCTCGCGGAAGTCTTGCTGAACATGGACAAAGGATGGGGCGGGAAGAAAATCAAGCAAATCGTCAAGCATGGCAAGGATGACAGCTCGGTGCGATTGAGTTCGAAGCTCCCTGTTCACGACGCCTACTTTACGGCACACGTTGACACTGTCAACGGCACCTTCAAACTGACGCACTTATCGGCAGATCGGCACTCTGAATCTGACCCACCTTGTCTTTCTGTTTGTTGCCCTCACGCGTGAGGGCAACAAACAGCTCAATCGACCTCTGCCTTGGTCGTCGTCTTTGTCTTGGCCGGCCTTGTCTGCATTGGTTTGGCCACGATTCCGGCGCGACGTTTATCCTT
>NZGY01000084.1 GCA_002689605.1 Filomicrobium sp.
CACCGCAATGGCCGCAGGCCGGAGCCGCGGCGAACCGCGTCTCGATCAAGGCGACGACCTCACGACCCGAGCCTGTCGCCGTCAGCGCTTCGACGAGCGCCTCGCGTTGGACTCGGCTGAGATCGCCCAACCGCTCGACAAGTGCCTGAAAATCCTGAGCCTACATGGTATCCTCGCTAGTGACGAACCGTCAGTCAGCAAGGTCTCACAACATTTAGGCAGAACAGAGCCGTTGATATTGCCGGCATTCTTTACTCTTTTTAAGCGATCCAGGGCTTGGCGAGGAGCTGGTTCGAAAAATATCGTTGTCTGCTTGGATGGAACCACGAATACGCCTGACCAGATGGAAGGTGGGCGTCTTGCGCAAACAAACGTTTTCAAGTTGTTCAAGATGCTGAAATCCGATGCACGGCCGAAGGAAGCTCAGACAGGCAACTACAATGCCAGTATCTCAAAGCGCTATGGCGATAAACAACTAGGCCTTTATTACAGCGGGGTTGGCAACAAGTTCGAGTATAACCCTATCGTTCAGATGCTAGGTGGCGCCGGTGGGCTAGGCGCTGCTGATGTCGTGGACCGGGCCTATCTCGATGTTATGCGCGTCTACCGTCCGGGCGATCGGGTTTTCATAGTCGGCTTCAGCCGTGGTGCTGCAATTGCACGACTGTTGGCGCGTGCTTTGGATCAGCGTGGGTCGCCACGAACGGTATGGACCCTGTGTCTGTTTAGTCGGCATTGGACGATATGGACATCGAAACGCGACAAGGCGAAGGATCTGGAAATTCCCGTTACGGCGCTCGGCTGCTGGGATACTGTTGGCGCGTTTGGCATTGCTAAGAACATTGCCGGGATTGACTTCCAGAAACTGGGTCTCTTCAAAGATCTTACAGTGCCTGACAATGTTGAGCAGGCCTACCACATGGTAGCGCTGGACGAAGAGCGGGAAGAATTCCAGCCAACGCTGATGGATCCGGATCCCTTGGCGCCGTCGAGGATCGTTGAAGTCTGGTTCAGTGGCGATCATGCCAACATTGGTGGTGGCTGGGCGACGACAAAGCTTTCGGATCTCACGCTTAATTTTGTCCTGCGAAAGGTGTCGAGCTGCTACGCTCATGCTGAGGGTATGGTTGCGGGTGATGAGAGCTGGGGCATCTATTTGAGCGGTGTAAACGGTGAAACTATGGCTCCCACTAGCGAAGGTGATAAAGCTTACGTCGATAAGGATGGGGAAGAACNATTTGTCTTGCATCCTGATGCGCTGGGACAACTGCGGAAGTGGTCGAGCGCCCTATATGTCTATAAGCCGCGAGAGCTTCCGAACCATGCCATTGTCTCTCAAACGGTGTTTGATCGTATGGTCCAGGCAAAGCCACTCTACGCACCGCAGAGTTTGTTCAATTTGCATGACAATCTGACTGAGAAGCGTCAGACGGTGAACAATGCAGTTGATCGATTGCGTGAAACGGATTCACTTAAGCCCGACGAACATCAGACTATTCTCGAGTTCAAGGACAAGCTGCAGCTAACGCGGTGGGAGGAACACTTTCAGGATCTGAAGCAAGCTTCGGGCTCTGGCGGAAACTCAGATTGGGTAGAGCCGGCCGAACGGTTGAGCAANCAATCGAAAGCAGAGGTTGTCGAAGCCTGAGACCTCGTTAGAGATCCTATCGATAGGCCGAACTAAAGCGTGAGCCGTCCATGCGGGACAGTAGGATGGCACCGCGAATGACCTTACTGTTTGGGGGCTGACAGGACAGGATTGATGGTTATGTCTTCGCCGTCAGTATCGATAAACAATGCCAGCGAGATCGTTGGCTGGTCTGGATCAGTCCAAGTCACGCGGTGGCGGCAGTGCTTGGGCAGGTAGATGCTATCGCCGGGCTCGAGCGTATGTTCCTTCGTATCGTCCTCGATCGCAATCCGGGCATGGCCTTTCAGGACCATCACCCACTCTGCCTGACTTTGGTCATACCAGAAGCTTTCTGGTGATGATTGCCCGTGTGAGATGATCCGCTCAAGCCTGCTGTTCGGTGTCGATAGCAGAACTTCGACACGTTCTTCGACTGATGCATCTGGTAGATCTGTCAGAAGGTTTTGAACGATTGGTTTCATGGGCCTTAGAAGTCATTTTTGGTGCCGCCCTCTCGCTTGCGGCGTTCGACGAACTCGGCCAATTCTTCACGAATTGTGTCGTCCATCGGCGGCGGCTCGAACTCGGCGAGAATGGCTTTCCATATTTCGTTCGCGCGTTCGCGCGTTTGATTGCTGCCGGCTTCCTGCCAGGGTTCGTCGTTCTGCCAATCCGAAAGGAATGGGGCGTAGACCGCAGTCTTATATCGTGATTGCGNATGCTCGGCAGCAAAGAAATGATTGTGCGGCCCAACTTCTCTGANCGCATCTCCGGCAAGCTCAACCGGCGCTGTCGGGATTGGCTGCATATAAGCTATCATCTGCTGCAGAGTTTCACTGTCTATTGCAAACTTGACGTCCCGTGACCTGCCGATCAGGATTGCGTGGTATCATCGTAAATTGGCTCAGTGCTAGCGGCACTTTCTCCCTGACGAGTGCTTGGTCAATGCGGACGAGGAGTCCGTTCTCGTCGACCTTGCAGCCGGCTTTGCGTAGCACGGATACTGCTTTGTCATGCAGGAAATCGATGCCAATCTCCTCCAAGACTTGCATCGTCGCATTGTGGATGTCGAGCACGCCTTCATCATAGAGTGGCTCAATTCAGGCATCTCGATTTTGTGGAACGCGCCAAGCGAGTTGATTGATTGTTGGTCCGGTCCGCGCTGTAGAGCTGTTACTGCCTCNTCGGCGACGGCCGCTATACNAGGCTGGCTGGTCTCTTTGCCCACGCTGTTGCCTTCGTTTAGCTATCGAGCCGCTCATCGACTGGGTCGTAGAGATAAATAACGCCGAGGTCGTGTTTGATCAGTTCAGCGCGGATTCGATCGATCCTGTACTCCCGCATTGCCGAAGTCCGGCTCGGCAATTCTGGCCTTTGTCCACTCGCTTTCGGCCAAGTCTCCAAAACCAATGACATATTGATTGAGCGCTGCGGCCTTCTCGCGAGCCCACCTGTTGAGTTCATCGTGCCCAGCATCGAATCCAGGATGATCGGGAACATCGAAGGGCTTAATTTTGCGCGTCTGGCGACCGAATCGTTTGCTTATGCGGTGGTCTTGCTTGAGCGGATAGTATTCCGGTTAAAGCGGTATCTGAGAGGAGGACTCATTGTTTGAGCCAATGCTCCCGATGATTGCGTATCCGCACTCCAGCTACATGTTCGACATGCGACATTTGTGGTCCTAATCGGACAAGTTTGACTTGCTCGATCTTGTCAACTTTTCAGCATGCTGCTGCTCACAACTATGTTTCGACACAGTCGTCATAGTACAACCGAGTATTTGCCTAATTCTTAGGTAAAATATACTAGCAATCTACAGTTTGTGTAAATTCAAATTCGCAAAAATCATGTCTTTGGGTGGGGGCTGATCAATGATTTCAAGTATTTTCCAGTAAGTTTCTCTGAAATGAAAAAAAGTATGTTTNCAAATTGAGCACTCTAGTGCAAAACTATTGCCATCNAAACTTGTTGTGGTGCAGTCCGTCGCAGAATACACTCGCGTAATTGTACAGGGCGTGACTGTTCCTGCACTTAAAGGGAGGAAGCTTAGATGACAATTGAAAGAACAGATGGTCCTGTGTTCGACGAACTCAGTCACCACGATCGCGATGTGGTTGTGACCGCTTTGAAAAGTGGAGCTACACGACGTGAGGTTATGGGCTGGTTGCTAGCAGCAGGTGCCTCCATCGCGTCGGCTGGCAGTATTGTGACTGCCGCAAGCCAGGCAATTGCCGCGACACCAAAGAGAGGCGGAAAGCTCCGCTTTGCATGGGACCTTCATGGACCGTCGGATACGCTGGATCCGATCTTATTTACATCGTCGCTAGACTATGGCCGCGGCCGTGTAATCTACAACAACCTTACGCGTTTGCAGGAAGATCTTACTGCTGGACCAGAGCTGGCTGAGTCCTTTGAATCGAATAAGGATGCAACCGAGTGGACGTTCAAGCTACGCAAGGGCGTTGAATGGCACAATGGTTCCAAGTTCACTGCAGATGATGTTGTCTACTCAATGATGCGCCATCTCGGTAAGGAATCAAAGTCGAAGGCAAAGGTTCTGGTCGAATCCATAACCGAGTGGGTCAAGGATGACGATTACACCGTCAAGGCCAAGCTCAGCGCGCCGAACTCAGAATTGCCTATCATTCTCGGTACATTCCACTTCAAGATCGTGAAGAATGGCACGACTGATTTCCAAAAGCCTGTCGGTACCGGACCATTTACGCTTGCTGAGTTTAAGCCAGGTGTTCGTTCCGTGCATAAGCGCAACGACAATTATTGGAACAATGGCCGGCCCTATATCGATGAGTTGGAACTCTTCGGCATTACGGACAGTGTTGCACGAACAAATGCTCTGCTGTCGGGTGATGTGCAAATGATCGGCAATCTCGATCCAAAGGCTGTCGGTCAAGTTGAGAAGAATGCCAACTCTGAAGTATTCTCGATGCCGTCAGGGTCATATATGGACATTGTGGCTCGCTATGATAAGAGCCCTGCTGGTGCCAACCATCTCGACTTTGTCACTGGTCTTAAATACCTACAGCGTCGCGACCGCGTGCTGAGTGTCGTACAAAAGGGCATTGGTGATATCGGTAACGATCATCCGATTGGACCGGCTTATGGCGCGATGCACTGCAGGGATCTACCCGTCCGTGCTTATGATCNGGATAAGGCGAAGTTCCACCTGAGGAAGGCTGGTATTACGGGTGCCGAACTTAAGGTTGCTGAAGTTGGTCCGGGTCTGACAGACATCTGCTTGCTGCTACAGCGTGAGTGCAAGAAGGTCGGTTTTGATCTTAAGATCAAGAAGGTTCCAAACGACGGTTACTGGGGTGCTATCTGGAATAAGGATCCTTTCCACGTATCATCATGGAACATGCGCCCCAGTGCCAATATTATGATGACATTGGCCTACAAGTCGGACGCCAAATGGAACGAGTCGGCTTGGAAAGAACCGAAGATCGACAAACTGCTTGGTGATATGCGGGCAGAATTGGATCCGAAGAAGCGCTATGAGTACAGCTGTGCAGCGCAGAAGCTGATCCACGAAGGTTCTGGCACATTGATAGCTACGCATCGTGCCTACATCGATGCCAAGGCCAAAAATGTCAAAGGCTTCCCTAGGGTGCCGATTGCTACTTTCGGCGGAATGGAATGGCCGGAGTTCGTCTGGATCGACGCCTAGGGTCCAGCTGCCATTTTGGCAAGGCGATAATGTCGTTGGCCCCCTCCCGGGGGCCGGCGAACCTCTCGGGGGTCGGCTTGTCGTTGGGTTGCTGCTAGCGAATTCTCAAAAGTTGCCGATCCGACACCGTTCGGTTCGTCAGCAAGCCACCGACAGGTATTAGGTTTATATGTGGGCCACCGTATTCAGACGCATCGGGATCGGAATTGTACTGATCTGGGTTGTGTCACTACTGATCTTCCTCGTCACAGCTGTACTTCCAGGTGACGCCGCCACGATCCGACTTGGTCAAAACGCGACGCCGGAGTCGTTGTCGGCATTGCGCAAAGAGCTCGGGCTCGACCGCCCGTTCCACGTTCAGTATTTCAGTTGGATTGGGATCCTGGTTACGGGAGATCTCGGTATATCGGCTGCCGGTGGCGCAACCATTGCCAGCCTCATTGATGCGCGGATCTGGAACACGTTGTTCATGACCGGCATTGTTGCTGGGATTTCCATCCCGCTTTCGGTGTTCCTGGGGCTTGTTGCAGCGATGAACCCAGGTCGCTTGCTGGACCGTATTGTGACATCCGGCACACTAGGGCTGATCGCGGTGCCCGACTTTCTAATTGCAATCGTCATGATTCTCGTACTTGCCGTTCAGTTAGGTATCGTGCCGGCGGTGAGTTACCTGAGCGGTACCGAGGACTTCTTAACGTCTCTGAGAATACTGACGCTGCCTATTCTGACTTTGGTGGTGGTGGTTTCAGCACAGATGATCCGCATGACGCGAGCGGGTGTGCTGAATGTCATGAGTTCTCCTTACATTGAAATGGCGATCCTTAAAGGCGTTCCGCGCCAACGAATTATTCTGCGCCATGCGCTGCTCAATGCAATTGGTCCGATTGTTAATGTCATCGCGCTCAATCTGGCCTATCTGGTCAGCGGTGTTGTTGTTGTTGAGACCATCTTTTCCTACCCAGGCCTGGCCAAGCTGATGGTGGATGGCGTGCAAACACGGGACATTCCGCTCGTACAGGCGTGTGCCATGATCTTCTGTGGCACGTACGTCATTCTGATCTTGATCGCTGACATTGCATCGATCGTTACCAACCCGCGTTTGAGGCATCCGAAATGAGCACGAGCGAACAAGACCGCGACAAGGATCTCACGACCGGTGTTCCGGCGCGAGGAGAAGTGGCAACAGCAGAGTTGGCAGAAGGCAATGGCCAGGGGATGGCCAGTCAATTTGACGAGTTGCCTGATGCGCCACCACGGCGTCGTCTTCGCTTGTCCTGGACGGGGCGGGTCGCAGTCGGCATTACATTGTTCTGGATTGTGATGGCGTTTGCGGGCCCATACATCGCGCCTTACGATGAAGCTTTCTTCATTGAGCAAGATCTGAAGGGGCAGGAAATTCTTGATCCGAGTTTCCTGCCACCAAGTCAGCTCGCCTATCTTGGCACTGACTATCTGGGCCGTGATGTGCTGTCCCGGGTTATGTGGGGGGCACGGACAACGATCGGTATTTCTTTTGCGGCGACGCTACTGGCTTACTTTGTCGGCATTACGCTCGGGATTGCTGCAGCCGTTGCGGGTGGATGGACTGATAGTATGCTCAGTCGGATTGACGATGCGATCCTGTCGTTTCCGAATATCATGCTCGGCCTCATAGTCATTGCGGCGTTCAACTCTTCGATACCGCTACTCATAGGTCTGGCGGGGCTCATTTATGCGGCCAGTGTTTTTCGCATAGCCCGAGCGCTTGGCCAGGACATTATGGTGCAAGATTTCGTCGAGGCTGCCCGCGCCCGGGGGGAGGGGCTTTGGTGGATCATTACGCGAGAGATTTTGCCGAATGCAGCGATGCCTCTGGCAACGGATTTCGGTCTTCGTTTCGTATTTGTGATCTTGTTCATTTCAAGCTTGAGCTTCCTCGGCCTTGGCGTTCAACCGCCAACGAGCGACTGGGGGAGTATGGTGCGCGAGAACCTAGCCGGTCTCGGTAATGGGTTCTGGGCTGGCGCAATTGCTTCTCTGGCACCTGCTGCTGCCATTGCAAGTTTGACGATCGCGATCAACCTCATCGTTGATGATATTTCTGCCCATGAGGGCGGTAGCCTTGCCAAGAAGATGGTGTAATGACAGACAACAATACGCTTGAAGTTCGTGATCTTGTTATCGAGGCTCGCCCACATGGAGCAGCCCCCATTCGCATCGTTAAGGGGGTTAGCTTTGATGTTCCGCCAGGCAAGGTGGTTGCTCTGATCGGTGAGTCTGGTTCCGGCAAGACAACGATTTCGTTGGCTTCACTAGGGTACACCAAGCCTGGCCTGCATTTCGGTGGTGGTGAGGTAAGACTGCAGGGCCGCGATATGGTTCAGTTGGAGCCAATCGAGCGACTAAATATGCGCGGCGAGAATGTTGCCTATCTGGCGCAGAGTGCTGCTGCTACTTTTAATCCTGCACTCAAGATCAATGAGCAGGTGACGGAGTCAGCCGTCGTTCATGGGGCGACGACACAGGCTCAAGCCGATGCTCGTGCGCGCGAGCTCTACGGTGCACTTGAGCTGCCTGAACCAGATCGAATTGGTAGCCGCTACCCCCACCAGGTGTCGGGAGGTCAGCTGCAACGTCTGATGGCGGCGATGGCGCTCGTGACCAAGCCAGCTTTGCTTGTCCTGGATGAGCCAACGACTGCTCTGGATGTGACGACGCAGATTGAAGTTCTGAAGGCCTTCAAGAAGGTGATCGCAGAAGAAGGTTCCGCTGCAATTTATGTGACGCACGACCTGGCCGTTGTTGCTCAAATTGCCGACTATATCGTTGTCCTGTACGGCGGTGAGATTATGGAGCAGGGCCCGGTAGAGCAGATCATCAATGAGCCTAAGCACATTTACACGAAGCGATTGATGGCTGCTGTGCGGCCATCACCTGTCGCCGGGCTCGGAGACAATAATGAGAATGTGCATGCCAGCGATGTACCGGCTCTTGAGGTCAAAAATATTACGGCGGGTTACGGACGTGCTGCCGATGGTACGCCTGCTGTGAAGGTGCTCAAAGACATCTCGATGACTGTTGGCAGAGGTCGTGTCGTTGGTGTTATTGGAGAATCTGGTTGCGGAAAGTCAACCTTGGCGAGGGTGATGGCGGGCTTGCTTCCGGCAAGTCAGGGCGAAGTGCTGCTTGGTGGTACTCCGCTTCAGCCAGATCTGTCCGATCGAAGCCGTGCTGACTTGCAGAAGGTACAGTTTATCTTTCAGATGGCCGACACTGCGCTCAATCCACGTCAGCGCATTAGTAATATCATCGGGCGGCCACTGGAATTTTATCACGGATTGCGCGGGCGCAAAAAACGTGAGCGTGTGTACGAACTTCTCAGTCTTGTTGAGCTACCAACGGTGTTTGCTGATCGATTCCCAGCGGAATTGTCTGGTGGTCAGAAACAGCGTGTTAATCTTGCGCGCGGTCTTGCTGCAAATCCTGAAGTCTTGCTTTGTGACGAGGTAACGTCTGCATTGGATACTATTGTTGGAGCCAATGTTATCGAGCTGTTGAAGCGCCTTAGGGATGAGCTCGGCGTATCATATGTATTCATCAGCCATGATCTTTCGACAGTTGCTGCTTTTGCCGATGATCTGGCGGTTCTGTACAATGGCGAATTGGTTGACTATGGAACGGTGGATGAAGTTCTATCGCCACCTTTCCATCCCTACACAGAGCTGTTGATTACATCGGTGCCGGAGCTTCGTGTTGGTTGGCTCGATGATACTGCGGAGAAACAGCAGGCACTTGCAGCAAACTTCAAGGCGGGTGTCTACGCGTAGACTGAAGTCGGCTTGGACGATTGCTTGGTTGCTCTGCTATGCGGTCAGCGCGCTGCAGCATTGCGTTCTTTTGTACTTCTCAATGAATTGTCACGGCTATAACGCTTGCGCGCCTAATTCCGTCGCATTCAGCAATGCATCGTGCTGCCGACCAGTGCATGATCAATTGATCGATTATTGAAACTTGCAGGCAGGTCCGTGCTTGGGCTGGCCAGAAAGCCCTAATCCCTATGTCGGAAACGCTCCGCTAAATCAAGTCACTCCTAACCAGCTTTGGCTTGCTTCTTCTTGCCAACGGCATGTTTGGAACATTGTTGGGGCTTCGTAGTAAGCACGAAGGCTTCTCCACTGAGATGATCGGTTTCATTATGGCCGGTTACTCTCTCGGCTTGCTGCTGGGTGCCTTGTTTGCTGTGCGTGTGATTACGCAGGTTGGGCATATCCGCTCGTTTGCGGCCTTGGCATCTATTATGTCAGTTGCCGTTCTCTGCCACCTGCTTTGGGTCGACCCGTTGTTTTGGCTATTGCTTCGTACCGTGGCTGGCTTCTGTATGGCCGGCATGGTGATGGTGACAGAGAGTTGGATCAACGATCGCGCTGGGAACGAGACACGAGGCCAAATTTTATCGCTTTATATGATCACCAACTATCTGGGATCTGGCGGCGGGCAACTCTCACTGAACATCGCGCCGCCAGAAGAATTCCAGTTGTTTTTGGTTGCATCGATTGTCTATTCGCTGGCCCTGGTGCCTGTGTTGCTTACTGGGGCGACCGGCCCCAGTCCGGTACCGTCTAAGCGCATGTCGATGGTGGAATTGTTCGGGATCTCGCCAGTGGGGCTGATTGGGACATTGGCAGCGGGATTCTGCAATAGCTCGGTCAACAATTTAGGTGCCGTCTATGCTGCCGAGATCAACCTTTCAGTTGCTCAGGTCTCTCTTTTTATGGCGAGCGTTCTCGTCGGCGGGATGCTGCTGCAGCTCCCTATCGGTCGGTTGTCAGACAAGTTTGACAGACGCACGGTGCTTTTCACCGTTGCCCTTGTAACAGGTTGTTGTGCTCTCGGTATTAACTGGATGGTCGGGAAACAAGATTGGCAGTTATTCGCAATGGCCGCGGTTTATGGTGGATTTGCTTTTACCGTCTATCCGCTTTCCTGTGCACAGGTCAACGATATGGCGGATCGAGAACGTCTCGTTCAGGTGTCTTCAGGATTGTTAGTTGCATTTGGCGTTGGTGCCATTGTTGGCCCGATTGCGTCTGCATTTGTTATGGGCAAATTTGGTGCGCCGGGGCTCTTTTTCGTCATAGCGGCTGTGTGGGCTTTGCTTGCCGTGTTTACACTTCTGCGAATGGCTATGCGGATTCGTGGTGATAAGCCAAAAGCGCCATATTTGCCACTGGGTAGTGTCGGCATTGCCGGTAAACAGCTTTACGCCTCTATTGTGAAGAGTGTGAAGCAACGCGCCGTGAAGAATGCGACCTCCAAGGCCGCTAGCGCGAAGTGACTCACATTGTGGGTTTGAAGGGGTCAGGTCGTTGCCGGCAATCCGAGAACCTGACCAACTTTGATATGATCAGCCGCATAAGCCTTTCGTCCGAACACTTCTCGTATCATTGGAATGAAGAATTCGAGCGGTTCAGAAGCGTAATCTGGATCAAATGATGCTTGATCCCAGCGTTCGCAAAACGCGGCGCAAGAGTTAAAGTACGGATTGTCCTTGTAGCGATCTCGCGCGTTTGCATCCCAGTTATAGTGGTGTCCATAATAGATCATCTGGAAGATTCCATGATGTTCAATGACCCATGAAACCTCCTCTCTTACAAATGGCCGAATGACCTCTGCTGACATGCGATCATGATTTTGCGGCGCGAGCCCATCGCCAATGTCATGCAATAGCGCTCCTACAACCCAATCAATATCGGCCCCATCGCGATGGGCGCGTGTACCGGATTGCAATCCATGTTCCAGGCGCGTGATCTTGTAGCCGGCCAGTGTAACCTCGCCCTGACGACGCAGTTCGTCGACAATCCGGTCTGCTGTTAGAGCTAAAAAGGGTTTCTCGAGTTCCTCAAGCAGAAGGTAATCCTCTTTGGTGCCATGCTTCATTTCGGTGAAGCTCACTGTTCAATTGTCCTGCATCTGGGTCACCGCTCGTTTCGCCAACGCGTTTTTGGTAGCATCTTTGGTTGTTGACCTACTTGCACGCCTGTTTGGATGGGATTGCTTCCTTACAGACGACAAATTCGCGTAGATTTATGCTGGCAGCGTGAACAATTCCTGTTCTTCGCTAACGCCGCGCAGAGTGTGTTTGCCAACAGAGGTTAGTTCGACGCCAGCTTTTGCAGCGAAGGCGTTCGACACCAATATGGTTTGTCCAAGCGGCTTACATAACCCTTCGATACGCGACGCTTCATTTACTGCAGAGCCTATTACCGTGAAGTCCAGTCGTCTTGGCGTGCCAATGTTGCCATACGTCAACGCGCCAATATGCAGAGCTGTTCCGAAGCCAAGCAAAGGTAGTCCTTCTCTTTCACGCTCGTGATTGACAAGCTCCATACGATGTTGAGCGTTGGCGGCGGCTTGAATAGCTTTTTCGCATGCCGGTAATTTATCTAAGCTGATATCATCTATTGGGAAGATCGCAAGAACAGCGTCACCGATGAACTTCAACACCTCACCTCCATGCTCGATCACAGCTCCAGCAACGCTATCGAAGTAATAGTTCAGTGCTTCAAGGTAGTCTGTCCGTGACAGCGTTTCGGCGAGCTGTGTTGATCCACGCAGATCTGACATCCAAATCACGGCCTGCATCTCTTCGCCATCGCCGCGCTTGATGAGCCCGTCAAGAACTCTCTGTCCTGCATTCTTACCCAAATAGGTCTGCAATAGTGTGAGAGAGGAAAGACGTTGCGCGTGCGCTTCGAGCAGCCGACTAAGGTTGGCTAGAATCTCGTAGAGTTGCCNCAGTTGTTCGGTTGTGAAGCCGCCTGGTTGANCTGAAACCAGAACTAAGNTNTTGGTTTGACCATCGGTGAAGCGAAGCGGGACAGCNACATAATCCGTTGCTCCATTAGCCTGGAGGTCATTCNGGATTGGGTAGNCTAAACGCGCGTTANGGCCTTCGAGGCGTCGTCGAATCCCNCCTTCGCCGNGTAGAATAGTGGCGAAGGGANTTGCCNGATATTCCGCGGTTTGTAGTCCAGCATGAGTTGCTTGGAACTCATCGATACCGGCAACNCNGCTTTCCCAACCCAAGTGTATGCCAGAGCAAAAAGTNGCGGATGGAGGGTTTGAATGAGAATCCGGACCCGCGAGATCNGAAAGCTGTTGGCTCCCAAAACATCCACAAACTCGGTCAAAAGGTCAGGGACATTACGCGGTTGCCATGCTCTTTCAACGAGCCAATCGACGAATGGGTTTGGTGTCGACTCATCGTGGTCGACTGTTGGAGCGTCCAGGCGTTTGTCGTCCCTGTACCAATCATCAATCATGTCCCAAACGAACGCGACATAGCCTTGAACGGCAGCTGACTCATCGAACGGATCACGGTACTGCCAGGCAGCCGGACTGCTTTGGTCATGGCCTATGCTTAATGCCCAATGGTGTGCATTGCCCTTAAACGGGCAGTATGTGTTGTGGTCGACCTGCTGGAGATGCGCCATTTGCACGTCTTTCTCAGGAAAGTAGAAGACTGGCGGGTAGCGCGTCTCATGCATGACAAGGGTGCTGGAGCTTTCGGCAATCGTAATCCCATTGACGACTGCTTTGATTGTGGCGGCAACTGGCGCAATTTTAACGCGGTAGCCGTCATGGACGGCGCTGTCGCCCACAAAGTTGTCATCCATGCTGAAGTTGCCCTAACCCTTGATTGTTTTGACAGAGAGGANGGTGTTGAAGGAAGGGTTGCGCAAGAGGGTGCTTGGGCGCGAATGTCACTTCACTTCTATAGAACTCCAATTAGTTACCTCGCAGTAGTCGGATCTATCCTGCGTGCCAGCCATCTCTAGGTCTAGAGTTGTGGATGAGGACCATTCTTCCAGAAATCAGATCACGGCTTGCCGAGTGTTTGCCTGTTCCGATACGTTCTCGCGCAGATGGTATTGTAGGGAAGAATGATGGGCGAGCAAAGCTTCGACTNTATCGTGATTGGGGCCGGGTCGGCCGGGGCCGTAGTTGCTAGTCGACTGACTGAGAACGGCAAATACNGCGTTCTTCTGCTTGAGGCAGGCGGCAAAACCCATCCCTTGTCGCGTGTTCCTATTAGCTTTGTTCGCTTTATCAATCGCCCCGGCGTGAACTGGCTATACGAGTCCCAGGCAGATGACAGCACTGGNGGGCGAAAAATACCTGTTCCCCGTGGGCGGATGGTCGGTGGGTCAAGCGCGATCAACGGTATGGTCTGGGTGCGCGGCCAAAGCCATGATTACGATCACTGGGCGCAGCTTGGTAACCGTGGCTGGAGCTATCAGGACGTTCTGCCGATATTCAAGGAGCTTGAGGATTATGATGGCGGTGACGCGGAATTGCGTGGCCGCAGTGGCCCGCTGAAGATCTCTGATATCGACGAATGGACTGAGCTGTACGAGAGCATGTTCAAGGCCGGCGAGCGTTTCGGTATTGGTCGTAATCCTGACTACAATGGTGCGAGCCAGGACGGCATGGCAATGACGCAAGCCTCTATCCGCAATGGTCGCCGCATGAGTACGGCTCATTGTTACCTGGAGCCAGCAAAGACGCGGGCCAACCTCAGCATTGTAACGGATGCCCATGCAGAAAAACTGACCTTTGATGGCCGGGTATGCACCGGCGTCCGCTACTCTGTGAAGGGAGTTCAGCGCCAGGCCAAGGCTGCCCGTGAGGTTATTGTGTCGGCCGGTGCTATTGCATCGCCGCAACTCTTGGAGCTATCGGGAGTCGGCCAAGCCAGGCGTCTACAAGAATTGGGTATTGATGTTGTTTATGACTTGGCTGGTGTGGGTGAAAATCTTCGCGATCACTGGGCACCGCGGATGAAATGGTATCTTGGTCGTCATGGGGTCACGTTCAATGAGCGTGCCCGTGGTATTGGCGCCATCCTGCAAGGGCTCCAGTACTTCGCACAGGGTAAGGGGTTCCTTAGTCTCCCTGCCTCTCCATTGCGGGCGTTCGTTCGCTCTCGAGAGGGGCTGCAGAGCCCAGACGGTTACATTATGGTGCAACCGTTCCTGGTCACGCCAGATCTGAAGCTCGCAAAAGAGCCGGGAATGTCCATCATCGCACATCAGTTGAGGCCGGATAGCAAAGGAAGTATTCACATCGCTTCAAGCAGGGCGGATGAGCATCCTAAAATTCGTTATAACTTCTTGTCTGAGCCCAGTGACCGTGAGTGCGTTCTCGCTGTTTTGAGATTGGTTCGCAAGGTCGTCGAGGCGCCTGAGATGTCCTGGCTGGAGCCACGTGAATTTGCTCCTGGTCCAGACGTGACATCTGACAATGAGTTGCTTGATTATGTTACAAAGACTGCCGAGACCACATATCACCCGGTTGGGACCTGCAAGATGGGACAAGATCCCATGGCTGTCGTTGATGATCAGCTCCGCGTACACGGTCTTAAGGGCTTGCGGGTGGCTGATGCTTCGATCATGCCGACGTTGATCTCCGGGAACACAAATGCCCCGTCGATTATGATCGGCGAGAAGGCGTCCAAAATGATCCTGGCGGCGGCATAGTGTGTGCAGTCGAGCCGCTTAATTTCGAACGGCGGATAGCGAGCCCGAACAATAACCTATCGCTTCGCGAACTAGGTATCTATGCCGGTTTCGAAGATTAAATGGAATTTGGTGCGGTCGAGAGGACTCGAACCTCCACGGGTTGCCCCGCTAACCCCTCAAGCTAGTGCGTCTACCAATTCCGCCACGACCGCATATATATGGAAATCTAGACGGATAACAATACACCGTAAGCCGTCTTTAACTCCCAAGGCCGCCTGGGATATCAAGCAATGACGAAAATTGCAAGCGGACAAAGCCCCGAATTGGTATTTCTGCGATATAGAGCGCCGGTTCATGGTGAAACCGGCGTTTCCTGGCTCGGGATTGGCGAGGCCTCATGACTGGACGGCAGCATCAACCACTGATTTTGGAACCCGGTTCTGAGATGGCCGTACAATGGGCAGTGTCACAGCGACCTGTTGATTATGATACGGCGATGCGTGTCATGGAGGACCGTGTCTCATCGATTGCGGATGGCAAGGCTGAGGAACTGATATGGCTGCTCGAACATCCTTCGCTCTACACCGCTGGGACAAGTGCCAAAGAGGCGGATTTGTTGGAAGCTAACCGCTTGCCTGTCCATTGGACGGGGCGCGGAGGGCAATTCACCTATCATGGACCCGGGCAAAGGGTCGTTTACGTCATGCTTGATCTCAAGCGGCGCACGGGCGGTGATGTCAGGCGATTTGTGGGGCTGCTGGAGAGTGTTTTGATAACAGCTCTTGCGCAGTTCGGTATTCAAGGGGAAACCCGAAAGGATCGCGTCGGGGTTTGGGTCCCGCTAAAAGAGCCAAACGGTATGTCTGAAGCCAAGATTGCGGCAATCGGAATTCGTGTCCGCAAGTGGGTTAGTTTTCATGGCCTAAGCCTGAATGTGGCGCCGGACTTAACTCATTTTGATGGTATCGTGCCGTGCGGCATTGATGAGTTTGGGGTGACTAGCCTTGCCGATCTCGCTGTCAGCGCTTCCCAGGAAGAGGTCGATATGGTGTTAAGGCGTGCATTTGAGGCATCGCTAGGCGCGACTGTGGATTGCTCGCCACCTGCATGACGGGCGAGGTTATAACCTTAGTTAGGACTGTGCTTTCCCGGAACCGGTTTACTTAACTCACCGTCATAGTAGAGCAGACCGCCTTCAATCGTCACCCGCTCAGTACCTTCAAGCAAAAAGTCTTTATTTGCGTCCTCGTCAATTCGGACGATGCATCCATCTTTACAGATTTCTTTGATGACGGCGCCAGGCTCAAGCGTCTGCGGTGTCCGGGAGTCCCCTTTTTTAATCAGGATCTTGCGGCTGACGCGATCAGCATTGATTAGTGTACTTGCTTGCACAGCAGACTGCTGCCCCACAGACAGCACAGCCAGTCCAGTCATCAAACGCAAGATGGATCGGCTTCTGTCTATGAGGCGCATTGGCTGACTACTTCTTCTTTGATGTGGCTTTCTTCTTAGCCGGCGTAGTCTTTTTTGCGGGCGCTTTTTTGGTAACCGCCTTTTTTACTGGTGCTTTCTTTTTTATAGCCACCTTCTTGGCTGGAGCTTTCTTGGTCGCCGCTTTCTTGGCGACAACCTTCTTTGCAACGGCTTTCTTGGCCAGAGCTTTCTTAGCTACTGCCTTCTTAGCCGGTGCCTTCTTTACTGGTGATTTCTTGACGGCGGCCTTTTTGACTGCTGCCTTCTTCACTGTTGTTTTCTTTGCTGTAGCTTTCTTTGGTGTTGCTTTCTTAGCAATCACCTTCTTTGAAGCTAGACGTGCAGCCGCTGACTTGGCGGCGGCTGTCTTCTTTGTGGCGGCCTTCTTGGCTGGAGCTTTCTTAGCCGCAACCTTTTTGACCACTGTCTTCTTAGTAGCTGCTTTGCGCGTTGTTGTTTTAGCAGCTGCCTTCTTAGCTGGTGCCTTCTTCGCGGCCACCTTCTTAGCTGGAGCCTTCATTACCTTTTCCCTTCAAACAGTCTACCCATGAGAGGGATCATGGGTTACGCGTTCCAACAAACAGCTGGAACAGCTTGCACTCTCATGGTTTTCTGCTTTCACCACAAACGGAATTTTCCGGTGACTATTATCGGAAATATCGATAGATAGAATATAACGTCAATTTTCATCGGCTCTATTGAGATCGCGTTTTGCGTTAGACAGCGACATGGACATCAACCTCGCACGCACATTTCTTACGGTGGCGGATACGGGTAGCTTTATCGAAGCCGCACGTAAGATGCATGTTACGCAGTCGACGGTAAGTGCTCGTATTCGCACACTTGAGGATCACTTGGAGAAAGACTTGTTCGAGCGCTCCAAGGCAGGTGCAGCTCTGACAAGTGCAGGTGAACAGTTTCGTCGTCATGCACTTGCTCTTGTCCGCGTATGGCAGCATGCGCAGATGGAAGTTAGTGGATCAGATAAGCACCGTGATAGACTTTCTGTAGGCGCGCCCGTAGGGCTTTGGGATGGCTTTCTGTTGCGCTGGGTCTGCTGGCTGAGGAGCAACATTCCCGATATTGCCGTGAGTGCGCGGGCACAATTGCCAGCGGATGTTACACAAGGGATGTTGGAAGGGACCCTTGATCTAGCCATTCTATATCGACCTTTGAACTATTCAGGTCTCGTATGCGAGCACCTCTTTGATGAAGAGATGGTGCAGGTGACGAGCGTGAAGGCAGGCGCGCGTCGCAGTTCGTATGACTATGTTGCTCTGGACTGGGGGCCTGACTTTGAGTTGGATCAAGTTGCTGATAGCGCGGACTTTTTAAATCCCGATCTGAGCCTGGATATTGGTTCGGCCGGTATTGAGTACCTGCTCTCAAACCCTGCTACGGCCTACTGTCCATTACGCACCGTGCGGCAATATCTGACTCGTGGCCGGCTACGCATTCCTTCGCGGTCCCGCAAGGTGACGTTGCCCGTCTATATGGTTTATCCGGAAGTTCGCGATGAAGAGGCGTTCGAGCCGATATTGGATGCGTTGCGGTCGGAAGCCGTGCGGATTGTTCGCAACTTAGGGCGATAGGTCTGCGTTACTTACTGCTTGTTGGTCTTCGGGGTGCCTTACGGCCAAGATAGGGCCGTGAAGCGCCAATCGGGCGATCAGGTAGCCAACTTGCGATTTCTGTTCGGAACTCATCAGGCAATTGGAAGTGGTCTGCGCCTGGCAAAATGGCCTGGGTGATGTAGTGGGGTCGGCCATGTCCAGGCGCTGTGAAGTCACTGATATAGGTAATCGCTGTGCGTGTCTTTTCGTCGCTTTGCTCAACTCTTACCCATGCACGTCGATAGACACCATGTGCGACACCTTCCCAAAGATCCATCAAGCCAACGTGATGGGGTAGGAAGCGCCATAATGCGCCGTAAATCAACTCACCTTGCTTTGGGACTATGTTTGCTGCACCGCGCGTGTTGAAGATTAGCTGCCAGTCATCAAGTTTTCCACGACCAACGGCACGTGCGCCTGGACAACGGCGTTGCATCTGTTTTGGAAGAAGATTGGATCCATAGGCAAAATAGAGCACGGTTTCACGCTGGGTTGCAGGGTCTCATTGTTCTTTCGACGGGCCTGCAAGCAGTGCAGCGTCCGCTGCGCCGGTCTAATCTACAAGAGCTTATTGATCAACCAATGCAGCGAGTTTCTGATCGGGATAGCCGGCTGAAAAGCCTGACTGACCGGGAGCGGGCCCATAACGGTTCCGACCTTCGTCGCCTTTGGCAAAGTGCAGCCAAAGTGTTGCTATGAAGGCAGGTAAAGTTGCCAGCGTAATCAGCCAAAAGTAGTACGGGCTTTGCGGTAGCAGAACCGTCTGACCGAACAAGAGAATTGCGGCCACAATGATTCCGACCGAGAAAGCGAGGCTGCCGGCAATAGCGTACAAGATCCAAACCGCACCTCGATCCGTGTCATGCAGGCGTTTGGTAGCAGCTGTCAGGCAAATCCATAGGGTGGCTAAGTCAAACGCACGTAATGTTAGTGAATTGGTCTGCATACCCAGCCCAATAGTCAGGCCATAGGTAGCAATCTGAATGGCTAAGATGATCAATGCAAGGTGCAGAAAACCCTTGCGATTTATCCGGCCTGTCGGATTGCATGATGCTTTCAATACGGCGACGGTGTGCATATTGAGCGTCCTCCTTGGAGCCGCTCAATATATTTCGAACTGCTTACTGGTCGATTAGGTGAGTGTATCGAATGTCCTCACCTCGATTAACGACTTGCTGAGGAGGGGCTCAGGCAAACTCGATGATGACTGCATCGACGGCAAGGCTATCGCCCTCGGCTGCCCTAATCTTGGCAACCTTTGCATCGCGCTCCGCACGCAAGATGTTTTCCATCTTCATGGCTTCAACCACCGCCAAGGCATCTCCCGCTTGGACAGATTGCCCCTCCTCAACCATAACGGCTTTGACCAGGCCTGGCATTGGGCACAACAGGAATTTTGAAAGATCCGGCGGGATGCGTGCGGGCATGAGAGCAGCAAGCTTAGCTTCGCGCTTGGTGTAGACGTGGCACTCAACGTTGACGCCACGATAGGCTAGGTCGTAGCCGTTGAGAATTGGCCGGACATGGACTGATATTTCGTCATCACCTATTATGCCCTGCCATACAGGCATTCCTGGCCACCAGTCCGAAGAAGCGTCAACGGTCGCGATGATAAGATCATCATCATCCAGCAGCGTAATTGTAGCGGGTTCGCCGAAGTGGCCGTGGACTTTGACACGTTGTGATAGGTCTCCGAGCTTTACGATGCGTTCGACGGCGAATCTGACCTCAGGGCCGTCCATCTGGTCAGATATCTCTCGGCGTCGCACATTCGAGAGGTGATCTATTGATGCCGCAACCGCTGCCAGAACGGTGACAGTGTCTCCCTCGGGCGCACTGCGCTCGAAGCCCTCCGGATACTCGTCTGCGATAAAGCTGGTTGAGAGTGCACCGTCGCGCCAGCGTGGGTGCTGCATTATCGCACTTAGGAACGGGATATTGTGGCTGATGCCGTCAATATAGAAGGCATCCAACGCTTGCGCCTGCGCATCAATAGCGGCAATCCGGCTTTGTGCATGGGTCACCAGCTTGGCGATCATTGGGTCGTAGTACATAGAGATCTCACCGCCTTCGACAACGCCTGTATCGTTGCGAACGGTTGCAGTTTCACTCGTGCCTTCTTCGGGCGGGCGGTACTTAGTCAAGCGGCCGATTGATGGCAGGAAGTTCCGATATGGATCCTCCGCATAGATGCGGCTCTCGACAGCCCAACCATTCAGGTTGATGTCGGATTGACTCAGGCTCAGCTTCTCACCTGCTGCGACGCGTATCATCTGCTCGACGAGGTCGATCCCTGTGACCATTTCCGTCACTGGATGTTCAACCTGGAGGCGAGTGTTCATCTCCAGGAAATAAAAGGATCGATCCTGACCTGCTACGAATTCTACAGTGCCTGCTGAATCGTAGTTTACGGCCTGGGCCAATGCGATCGCCTGTGCACCCATGGCTGCGCGGGTAGCTTCATCCAATAGTGGTGATGGGGCTTCTTCCAGGACCTTTTGATTGCGGCGTTGGATAGAGCACTCGCGCTCTCCAAGGTGGATGATGTTGCCGTGCTTGTCGCCAAGGATCTGAATTTCTATATGGCGCGGATTGACGATAAACTTTTCAATGAAAACTCGATCATCGCCGAAACTAGACTTGGCTTCGGATTTGGCCAGTGCAAAGCCTTCTTCGACTTCCTTTGCGTCGGCAGCAATCCGCATTCCCTTACCGCCACCGCCAGCTGATGCCTTGATGATGACTGGATAGCCGATACCATTTGCGATCTTGATTGCTTCTGAGGGTGAGTTTATCTCGCCAAGGTACCCTGGGACCGTCGAAACATCCGCTGCCGCAGCGGCTTTCTTGGACTCGATTTTGTCGCCCATAGCGGCAATAGCTTGGGGGCATGGTCCTATGAAAACCAGCCCATTGTCGGCTAACGCGCGCGGGAATGCTTCGCGTTCAGAAAGAAAACCATAACCGGGGTGTACGGCTTCAGCGCTGGTTTTCTTACAGACACCGATTATCTTCTCGATGACCAGGTAGGAGTCTGCTGCTGCAGGTGGCCCAATGTGTACTGCTTCGTCCGCCAACTCAACATGCACCGCATCGCGATCTGCATCGGAGTAGACAGCAACTGTCTGGATCCCCATTTGGCGTGCGGTTTTGATTACGCGGCAGGCAATCTCACCACGATTGGCGATCAGAATTTTCTTGAACATCTGTCTTGAAGCCCCATTGAGTGATGGTATCGAGCGGCGGCCACCATAACCGCGCGCTTGAAGCGGGACAATTCAGCCTTGGTCTGAAATCAGTGCCTAAGCCCTTGGATGCGATGTCGCAGAGGCTTAGAGTGTCAGTCTGTGCCTATGGTTAAGATTTAGGCAGCTTGATCAACCTTATCGAGCAGGGTTTGAAGCTCTGGCGCGATTATCGGGCTGGCTTCCTTCAAACATAGAAGCAGGGCTTTCTCGTTGGGGGTGATTTCGCCGTCGCGTCCGATACGGTCACAAAGCCAGGTCGCTTCCCGTTTGTAATTTCCTGGTTGGTGATAATTTCTAGTCTTTGCTGCTCGAGGCGGGCTAAGGCACGCTGTTCCGCTGTTTGCTCCTGATATAGGGCGAAAATTCCTGCGAATCCGCCCTGGAATGCTTGCGACAGCATGTTGCCGAGGCTCAGGTCGCCGCGGCTCTCAAGCCATGCTTCCCTGCGTAGCATCTCCTGACGGGACGGGATGCTGTAACCTGAAGCGCCCATGACGCAGCTGGATATTGCCTTGATGAATAGCTCCGTAAAAGCTGAGTTTTCTTCAGAATTGGTAATGCGATCATTGATCTCAAACAGTATTTCGGCTTCTTTGCGCGTGATGGCTATATTGCCGTCACCACCGAACGCGTAGAGAACACGTCGAATGAGTTCAACATCGTCGTCTGTTACCACGCCCGGCTGAAGCTGTGTGCCTGCGCGAAGCGGTCCATTGCCATCACACACTGCGGTTTTGACTTGGTCCAGAGCAAACTCAACCAAGCACTCTGGCGACCAGCGCGACTTATCAAGAACTGTGAGCAGGACTTCCAGCTCGGCCTACGTATCTACGACACCGTCATGGGAGATACAATCTATCAACCAGTCGGCATTGGTTTTGGTGATGTAGTCTTGCGGCTCTGCATCATTGATGATGAAATCAGTGATAGCCCCTACAAAGAATGGAGCCCATGTTGTCTCCTGGATGCCGCAAGCATCATTAATTTCAAAAAGGCTCTTGGCCTCTTCTTCCAAGATTTGCCCGTCTGCGTAGTAGGCTTGGCGAAGTTTCAGGACGTCTGCGTCGCGAATGCAGCTGCGATTACAAACCTCGTCGAAAGTCAATGAATTGACAACACTCATTCAGCCTACCTCATTCAACGAATGACAACATACGCGTCACAATAGGGAACGAGCCTTAAGGATATGTTTATGATCGCGCGGTTTCCGAATCGTTCAACTGCGGTAGCGATACAGCACGCCGCGTTGTGATGGCTGGTTTCCCGGGATAGGACTTACGGTGTGTTTTATGTAGCGAATAATGGTGGCTTGTGCCCGGCGGCCTCGCGCCAGAAAAGGGCCATGTGAGCGATTCGGAGACATCACAATCCTGGCAAAGCCAGTTTGACCGGGCGCAGCAATCGCGGTCGGTGAACATTGTCTGCATGAAGTGGGGCGATAGATATGGACCGGAGTGGGTCAATCGTCTCTACGGCATGGTCAAGCGCAATACGACTTGGGCTTTTCGATTTGTATGCTTCACCGATGATGACAAGGGTATTCGGCCAGAGGTGGAATGCCAGCCTATGCCCGATGTGCAGTTTGATAGCAAACTGGGGAAATACTGGCCGAAACTTGGGTTGATGCAACCAGGGTTGGGCGGCCTTGACGGAATGACCCTGTTTCTGGACCTTGATGTGGTTATCATCGGCTCAATTGATGAGCTGTTTACGCATCCGGGACGCTTTTTAATTATCCAGGAGTGGAAGGACCCGCATTTGGGCTATGGCAATAGCTCGGTCGTTCGATATTTCATTGGACAGGAAGGCGCGGTTTTGGATCGCTTCTATGCGACCCCGGAAAGTGTCATTGTCGAAAAATACGACTCGAAGGAGCAGAATTTTCTGACAAAGGCAGTTGATGAGGCAACGTTTTGGCCACCAGAATGGTGCGTTCCTTTCAATATTGCCTGTCTGCCGCAAAATCGCTTGCTNAGATTCTTCTCAACACCAAAAAAACCGCCCGGAGGCAAGATCCTTGTCTTTTATGGATCAATAACACCTGCTACTGCAATGAGAGGAGAGCACGAGCCTAAGAAGCGGGTTGGTCAAGGTTTTCAGTTGCGGCCGCTAAAGCGGCGCTTCAAGCCAGCTGACTGGATTGGCGAGTACTGGCGGGAGTAGAATGCATCTATGGACGATACGACGCCAATGCTGAGTAGCACCGGGGAAGTGTTGGAAGAACTGCCGGAAGAGTACGCTTGGCTTGAGGGCGGCCAATCCTTTATTGCGTGCGGATTTTATACGCCGAACTATTTGGAACAAATCCTTTCACTGAAGAAGTCGCTCGAAGAACTCGGCATTAATCATTACTTCAAGCGCTACGAGCGTGCAGCGACCTGGGAAGCGACTACGCGGATCAAGCCGGTATTCGTCAATCACTGCATTGAGAAGTTCTCCGAGAAAGATGTTCTGTATTTAGACGCTGACGCGGTTGTGCGCCGCCCCCTTACGTTCTTCGAAGGACAACAGTCAGATATATCCATCCTTTTCCACCCAACGAAGGTGGGCAACACACCGTATCTCCGGATTGCGGCTGGAACGGTCTTCATCAAAAACTCGGAGGGCGGAAGAAAGTTCGCCAGGCTTTGGAAAGATGCCGAGAAATATGCTAAGCTGCTAACGCTCGATGAAGATCTGATATACATGGCGTTTGGAGAAATGGCTGGCGTCTCGATTGCCGTGCTGCCCCCGTCATACTCCAAGATCTTTGATAAGCCTGGCGTAGAGCCGGTGATCGAGCATTTCCAGGCGAGTCGTGGGCAGTTTAAGTGGCGCCGTTTGATTCGGCGTGCACGTCGCGTCGGGCTTATTGTTGGCGGCGTCGCTGTTGCGGCGTTCATCTGGTGGATTAGCCAGCACATTGCCTGGGTGGATTAGCGCGAGGCGTCATGAGGCCCTGGATTTGCCAAATGAAAAAAGGACCGCTCGAGGGAGACGGTCCAGAACCACGCGGGCGTTGTGTTACTTCGCCCAACCTCCACGTGGGGCTTTCGAATGATTTAGTACTTCTGACCAGTAGGTTCGACTGGCCGGTCCGGGCGCCGCGGCTTTGGGGGATGACATCGCTGCGCCCGATAAATTTGGCGTTGAGCCGGGGGATTGTTCAGATCGTCGTTCTTGAAGTCAGGTATAGCTAGGGCTAGCTGAACGCGCTGTGAACAGCGTCACATGCAGATATTCACTCCACAAGTTCGACGAGCTTGTCGGCTCATCTCATCGAGATCCGAGTTGGTTCACAGGAACATTTTGGCGTCTGGCTCGAGGCCGAGCATCACTTGACCAACCGTTACGTAGTGTGATTTACGCCCCTGAACCTGCTGTGACGCGGCGTTTGCGTCGCGCAAGCGCCGCTCGAATGTTGCGTCTTGGAATACCGCATTCTGGCCAGCCATCCGATAGGCCTCTACGGCTAAGTCTACACCTTGATTAATAGCGTGGGTTGTGGCGAGGCGGATGTCTGCTCGACGCTGCATAGTCATGGTCTGACTGGTCAGAAGTTCATCCCATGCGGCACTCAAAGTGGTGTGTAGAAAGCTTTGAGCAGCACCATGTCGTGCTTTGAGATCTGCAAACTGAGCGTGAAACATTTGGCTATCGAGCAAAGATGATGACGCTCCGCGCGGGGTCTTCGTGAGAGCAAGTGTGTGTAGGTCACTAATCATACCACGCGCGATGCCCAGCATTACGCCAGCAAACGCTGACGCAAACACCTGGGTCGTGGATAGTTGATAAACGTCGCCATCAACCCGCAACTCGTCGTTGCTCTCGCGATCTAAGGTAAAATCTTCTGGTACAAACAAGTCTTGGACTTCATAACTGTCGCTGCCTGTGCCCCGAAGGCCCACGACATTCCAATCGTCGTGAACTGTCGCTTGCTCGCGGCGAAATAGTGCTGTGCGGTCAAGTTGTTTCCCATTTTGATCGAGCCGCGGCGTGCCGTCTGCATTAAAGATGTAACTGTGTCCACCGAGCCAGGTGGCATGGCGACTTCCACTTGCAAATGTCCAGCGGCCACTAACCTTGTAGCCACCATTGACTGCAACAGCCTNGCCCTGGATCCCGGCACCCCAAGCCAGTACGGAGTTTGCAGGCCCAAACACTTCTTTGGCGATGCTGCGTTCTAAGAACGCTGCCGACATTGCACATCCCGCACCCTGGCCCAAACACCAAGCAGTACTTCCATCTTGTGCTGCAATAATCTCAGTGACTTTGGAGAGTGTCAGAGGGTCGAGTTCGTCTCCTTCCAGGTCCCTTGGAAGGAGTAACCGGAATAGCCGTGCATCATGCAGTGTTTTGAGCAGAGTCTGTGGCAGTTCACGTGCGTCTTCGATATCGTTGCCAGCGTTGCGGACAGCACTTGCAACTTTTTCGGCGCGTGCCGTCGCAGATATACCTGGGAGCGTATCCATGGTCTTGACCTATCTTGAGGATCATTGCCGAGAGTTCTAGGCTGCAGGCGGCTATTGTCTGACGTCAAGGGCATNATGTCGCCAAAAGCNTTGAATTCTTCAAGAATTCATCAGGTCGATCGCTTGAACATGTTTTTCAGAAGATTGGATGCCGGGCCCGGCAACATCATCCAAGCGAAATAGATCCATCCAAACAATGCGCTGAAGATCCATGTGAANACGATCAAGCCGACACCNAATAGGATCACATCACTTAGGAAATGGCCGGTCATAATGATGATCCNTCCGAGCCAGATTAAGTGGCCCTGACTGATATTTGGAACTNGTCTTTATCGTAGCTTGTGTATGCCGGTATGCAAATCAGGGCTTTCACAATAGCTTGAGTTTAAGGTTTTGNNTGGTCATCGCCAGGATTTTTGCTGATACGGCTCAGTGGGGACTGCCGCGGAGGTATGCACCAGATATTGCTCAAGTCAGCGACAAGCCATGAGATGGGCAATGCAAGCCCTGCCGCTATCAGAAATGTGACGCCCATCCAGAATGACCTATCAGCAAGATTGGCATCCGTGGCAGCACCACTCATGTGAAGTGAAAATGCGCCAACAACTGCATAACTAACCGCCAATAGTGTTGCGCCTATTCTGATCTTCAGATTGTCAGTGTGTGTCTTCAATGGGAGTTCCGTCTGGCTTTGCCGAATGGTCAGATAATTGCTCTTTCGACGAAGGGGCGTCCGGCAGCGATCCTCTCGTAGCTTAGATCTGTCATATCCAGTTCTCTGAATTCGCCATACGTAATCAGTTCCGAGACACCGCGCCCCATAGCTGGAGATTGCTGGAAGCCGTGACCGGAGAAGCCATTTACAAAGATCAGGTTGGCGACTTCAGAATGCGGACCAATAATCGCGTTTTGATCGAGCACGTTATAGGCGTAGTGGCCAACCCATGAATTGATGACCTTTATGGCCTCAAAGGCTGGGATCCGATTGGCCAAAGCTGGCCAGACTTTTTCTTCCCAGATGCTGTGATCAAACTCAGAGCCATCAAATGCGACCGCTGGATCATCGTCAGGCGGACAGCCGCACAGATAGTTCTGACCATCGCTGCGCATATGTACGCCCGTAGGGTCGATTGTCAGGGGTAGGTCCCGTTCCAATGGTCGTTCTGCGGCAAATACAAATGTGTATCGTCGTCTCGGTTCGATAGGCAGGTCTACACCTGCCATGCGGGCTGTTGCCGCTGCGCGAGGTCCTGCGGCGTTTACAACAGTGCCCGCGGTAATTGTTTCGCCTGATGCCAAGGTCACGCCTGATACTCTGTCACCCGTGCGGTTGATGCCCGATACTTCAGCGGTGACGTACTCTACGCCGTTTTGGCGTGCCTTCCGACGCCACCAGTCGAACATGGTTGCACCATCGAAATAACCTTCGTCCCGCGGATTGTGGCAACCGAGTAGAATGTCTTTCACGTTATAGAATGGATATTCTGCTGCGAGTTGATCGGCTGTAAGAACTCGCGTTGCGGCGCCTAAAGCTGCCTGTTGTTTCTGACTGGCTGTCAGTCCCTCTGCTGTTGCAGGGTTGTTGGCTAGGTACATATAGCCGAATTCCTGCAAAATGATTTCAGGAACCTCGGGATCGCCGCCCAGTCGTTCTCGAAAGGCACGGAGGAACTCTACGCCGAACTGAGAAATCTTTACGTTTAGGGGATTGGTGAACTGTTGACGGATGCAGCTGTTTGTTCGGGCGGTTGAGGAAAACTCGTAGCTTGGGTCCTTCTCAATCACGAGCACGGAACCGTTGAAATCCGGGTTGGCTGAAAGGAACCACGCAGCTGAAGAGCCCATCACAGCTCCGCCAATGATAACTACATCGTAGCTCGTTTTGGCCGGTGTTCTACTGATGGGGGGCAATGCCATACTCAATGCCTTCTTGGAGCTGCAGTGACGGCTTCAGGTTTGAGGCCATCACTCAAGATCTTCATTATTCAGCAGGTTGACCGCGAATGGCCTCTAGCTCGATTCCAGTCAGCTCCTGATTGTTGAGCGTGGCTTCAAATGCGGCCAGGCGCTTGTAGATTGAGATCAACTCGACAATCGTGGTCCACGAATGGACGAGGAACTGAAACGCTCCTTCCACCCGTCCGAACGCTCGAACGATTTGTTGCATAACGCCAAGGGTTATTGTGCCTGCAATGATAGTGGGAGCAAGCGCCATATACGGGACGAGTACGCTGAATTGCAGATAGGAATACCGGGCCACGTCGAAGTACATGTAGTGGAAAAACAGCCTGAAGTAATTCTTCCGGACATTGTCAAAGAGTTCCGCCACTGTTGGCGGTTGGGCGTGGCTTTCGTGGTCTTCACCGAGTACTAGCTCTTTGCGGTAAGCCGCTTCAACGCGCTGATTGCGAAACTCTAGACCTGGAAGCTTGATGCCAACAGAGGCAAGCAAGACGGTTCCACCTAAGGCCCATATGATTGCGACGAATACGAGGCCTTTAGGAACTTCGCCAAATACCGGCAGCATTCGGACTTGCTCGGACAGCACCCAAAGGATTGGTAGGAATGCCAACAGGGTCATAACGGCATCAAGAAAGCGGCCGCCAAGGCTTTCAGTAATAATGGCGAAGCGCTTGGTGTCTTCCTGTACACGTTGAGATGCCCCTTCGATCTTCCGCAATCGATCCCATCGTTCCATGTAGAAGTCGTTCATGGCTGTGCGCCATCGGAACGTGTAATGCTTGGTGAAGAAGGCATTGAGAACTGCGACGACCATATAGATCATGACAATCGTCAGAAATGACCAGATATGGTCCCAGAATTCGTTGGGTTGGATATTGTTTGGCTTTGCCAGCGCTTTCTGGATTGTATTGTAGAAGCGTCCGAACCATTCGTTCAACATGACGTCGACTTGAACCTGATACCAGGTGACGAAGACGATCAACGACGTGCCAGCAACTGACCACCAGCTCCATCGGTGTGGCGAGTACCACATCCAAAATGCGGTGAAGGCCACGAAAGACGCCGTGAGGTACTGATAGTACCAGATATTGATTGCCCATTTCGTTGCAGCAGCATGTGCCGTCTTGGCGGCTTGGTCAGCATTGGCAGCCAGTGCTTCCGGGTTGCCTGCGCCTATCAGGTTGCCGATGCTAAGTGCATCACCCCAGTCACGTGCGCCAAGAAACCAGGCTATGACGCAGAACAGCGCCCAAGCCGCGAATGATCCGAAGAACAATCGGGGATTGGGGAAGAAAGAGTGAAACATGCAGCTCAGCTCCGCTTGATAGGTGTCGTGACCGGACTGGTCAGTAGAGGGTTCGTTACAGTAGGTCAGGGCTTAAGTTAAGTCCTGAGCATTTTGATGGCTTTTGAACCGTCAGCGTATATGGGCCCAATGATAGCGACAAGCATTTGCCGGGCACCTCTGATTGGCCTGCAATTGAGAGCTGTTGTCTAAGATCCTTTTTGTGAAGGCAAGATGCGGGCTGAGAAATAGCCAGAATTGGTGATTTGATGGCGCATTTGCAGGAGATGAGTGAACCTGAATGGCGACGCTGCAATGAACAGTTCTAATGGCTGACAACGAGTGCCAGCATAGTGAGGTGGCAACATTGTCTCACAGCTGAGGTTTGACGTTTGTCAGTCAACACTTTGTGTTAGGACGTGAACGAGTGGCGTCCAGATGATCTACTGTTGCAGGGAATGAATTCATGCTCGTCATGTCTATGAGTGCGTGTTGCAGGTGGGCCCCCTGTCTGGCTTTGGCGGCGGCAATCTTGCTTGGTTCTATCTTACCTGGATACGCGGCAACACAGCAATCTGACTCCTTTCAGCCCTTGCTTGGCTGGTGGACAGGGAAAGGACGCTTAGGTTTTTCAAACGGAAATACTGAAGAGGTGAAGTGTCGGGCGACATACCGACGTGCGCAGACCGGTGATGGCCTGTTACAAGCTTTGCGTTGTGCAACAGCAAGTGGCGCAATCGAAGTCAAAAGTCGTGTTGGGCGACGAGGCGACGAGTTGACCGGAACTTGGTCAGAAACAAAGTATAATTTTGATGGTCAGGTCGCAGGTAAAGTCATTGCGAATGGATTTCGGGTTTTTATCACTGGTTCGGGTGTAAAGGCGAATATGACAGTTGTGGTCCGCAAGGAACGCCATATCGTGGAGATTCAATTCACAGAGAGTTCGCTTGTCGGATTGACTATGATCTTCTCTAGATCATAGGTGAATTTGGATCGATTTGAGTCATCCCGACGCATCAGTCCTGTTTTGGGAGTGATCCTTCGATCTGTTTTCCTTTGAGCTTCCAAGCCGGCTGGTAAGCAAAGTGCATTTCCGAGGTCTTTGAGATTTTCGTCGACCGTAAAACCCCCTGCTTTTGATCTTGATACTTCGATCGCTAGTCCTCCAGCAGTGCGGGCTGAGACCGATACTGTATATTGCTCGTCTATGATTTCGCTGGCCAGCAAGCCTGCACTGATCAGGCCTTGACGCAAGCGTCGTTGCTCGTCATCTGAGCCGACATACAGGCCGATATGGTCGATTGTGCCTGTGCCCTTGAAGCCGCGAGCCATATTGGGATCAACTTGCAGATCAATGACACTCGCATCCGCATCAGGCAGTCTGAACCGGTACTGGATCGTTGCTCCGACCGCTTCAATATCCTCTTGGATATAGCCGAAGGTGTCGGTCAGTAGATCGGGAAGGCTCGCTGTTGACTGCTGAGCAAGTGTTACTCCGTATAGTCCTCTTATGGCATAAGCTGTACCGATGTCACTGCTGACCCACGGCTTGCGTTTGTCGCCGTCATTCTCGATGAGTGCTATCAGCAATCCATTCGGAAGCAGGAATAGTGCGCGTTCGTCCCCGAATAAAGTCTCATCGAGGATGTGCTGGCAGTTGTGCCTTTGCAGTCTTGAACGCCAAAATTCCAATGTACCAACCAGGATCGAAAACTGAATGATAGTGGCTTGGCCAGCACCAATGCGTCCAGCCTTACCGCACCTTGGTGACATGACCGTGAGGAGGCTGCCTGGACTTCCAAACTCGTCACCGAAATAAAGGTGGTAGCCCCTCGGGTCTGTCGGAGTGATGGACTTCCTGACTAGCCTCAGCTTAAGAACGTCGCTGAAGATATGCTTCGACAATGCGGCATCTGCTGCAACTGCAGTGACGTGATGTAATCCAAATTTGTTGGTATTCACAACGCTGATCTACAATCTGAATTTGCGTAAGTCTATGTTATAAGTTGCTAATACTTGGTGGCAAAAAATTGTGGCTGAGTATCCAGTTCCGTGTTGGTCGCTATTTATCATTGAACAATAGGGGAACTGTCTCCTTCACTGAAGTGGTTGGTTTGTAATAAAGCTGCCGGGAACGTCTGAGCTGTTACTTATTTCCCAGTTCAAAGCAATGTCTGCACGCTGCCCCAAACTTAGTATCGATTGTTAGACCAGTGCTGTCCACGATGAGAATATCGCGGACAGCACGGACTTTGTTTGGCTTAGATGTTTAGCTGATAGGACATGGGGACCCAGCGATGGGCATCACCCACTTGTTCCACGAAGCCGATTGCTGGAAATGGCATGTGATATCCGGTTGCAGGGATCTTGTCTGCTGCGGCCATATCCAGAAGTTTTTTGCGGGATGCGATCGCTGCATCTTTGTCCATGTCAAAGATAACATGCCACTCCGGTTTCTGAAGCGACGCAACATAGTGATTGCAGGCATCTGCCCAAAGCAGCAGTCGCTTGCCTTCGCTTTCGATGTTGTAGGCCATGTGGCCGGGTGTGTGCCCGAATGTTTCCAGAGCGGTAATGCCGGTGACGACGTCTTTAGCACCCTTCAAGAAGGTCGTCTTTTCGGCAAGAGGGACCACTTTGCTTTGGACGAGCTTCGACCGACCCATCATGCGCTTGTCTGTGCTCCCCGTAACTCTCTTGGATGTCCAGAAGTTGTTTTCTGCTTCGCCGGTGACGTAACGCGCGTTCGGGAAGGTAGCTTTGCCGTTGGCAATGAGACCGCCGATGTGATCTGGATGGTAATGCGTGATGACAACCACATCGATCATATCAGGTGAAAAGCCTGCGGCTTGAAGCGACTTGGCTAAGTGTCCGCGTGTTGGGCCGCGACCATCGCCGTTGCCTGTATCAAACAAAACCAACTTGTTGCCAGTGTTCACGACAACAGGTGTGAACCCAATTTGCATTTTGTCGCCGGGAAGATAGTTGCCCTGCATGTGTGTTGCCACTTCTTCAGCGGATTTGTTTTGGCCAAAGATTGGAAAAACCTTTGGAACATTTGCAAAGCCGTCGAAGACGGTTGTGACTTCAAATTTGCCGAGCTTGACGCGGCGAAATGCAGTCATTGAAGCACCTGCCATAGGTGCCTTTGCGGATGCTGTCTGGGTGCCGACAATTATGCCTGCGGCTGCCGCACCGGCAGTTCCAAGCATTAATTCTCGCCGTGACAAGGCAGAGGCGTTACTGGACATGATGTTCTCTCCTCCTAGCATCAGAATTGTCTTTTTGCTGTAAATTGTGGTGATCTGACTACAATTTTTGGTCAGCACTTGTCTGCTGCTATCGGAACAGACTGGATATTTGGATGTTCTATAAGCCGCTGTTTTTGAATTTGGAGCTCGTTTCGCTTGGATTAGAGAATTTCAGCGTAGCGGCAAGTTGGCTCGTGGCAGATTAGTTCGTCGTCTCGCTTGGTTGAGCTGCATTAGTCTTCTTATGCTCAATAATCGATGTCCACGCCCTACCGTCTATCGTTTCTATGAGGTTGCGGACACGTTTGGCGCGGAGTTTCGCGAGTTCCACTTTGCGGCGCTCTGGGGCTAGATGCGTAACAGGAGGGGCTGTCTGCCTTAACTGCGGTTCCTCACGAACACGAACTGTTCCCTGAAACCCTGCTAGAGATAGTGTCGCCGTTTGTTTCGTCTTGCTCTTGAGCTTCTTGGCCAATCGCTCATGCATGGTTTGATTGGGAACGAGTGTAAACTTCGACGTCAAGTGAACAATGTTGAAATTGGCGTTCTTCAATCCCTCAAGGATTTGTGGCAACGCTTCGGCTGTAACTGATTTGATGTCGTGAAACAGCAAGATACCGCGGCCTTGCTGCTTAATACGGCTCAAGGTTGTTTGAACGAGCTCCTCTACATCAGAGATGTAGCTGTCATCGGATACAACATCGACAGAGAATGTTGCGATCCCCCGTTTTTGAAGGTACCTCAGCGCGCGGCCATCGTCGTTTAGGCCTGGAAACCGGAAGAATGGTGAGATAGGTTGCTGACTGGCCGCTGCGACGGCTGCAAAGCCTCTCTCAATCTGTTTTTCTATAGACTTTATAGCAAGCCTTCGCATGTTGTTGGGATGCGACCACGTATGCCCGCCGATCGTATGCCCTTGTTGCGCAATCTCTTGCATGATTTGCGGATAGGCCATCGCCATTCGTCCCACAGGGAAAAATGTGGCCTTGGCGCAGTACTTGGCAAGAGTCGCAAGAATGGAGCGTGTCAGTCTTGGCGATGGGCCATCATCGAATGTTAGGACAATCTCTTTACTGCGAAGGAACTGTGGTTCACTCGCGAAACGGCTAATGCGACCGTACATCGGTCCGTTAGAGGCATCGACCTGTACAATGCGACTCGTGTTTAGGGCATCGTTCGGGTTTTGGCAGGCGTAGGCAGGTTGACCGCAAGCAATCGCAGTCGCAACTATTGTGCCGATAAAGAAAGGATGGCGCACCATCCGCCTCCATTGCCCGAAATAACCTGCTGTCTGTCTCGCTCTTTCCAGCGCAATCTGCAAGGACTGGATCGACGACAAGCAAGTTTGCGATCTGTTTGTTGCACAGATGACAGGCTTATGAGCATAAACGAGCAAACTGAGATGAGCGAATTTTGGGCCGAAATTGAGGCTAGCTTGCAATTGGTTATTGAACAAATTGCATGTTGTCGATCTGTTCTCGTCAAAGCAGGATGCCCAAGAATCTAGGTTCAATTGCCGAATATTTGCTTTTTCCAATCGGAATTGACCTTGGGAGTTGGCGCCTTCGGCTTCGGAGGAGCTGCTGCCACTTTCGGTTTTGGTTTCTTTGGTGCTTCTGTTTGGCGTGAAGACTTCTTTGCCGGACGTGAGCGCTTCTCGCTGTCTGAGCTGCCGACCGGTCGTATTGACGTTGAGTAACGCCGCTTGGCATGCAGTTCGGCAGCCTGTTTGTCGAAGGGGGCAAGGGTTGGGGATGTACTTCCGCCGACAATATGAACAACTTTGAAGCCTTTTCGCTTCAGGTCGTCCAGCAAACCGGGCATTGCTCGGACTGTTGACATTTGTATGTCATGAAAAAGCAAAGTGCCCTTTTTGCGGTTTGCCAGCTGTCGCATGATCGTGCGACGTACACTATCGCCGCTGCGGGTGCGATAGTCGTAGGAGTCGATATCGATAGAGAAAATCGCGATGTCGCGCCCCTTCAAGTAATCGATCATACTATTCGGATCAGAGAGGTAGGGAAACCTGAAGAATGGCGCAATTGGCTTGCCGAGCGCATGTTCTATCGTGCTGATCCCTAGTTCAATCTCACCCTTGGCCCTGCCTTTGCTCCATCGCTTCAGGTTTTTATGTGTCCAGGTATGCGAAGCAATTGTGTGGCCTTGTGCTGCAACTTCGCGGACCATTGCGGGATCGGCAACTGCCATCCTGCCGACCATAAAAAATGTTGCCTTTGTGCAGTGATCTTTGAGGGCCTTCAGGACGCGACGCGTATTTGGTCTGAGCGGTCCGTCGTCAAAAGTGATGACGACTTCGCCGTCTTTGAGGGGGCTGGGCGTTTTGTACTGGACCGCCCCATAGAGCGGCCCGCCCGCAGCATCGATCTTGAGTGTTCGCGAAACACCAAGCTTTCCTTCACATGCTGCCACACCTGTTATGGCGGCTATCGCGAAAATCATCGCACCGAGCAAAATTGTTGCTGGGTTTCGCATCGTTTTTCCTTAGTCCTGCCGCAACTCCAGATTGGTCAGGGCGACATCTAGTGGAGATTTGCGCGAAATGGCAATAACTGAACTTGCGTACGCGGCGATGTGGTCGTTATGTCGTGGCGGCGAAGTCGCACGGTTTTCCGCACCGCTCATATGTGTTACGGCGCGCTCATGGCAGATGTTCAAAATATCGCGAATACTTTAGACGCCGAGGTCGATCTCAGTAGCGAGTATGTTCGCTCGGTCTCAGAAGCGTTGGCGGCTGGCGATAACGAAAGCGTGCGGTTACAGGTCCGCGATTTGCGACCACCTGATCTTGCAGACTTGATCGAGCTGCTCGAACCCAATCAGCGGGCTCCGTTCGTCACCGCACTGGGTTCGGAAATTGACTACGATGCCTTCTCCGAGCTTGATGCGGCCGTTCGAGATCAGCTTGCAGCAGAGCTTCCGAATGCCTATTTGGCACGGGCTGCGACCGAGCTGGATTCTGATGATGCGGCTTATTTTCTAGAGACGCTTGAACCCCGGGATCGGGACGAAGTTCTTGAGCAGCTGCCCCTGTCAGATCGTGCAGCACTGCAGCGTAACCTGGAGTATCCCGAGGAGACCGCCGGCCGTTTGATGCAAGGCGAGTTTGTGTCAGTCGCACCTTTTTGGAATGTCGGTCAGGTCATCGACTACATGCGGGAAACCGAGGAACTCCCGACAACATTTTCTGAGATCTACATCGTTGACCCGCTTTTCAAAGTATTAGGTTCCGTCAATCTCTCTCATTTGCTGCGTAGCAAGCGACATGTGCCAATTGAAGAGATCATGCGCGACGACATCTCTACGGTCGATGCCAATGCTGACCAGGAGGATGTGGCGCGGCAGTTCGAACGCTACGATCTTTACTCCGCGCCAGTTGTCGATGCGAGTGGTCGATTGGTTGGTGTTATGACCGTGGATGATGTCGTTGAGGTCATCCAGGAGGAGGCGGATGAAGATATTCGCCGGCTTGGCGGCGTCGGCAATGAAAGTATGACAAACAATGTGCTCTCTACAACTCAGAGCCGATTTATCTGGCTGCTTGTTAATTTGCTTACTGCTGTGTTGGCTTCCGCAGTAATCAAAATGTTCGACGCATCCATCGAGCAGATGGTGGCGCTAGCGGTGTTGATGCCGATAGTTGCTTCGATGGGCGGGAACGCCGGCACACAGACCATGACTGTTGCTGTGAGAGCATTGGCAACACGAGATCTGACTGCCGTCAATGCCTCACGAATTGTGTTGCGTGAAGTGTCTGTCGGACTTCTCAATGGTTTGTTGTTTGCTCTGATCCTGGCCTTGGTCACTGTGCTATGGTTTGGCAGCGGTGCACTGGGGCTCGTTATAGCTGCTGCGATGGTCTTCAATCATCTTGCTGCAGCACTCGCCGGCATTCTGGTGCCTTTGACGTTGCAACGCCTCGGGAAGGACCCGGCCATCGCTTCCAGCGTATTCGTAACGACAATTACCGACGTTGTGGGCTTCTTCGCTTTTCTAGGACTTGCAACATTTTGGTTGTTCTAACCATCGGCCTTAATCAAATCGTCCGACGCGGTAGGGTGACATATCAATATTCGGTGTGCGCCCGGCAATGAGATCGGCTGTCAAGCGGCCGATTTTTGGTCCTGATGTCAAACCGATGTGATGTGTTCCGAACGCGAAGTAGACGTTATTGGCTTTGGGGCTCTCTCCGAGGAATGGAAGACTGTCTACTGGAGCCGGACGGTGGCCGAGCCAGCTTTCCGTCTCCTCCCATGTCATATTCGGATAGAGTGCCTTGAAGCGCTTCTGGATAAGTTTGAGTGGCGCCTCGGATGGTCCTGCTTCAGTGCCGCCGAATTCAACTAATCCTGCGCAGCGGACGCCAGCATCCATTGGAGTTGCGACCATCTTGGCGTCGGCTAGGCAGTAAGGGTAAGGCGGTTGATAAGAGGGTGACTTGAACACCATGTGATATCCGCGTTCGCTCTCGAGAGGAGTCTTATGCCCGAGGCGCTCCGCGAGTTTCTTTGACCAGACGCCCGCTGAGAGTACGACCTTGTCATACTGCCGGGTCTCGCCCTGTGTTTCGATAGAAATGGACCCGTCGCTGTTTGGTGAAATGTCTTCGACCTCTGCTTGCCATGAGGTCCCACCATTGGTGAAGAAGTACTCTGCAAGTGCTGCCACATAGCCACCTGGATCAGCAACCCAGCCATGATCGAGCATAAAAATGCCGAACTGATAGCGATCGCCGAGATGGGGATCGACTTCAATCAGCTGCTCACGCGTCTTTTCTTCGAAACGCATGCCGTGCTCTTTTCGGAGCTCAAAGGCGAACGGGTCTTTCTCGTAGGATGCGCGGCTGGGAAAGAGATAGGCGTAGGGTCCGTGGTTGATGAACTTTTCCGCAGGCGTATCGCGCGCCAAGGTTAGATGCTGGTCTACGGCATCACCGCAGATGTGCACCAGACCTTCCACGATGCGGCGCACTGACTTCTCATTGCCGTTGGCCAGGAAGCGTGTGATCCAAGGCAAGAGACGTGGCAGGTAACTCCACTTCAGAAACAGAGGGCTTTCGGGATCGAACAGCATGCTCGGGATCTTACTGATGAGACCCGGAACAGCGACCGGAACGATCGAGGAATTGGCCAGGACACCAGCGTTGCCGTAACTCGTCTGCTCTGGGCTTCCTGGTGCGACGCGGTCAATAAGCTCAACTGTGTTGCCATCACGGCGTAACCATTCAGCTGTTGAAACGCCAAGTATTCCGGCCCCAACGACCGCAATCTTCTTTGGTTCCGAGCTCATGCTCTTCATTCTCCAGTTCTAAGCCGTGGCCACGATTGATGGCCGATCATTCAGTGTATCTTTGTCAAAGCCAGCGAGGGCCTTGTATCGATCAGCAATTTCTTTGCGCTCCTTAAGTGGAGCAATAGCATTGATATCGTCAAACCCTTCCGGGGCACGATTTTCGATGACGTCGAGGACTTCATCGGGACCGCCGGCACGGTTGCCTGCAACAATTTTTGCGGTGGCGGGTCGGCGCTCGTCTTCGTAGGCCGCCAACGCGGCTTCGTTCACGCCATGCTTTTGGAACTCTCTGGTTAGCGTCCGAGCATCGAGAATGGCTTGGGATGCACCATTTGACCCGATTGGGTACATCGGATGGGCAGCATCGCCGAGCAAGGTCATGGCTCCATGTGTCCAGCGCTGAAGTGGATCTCGGTCGACCATCGGGTATTCGAAGACATGCTCGGCATTGCGAACGAGTTCGGGGATGTCGAGCCAATCGAAACGCCAGTTCTCAAAGGCTGGAAGAAAGTCGGCGAGATTGCCACCGCGGTTCCAATCTTCGCGATGCCAATTGTAGTTCTGCTCGAATTTGAGCTCAGCAATCCAGTTTATCAGGGAAGTTTCTGGATCATCCGTCTCTGTTGAGATTGGATATGTTACGAACTTCTGAAACTCATGCCCCACCATGGCCATCGTTGCGCCTGTCAGTAATGGTTTCGCGACCGTCACTCCACGCCAGAGAATTGCGCCATCCCAGGCGGGTGGCCCTTCATCTGGATAGAGCTTGGCTCTTGCCACTGAGTGAATGCCGTCGGCAGCAATCAGGCAGTCTGAAGCCACTGTGTCTTTGATGACTGTACCTGCGCGATCTGTGAACGTGACAGTCAATTTTGATCCTGACTGCTCCCAGTCCTTAAGATGGTACCCCATCCTGACTGCGTCGTGTCCAAGCCGCTCCTGCGTGGCAGCCAGGAGTAGCATTTGCAGTTGCCCGCGATGAATGGAGAATTGGGGCCAATTGTACCCCGCGCGCTTGCCACGCGGTTCTGACCAAATCAGCTTACCATGTTTGGAAAAGTAAACGAGTTCTGCTGTCTCGATAGCTGTCTGGCTCAGGCGTTGCTGGAGTCCGAGTTCTGTCAGTTCGCGAACGGCGTGAGGGAGCACATTGATACCAACACCGAGCGGCTTGATTTCATCAACACTCTCATAGACGACGCAGTCGATCCCGACCTGGTGTAGACTGAGAGCAAGTGTCAGACCACCTATGCCCGCGCCTGCAATTACAACCGTCATTCCTTATCCCGCTCTGCTGCCCAAGATGACAAGTATGACGCCACTTACGACAAGTAAAATGGTTGCCACCGTTCGCGACGTTACAGTTTCTTTGCGAAAGACAAGAATGGCAAGCAATAGTGCGAATACTGGAGACGTCGAGACGATTGGTGACACGCTCAGCACTTGTCCAGTTTGAAGTGCTATATTGAGTGCGAATACGCCTCCGGTACTCAGTAACCCCGACATAACAAACCAGAAGCTAGATGAGCGATTGGCTGTCAGGCGTTGGCCAGTCGCGAGCATCTGGCTTGTGAGGATGATAAGAGACAATGTCGATGAGACCAGTCCAACAAATACGGGGCTCGCGACTTCTTCATATCCAATCTTGGTAACAGAGTGTGCCATTGCGCGACCTGCAGCTGCGCCGAGAGGTAGAAAAATTGCCCATAGTGGCCAGTTGCGCGCAAGGCCCTTCAGTCGAATTGAAGTGACTAATATGCCCGCTAAAACAGCGATCGTACCGATTGCGATCTGAGCATTCAGCGTCTCACCGAGTAGTGAAACTGCGAACGCTGCGCCGAAGATCGGACCACTCGCGGAGAGACCGGCGTTCAATGTTGGACCTAGACGGCGGACTCCCTCGACCCATAGTGGCACCGTCAATGTCGGTCTTATTAGTCCCGTCAAAGCAAACAACGGTGTAGCGGTGGTCAACCAATACTCAGGCGAGATTGTGAACGGAGCCACGATCCTATGGAGAGCAGCTGTGGTACCTACAATGAGGACGGAAGCTTGGCGTGTGTTCGACTCGTTGAGGCCAATGTGTTGAACATGCGCGGCAATGGCAAAAAGGAATGCAGCCAGAAGCGCGAGCAGAACTGACAAATTTGAATCAGTGAGCATGTCTCGTTGTTCTGATCGCGAGGACTGCTGGATCCAAAGCAGAGCTCTTGCGACGCTAGAATTTGTTTCTAACTGCCGGATACCAGAGGTGCGGTGTGGCGTTTGAGAGTAGCCACGACGCTCTGAGCCACAATCTTGCCTGTGCGTGGGTTCTCGACTGAAGGAATGTTCCGCATTTTCATGGTGGCGTCGCCTGAGTCAGAGACAATCGTAACGGTCTGCATGTTGCGATCGACCGCCGGATCAGCCCAAACCTCGACTTCAGTCTTGTCCGGTCCGATGCCAGCAAGAGAAAGTGCGGCCGCGACATTCACATTGGCTGGGAAACCCTTCGCAGCTTCGCGCGCATTGCCCTTGAAGACGAGTTTGGCTTCAGTCAGGTCCTCAACGGAAATATTGTTATTCACCAGATGCGGCGCACCGGCGAGGCCATTGGGAGGCTTTCTGGTTTCGAGAACGATGCTGTGAATTTCTCCGACCGCCATCGCCCGCACCGTATCCAGTCCGATGATCGCTCCTGTCGGCACAATGATTTGGGCGCCGGTCTCGCGGGCCAGATCAACCAGATCCATGTTTTCCAAGAGTGCTGCCACGGACAGTGGCATGAGTATTTTACCCTCGGCGATGACGGTTTCCGCCACTTCCCGAAAAATCGAAGCGGGCGTGCAATCGACGATAATGTCAGCGAGCTTTGGCAATTCCTTTAGGCTGCAGACAACTGGTACTTTCTTTAGCTCGGCAGCTGATTTGGAGGCCTTTTCAGTGTCTCTTGAAGCGACAGCGCTAAGTTCGATGCCCTCGACTGCGCCATTATCAATATAACGTGCCACTCGCATGCCAATGACGCCGAGTCCTGCGACTGCGACTCGCTTTGGAACAGACGCCTGACTGTTGTTTTGCATTGTTTCTCTCCCCGTTCATGGTGATTATGGGCTTGATATCTATTGCTGTCACGTGCGCAAATCCCTGCACCTAGGGGCATTGGCTTTTGTTGCAAGGCCTGATGTGGCAATCTCCCGTCCAATACGAATTGAAGAAAGAAGAGACCCATGAGAGATCTTGAACGTCCCGGCCGTTCACCCGTGCATGCACCAGAAGGTATGGCAAGTACGTCGCACCCTCTTTCGACCCAAACTGCCGTTGATGTGCTGCGAGGCGGGGGCAATGCCCTAGATGCGGCGGTGGCTGCCTGTGCGGTGCAGTGTGTGGTTGAGCCTGAATCGACGGGAATTGGTGGCGACTGCTTCTGTATCTATGCACCAGAAGGCAGTGATGATTTGGTGGCATTCAATGGTTCGGGACGCGCGCCCGCTGCAGCAACGGCGAACTGGTATGCAGAAAATGGCATCAAGTCGATCGAGCGGCAGTCCCCGCATTCGGTCACAGTTCCTGGTGCTATCGATGCCTGGGAGACACTGGCACGCGATCACGGCACACGGCCGTTGAGTGAACTGCTCCAGCCAGCCATAAGATACGCTCGGGACGGCTATCCAGTGTCATCGCGGGTCAGCGTTGATTTCGCCAGCCAGGCCTCACTACTGAAAAATGATGAAGGCGCTCAGCGGGTCTTTATGCCAGGTGGCAAGACGCCAGGTGTCGGCGAAATGCACCGCCAGCCGGAGTTGGCTGCTACAATGCAGAAGATTGCGGAAGGTGGCCGGGATGCCTTTTACACAGGCGATGTTGCCGAGGACATTGTTTCTTATCTGCAAGGCAAGGGTGGCCTCCACACGATGGAGGACTTCGCCAACATGCGTGGGGAATACGTGACGCCGATCACGTTGAACTTTCGCGGATATGATGTCTACCAATGTCCACCCAACGGGCAGGGCGTGATTGCGTTGATGCTTCTCAACATCATGAGTGAAGTCGAGACATACGGTGATCAGCCAATTACGCTGGAGCGCGTGCATGCTGAGATCGAGGCCGGGCGTCTTGCCTACCGAGATCGTAACCTGTACCTGGCAGATCCGAATCAGGCCGAGGTGCCGGTCGACTGGTTGTTATCACCAGAGCACGCCGCACAAGTGCGTGCAGCAATTGATCCCGTCAAGGCGTTGAGCCCACTGCCTGAGTTCACAGGTCCGAAACATGAGAGCACAGTTTATATTTCAGTTGTGGACAAAGATCGCAACTGCTGCAGCTTCATCAATACGCTATTCTCGAATTTTGGCAGCGTTCAAATGGCACCGAAATCTGGCGTGATGCTTCAGAACCGCGGGCAGGGCTTTGTTCTAGATCCCAACCATCCCAACTGCATTGCACCAGGTAAACGCCCGCTGCACACGATTATACCGGGTATGGTCGTCAAGGATGGTAAGGCCGTCATGCCCTACGGCGTAATGGGCGGAGAATATCAGTCCTTCGGCCATATGCAGTTCCTCACCGGGATGTTCGATTACGGTTTGGATATCCAAGAAGCGCAAGATCGGCCGCGCTTCTTCCCTGATCCTTTCAGCGGTGAAGTTGAGGTCGAAGGCACGATTCCAGAAGACATCCAAGCCGGTCTGCGTGAGAAGGGCCACAAGCTTGCGCGCCCAGCCAAACCAATTGGCGGGTCACAGGCGATCTGGGTCGACTACGAACAGAGTGTGCTGACTGCTGGATCTGATCCACGCAAAGATGGATGTGCGATCGGATACTGATCGCACAGTCGCGAGCGACTAAAATTGCTCTAGGGAGGAAGTAATGAACCAGGAAAACTGGCCATCCGAAGATTTGGGCTTTGGCGAGAAAGTCGCCATAGTCGCTGGTGGCGGCGCGGCCGATGATGGCATTGGTAATGGACGGGCAGCCTCAATTCTTCTGGCCCGTGCAGGCGCCAAAGTGCTCGTTGTCGACAACGAGTTGTCACGTGCGCAGGCGACAGTGGATTTGATTGCAAATGCTGGAGGCACTGCTGCGGCGCATGCAGCAGATCTAACGGACGAAGCTCAATGCAAATCGATGGTAGCCGCCGCCGTCAGCCAGTTCGGGCGCTTAGACTTTTTGGACAACAATATCGGCATATCGAGTCGCGGTAGTGTTGTTGAGGAAGACCCTGATGTCTGGCGCAAGATGATGCAAGTCAACGTCGAAGCGATGTTCCTCACGTCAAAGCATGCCATACCCGCGATGATTGATAGTGGAGGCGGCGGTGCGATTGTCAATATCTCATCAATCTCTGCGCTAAGGCCACGGAGGCTGACGGCCTATACCACAACCAAGGGAGCTGTGATTGCCTTGACACGTGCGATGGCGGTTGACCACGGACCCGAAGGTATTCGGGTCAACTGCATAGCTCCAGGTCCGGTTTACACGCCAATGGTTTACACGCGCGGTATGCCGGATGAGCAGCGGGCGCAGCGCAAAAATGCGTCAGCGCTGAAGCAGGAAGGCACCGGTTGGGATATTGGGTTTGCTGTTCGATTTTTGTTATCTGATCAGGCTAAGTACATCACCGGACATACACTGGTGGTCGACGGTGGCGTGACGATCCAGGCGCCCGCACGCGAAAGCCAGCAGCACTGATCATCTACTAATTTCAATTCTTATAACTAGCTGGAGTCATCTATGGCCCGACTGCCCTATCTTGAGAAGTCCGATTTACCGGAAGCGGATCAGGATGTACTTAATCGTGACATCAATCTCTACAAGATCCTAGCGCATAGTCCGAATGCAGCTCGTGCATTCCAAGGTCTTGGACGGTTTATTCGGTATGAGAGCAAACTCGATCCCCGATTGCGTGAAATGGCAATCCTAATGGTCGGGTACTTGGCCCGCTCCCCTTACGAGTATTCGCACCACATTAAGATCGGTCGAGATTTTGGCGTCTCGGATGATGACATTCGTGGCTTGATTGAGGAAGCGGAAGGGCGACCATCAACCCTTGATCCAACCAGCAAGCTGGTCCTGAGGGCGGCGCGCGAAATGACTGAGGATGGCTCCGTTTCGGATGCTACCTTCGCCAGCCTTGAGAATGAAATGAGCCGCGAGCACTTGCTCGATCTCATAATCACGATCGGCTTTTACAACGCTGTAGTCCGCGTATTGGCTTCGACAGGCATGGATGTCGAGGAGAGTTACATGTCATATCTCGACGAGTTCCCTCTACCTAAGGACTGATGGCCTGGCGCCGGACAAAAGAATAATTGGGGAGGATGATATGGCAGACGTGAAGACATTNGGTTTCATCGGACTTGGGGTTATGGGCGGCCGGATGTGCCGCAATCTTGCAAAGAAGTCCGGGGTGTCGGTTGTCGCGTTTGATGTTGATCCTGAGAAGGTCAAGGCGCGTGAAGTAGATGGTGTCGAGCCAGCAACTTCCGTTGCCGACGTGATGGCGCAAGCCGATATCGTGTTCATGTGCGTTCCTGGTGAGCCACAAGTGCGCGACGTTGCCTTTGGTGAAGGAGCGCTGGTGGCGAATGCANGCGCTGGCCAGACGCTGGTTGATATGACGACGGCAACTGTTGAGATTAACCGCGAAGTTGCGTCAGCGCTGGCAGACAAAGGCGTTGATTTCGCTGATGCCCCTGTGGCCCGTGGCGTTCCTGCCGCCGAGAATGGAACGCTTGCCATTACGGTAGGAGCCAGTGATGAGGTTTTCAAACGGATTTTACCCTACCTCGAATGTATGGGAGAGCAGATTTCGCACTGTGGTGGCGTCGGCAATGGCCAGGTGCTGAAGCTGATGAACAACATGATTATCTTCCAGACCGTCAGTGGGATTGCCGAAGCAATGGCCATCGCTACGCGGGCCGGTGTTGATAGATCGAAGGTATTTGAGATCCTCTCAAAAGGTTCTGCTGACAGCTACGTAATGCNCAAGCACGGATCGCACATGACATCAGGCGAATATCCGGATGATCAGTTTCCGACGACATACTCGCTCAAGGATCTGAGATACGCTCTCGATCTTGCCGAAAAAGTCAGTGTCGACGCGCCTGTGGCGAAGGTTGCCGAGAAGAGGCTGCTCGAGGCAATTGATAAAGGCTATGGCAACTTCTATAGCCCTGTCGTCTATAAACTATTTGAGCCAGATGAAGGGTAAAGCGGTAACCAGCAAATGCTATATGAAGGGTGATCCCTGAGAGAGTTTGGCTCTCAATCCAGAGCAGGTGAGGTTTCTTATGACGATTACGACAGTTGGTTTGGTTGTTCTTGGCGCGATTGCCTTGATAGCGCTCTGGATGATCGGTGTTTNCAACGGCCTCGTCGGTTTACGCCAACGTGTCTCACAGGCGTTTGCAGATATTGATATACAACTTACGCAGCNTCATGAGCTGATCCCTAACCTAGTGGAGACGGTCAAGGGATATGCCAAGCATGAGCGGGAAACGCTGGAGTCATTAAGGCACGGAACACCGCCATGACAGCCGAGGGACCGGGCGCGCAGTCTGCGGCTGAAGGCCGGCTGACCGGGGCAATTAACCGGCTCATGTTGCTGGTCGAAAATTACCCAGACATCAAAGCGAACGAAAATTTCCGACANTTGCAGACTGAGCTTTCAAACATCGAGAATAAGATCGCTGCTGCACGGCGNTTCTTCAACAANACCACCGCGGAATACAATACGACCCGGCAAACATTCCCAGCAATCCTTGTTGCCAACGCAATCGGGTTCAAGCATCAGGAATTCTTTAAGATTGCAGACGAAGAACGCGAAGCTGTTTCGCGTGCTCCAGAAGTTAAGTTCTGACGCGGAAGATAGCGTCAATTTCCGATATCGTTAGACCGCAGATTGGCCAATGATGTTTCAGGCCTACGGACTATACACTCATATCAACGCTAACAGATTCCGATCTGCTTGCTTGTTGGTGGGGTTTGTGGCGCTCTTACACGCGTTTATGTTCTCATTCTTCCTGGCGTTTGAGGCGCTGGGCGGTGGGTTGTTGGATGATATCGTCAATCGCGCAGCTTATAGGTTTGGGCGGAATTGGTATCTCTGTCTGATTTTTGCTGCGGGCTGGTTTGCTTTTTCATATCTGTTTCATCAGAAGCTCATCAATGCTGCTGTAGGTGCTCAGGATGTCAGTCGAAGTGAGCAACCTCAGCTATATGACGNGCTCGAAACGCTTTGTATTTCGCGCGGCATCACGATGCCAAAGCTTCAGATTATGGAAACGTCTGCGCTGAATGCTTTCGCATCAGGGATTTCGGATCAGAGCTATACAATTACGGTAACGCGTGGGTTGCTCGACACGTTGGAGCCGGCTGAGCTTGAGGCCGTGCTCGCGCATGAACTCACACATATCAGAAACCGCGATACTCAGCTTATGGTGGTGGCTGCCATCTTTGCGGGTGTCTTTGCCTTTGTAGGCGATCTCTTAATCAGAGGTTGGGACTTTCCATATGGTTTCTCACCCGTAGGCAAACCGCATTCACGCGATCAGTGGCGCGGTGCTGATGGCTGGCAANAANCAGATACTGTTCAACGCTCGGGAGGCCCGATCATCAACCGCTCGCCTTCGAGCGGCAAAAATGATGGAGCCGCTGGAGCGATTTTGGCCATCGTTATTGCACTGGCCCCCTGAGACAGAGCTATGGGTGNAACTNGTGTTCGGGCGGTTTGAAAGCTGGCGGTGCATCTGGTTGGTTTGATGTTGCCAAACAAACCAGCAATCTTCGAGAACGCAC
>NZGY01000085.1 GCA_002689605.1 Filomicrobium sp.
CGACAAGTGCCTGAAAATCCTGAGCCTTCATGGTATCCTCGCTAGTGACGAACCGTCAGTCAGCAAGGTCTCACAACATTTAGGCAGAACAGAGCCGTAGCGATAGTCTCCCGCTAAGAGATCATTGCAATACAATTGCCGCTGCTTGCTACTGAGCGTTTGCGCGTTGGTGTTCTGGCTGACTAGGCTGAGTGAAATAAGCATACTCATCACAAGCACCGTTAAAGATTGCATTGAAAATCGCCTCCATCAATTTTCACATCTGTTTCGACTGGATGGCCCAGGTCGATAATATTCCGCAGCTCGATTCCATACGCTCAACTGCACCCAAACACAGACCTATTCTGCAGTGCTATTGCTCACATTAGGGGGAGTCAATCCAGATGCGAACTTGACGTGTTAGAGCGGGGCATGGATGCCACTACCTGCGAAGTCGTGTCCTGATAAGACACGGCCTCTCAGGTAGAATTTTTACCCTGCTTGGAATGCTGCACGGCGAGCGGCGTTAAACCATGACCAGAAAATTGCACGCGGCCACGTCTCGTCAGAAGGCTGGGCTCCTAGGCCCAGCCACAGTCAACTTGATATCAATCAAGCACTTCCGGATTGATCATGTTTTCCCGCGTAGGAACGCCATCAAAAATACTCAAAATGTTCTTGGCTGCAGCCTCACCCATACGGCTCATCGCTTCTTTTGTGACGCCGGCCATGTGAGGAGCCAACAGGACGCTATCCAATTTCATGAGCGGATTGTCTTCAGACGGTGGCTCCAGCTCCAACACATCGAGCCCTGCACCGGCAATCTTCTTCTCAACCAGTGCAGCATGCAATGCAGATTCATTCACGATTCCACCACGCGCGGTGTTGACGAGATAGGCAGTCGGCTTTATGCGGCCAATTCTATCGGCATCAAAGAGATTAATTGTATCTGGTGTCTTCGGACAGTGGAGCGAAATAAAATCTGCCTGCGCCACCGCAGCATCCAGATCCTTTACGGCAATGCAGCCCGCTGACCCAATCTCCTCGTCCGACTTGTATGGGTCATAAACATGGACCTTCATTTCCATCGCATTACAGCGCTTAGCCGTTCGCGAACCAATTCGTCCAAAGCCGACAACCAGAACTTCTTTCTCAAACAAGTCAAACGGTACGGCTGTAAAGCGGTCATTCCACCGGTTCTCACGCACCATGCTGTCAAGTTCGTTCGCACGCTTTGCAAGATTGAGCATCATGAACAAAGCCTGCTCAGCGACAGACGGCGAATTCGCCGTGCCTGCAATCATCACAGGCACCTTGTTCTTCGTCATTGTCGGAATGTCGATAGCGTCGTAACCAACGCCCACACGGGCAACAACACCCATATCACCTGCAGCATCCAATTCCGCTTGTGTCATGCGCGTCGCGCCTAAAATGACCGCATGAACTGGAGCATGCTCGCGCAGCTTATTCTGAAACTCTTCGCCAGTGAGATGATGAGGGAACTCTACCAGCTCGATGTTATCGCGCGCGCCGAGCACGGCCCGCCCCGCCGGTGAGAGTGAAGATGTCGTCAGAATGCGCTTGAGATTAGCAGCCATTGTTGCCTCCCGAATTTCCTTTGACAATCAGACTAGCTTTGATGAACGCTATCTGGCTACAGGAATGCGACAACAGAGGCGATGCGATCACTATTCATTCCAGGTCGGATGAATGCGACGGCATGCCCTGCCATGGTAGCCTGTTTCAAAAGCTTGTGGCATGTGTCATCAAACCGTTGCACCAAAGCTGTTTCGCGAAGGGTATACCATTGTCTGAACTCAAGCCTGCCACCCGCGTTTCTCGAATATCCGCTTCACCCAGCGCAATGACTTCGCAGCGCGCCCGCGAATTGCAGTCAGCAGGTGAAGATGTCATTGCGTTAAGTTCCGGTGAACCGGACTTTCAGCCACCGGCTCATGTTATCGAAGCTGCGCATCGTGCGATGCTGGATGGTCAGACGAAGTACACGACCATGTCGGGTACGGCCGAGCTCAAAGCGGCAGTTATCGAAAAGTTCAAACGCGAGAACGGCCTCGAATACTCCCCGGCCGAAGTGATGGTTTCAACCGGCGCCAAACAGGTAATCTTCAATGCTGTTATGGCAACCGTCGAGCCAGGCGATGAAGTTCTGATCCCGACTCCATTTTGGATTGCTTATGAACAGGTCGTCCAGCTCGCTAACGGAACGGCCAAACTCATCCAGTGCTCAGCAGAAAGCGGCTTCAAGCTCGACGCCGAAACCCTTGAGAAGAACATTACGCCAGCAACCAAATGGCTGGTGATCAATTCACCNTCGAACCCNTCTGGCGCNGTCTATACAAATGAGGACCTCCGTGCACTAGCAGATGTTCTGTTGAAGCATCCGCACGTCTGGATCATGACCGATGACATCTACGANCACATCGTTTTTGATGGCAAGACTTGCTCCACCATCGCGGCGGTCGAGCCTGCATTGAAAGATCGCACGATCGTCATCAACGGCGTCTCGAAGACNTACGCCATGACAGGCTTCCGCATTGGNTTCTGCGGCGGCCCGGCCCCGCTGATGGCTGAGATGCTGAAAATGCANTCGCAAGCAACCTCAGGACCNTCTTCCGTCGGGCAGGCAGCAGCTGTGGCCGCACTGANTGGCCCACAAGACATCGTTCGCGAACGCGCACTAGCATTCCAGGAACGCCGTGATCTGGTTGTTTCGATGTTGAACCAGGCAACCGGAATTCAATGCCGATCACCGGAAGGTGCCTTTTATGTCTANCCNAGTTGCNCAGACCTGATTGGTAAGACAACACCCGCAGGTAAGCTCATCACCAATGACCAAGACTTCGTCATGTATCTGATGGATGAATTTGGCGTCGCAACTGTGCACGGCGCTGCGTACGGCCTGTCTCCGCACTTCAGAATCTCTTTCGCAGCCTCGACGGATAATCTCACACGGTCATGCCAGCGTATCCAGGAAGCAGCAGCTGCTTTGCGCTAGCTAACAGAAATTAAGATCGCGGCTAGCTCTAAGCTGATGTGTAACCCAACTCGATATCCGCCGCNACCGCATCGGGCTCNCNCTCTNCCGCTTTGCCGATNCCGGCNCCNCCNGGNGTNCGNANNGTNACGACCTGACCGTGATTCANNACNACGTTCTTGCGGTGGTCTATCGCCTCTCCATCGATGAGGACTNGCCCCCGTGCACCATCGCCTCCGCCATCAATCCCGCGCGCCGGAAACTTGCATCGCTCAGCCATGAAGATCATGCCAACCGGAGATTTGGATGTCACCTCCATCACGATTTCCTGGCCGAGGCCACCGCGATGCCGGCCCGGTCCCGCGCTATCGCATCGCAACNCCTTTGAGCAGATCTTGAGGCCACTCTCCCGCTCTATAAGCTCGATCGGAACATTGGAGACATTGCTCGGCCACGCATAGGTGCTTTGACCATCATTNTTGNATGTCGCGCCCATACCGCCGTTAAAGAAGAGAACGGACGCATAGGTTCGTCCATCATCTCGAACCCCGGTTTGAATGACCGACCAAAGTGGAGAACCGGAAGCGGCCATCAGGCGCTCAGGAATAATTGGCGCTAACGCTCCGAATATAATCACCGGCAGATAATGTCCGGTCGCCATACGCCCGCCAACCGCAACAGGGAATGTAGGATTGACAATCGATCCCCCAGGAGCCTCGACCGTGNCGCAGCGGAATATACCTTCGTTGTTCGGAAGATCTGGCAACAGTGCGCACTTAAGAGCATAGCACGTCATTGCAAACGTGTAGGTCATCGTGCAGTTGATTGCATAACCGATCTGATCAGACGTGCCTGTGTAGTCAACATGAACAGCGTCACCGCGGACATGTAAAGCAACTCGGTACTGCACTGGCTGTTCTATGCCGTCGGTCTGCATATCNTAGTGATATGTTCCGTCNGGCAGCTCACCAATCGCTTTGCGCATCGCCGACTCGCAACGCCCCATAATCTCACCACCGAACGCGACGAGATCCGGCAATTCATACTCCTGCAGCAGCTCTTGCACGCGTTGCTCAATGAGATCCAGTCCCGTGACCTGAGCCCACACATCACCCTCGGTTTGGTCTGGTGTCCTCACAGCCGCCCGCAACAGCTTGAAAAACGTTTTGTCAGGCTCTCCGGCCAAGACCATCTTCATCGGAGGTATATGGAAACCCTCTTCGAAAACTTCACGTGCCTCAACAGAACGCACCTTGCCACCGATATCGGGAGCGTGCGCAGTGGAGGCAGCAAACGCAACAATCTTGCCATCGTAGAAGATTGGCTTTGCGACGGTGATATCGTTGAGGTGACCGGTNGCGATCCACGGTGTGTTGGTTACCAGGATGTCGCCAGGCGCCATATTCTCTTTGCCAATCTCCGAGATGAACGCTTTGACCGAAACGGGCAACGTGCCAATGAAAGACGGGATACTCTCCGTGTTCTGCGCGAGAGAGCAGCCGTCAGCGTCGGTCACAACACAAGCAAAGTCGTTCGACTCGTTCACCANTGTTGAGAACGAAGTCCGCCGCAGTGCTTTTGCGGCTTCATCAACGGTTGAGATCAGCCGTGTCCATAGAACTTCAAGTGTCACAGCATCGAATTGTGTCGGCCCATCCTGCATGACGGCGCAATCCCCTCAACTAATCTCTACGACGATGTTGCCGCTCGCATTTTTGGAAAGTGTTCCACCCGGCCCAACGATCAGAGTTGACTCCGGTTCCTCAATGATGGCTGGTCCAGCAACAATCTGCCCAATCGGAAGTGACGCCCGTTGATAGACCGGCGTCTCTACCTTGGTACCATTCTCAGGAAAGTATGCCAGCCGAGTTGCCGCGGATTGATTAGGCTCGCTGTCCTCGCCTGACTGCAACTGAGATTCGCTAGAAACATAAAGCGTTGCGGAAACACGTATATTGATGATCTCAACTTCAGTTGCAGGAGGTGTCCGCGTAAACGCATCAATGTAAGTTTTCTCAAAAGCTTCAAGCAACGCTGCTTTGCTTTCCTCCGAATACGGACCAGCAGGCAGATCGACGACAAGCTCAAACGCCTGACCGCGATACCGTATATCAGCTGCCCGCTGCAACGAAGCACCGCTACTATCAAGCCCTGTTTCAGAGATCACGGCCTTTGCACGCGCTTCGAGATCTTCAAATCGCCGTTCAAAATCAGACCAATCGAGTGAGGACACGTCTTGCACCAATGTTGCCACTCGATCAACACGTGCCGGTGCAATCAATAGGCCGAGTGCCGACGCAACGCCGGCAGACGGCGGCACAATAAGTCTCTTCAAACCAAGCTTCTTGGCGACATAGTACCCGTGTAATGGACCGCCGCCGCCAGTCGCAAACAAGTTGTATGACCGCGGGTCTTTGCCATGCTCCGCAATATGCACACGAGCTGCATTGGCCATATTCTCGTTGACCAATTCATGCACGCCCCAGGCAAGTTGCTCTACCGACATAGCCGTCTCAGCAACTATTCCATTGAGAGCTGCTTGCGCGAGCTTGGGGTCCACAGACATTGTTCCGCCAGCGAAGAAGTCAGGATTGAGAAAGCCCAATAGAAGATTGGCATCGGTAACGGTGGGATCACTGCCACCTCGATCATAACAGGCAGGACCCGGCTCTGAACCGGCACTCAATGGTCCAACTTTGAGAAGGCCAATGTTATCCAGGTGAGCAATCGAACCGCCCCCAGCCCCGATTTCAATCAACTCCAACGTCGAGATCCTTAGCGGCAGACCACTACCTTCAATGAACCGTTTCGCTCGCGCTGCCTCAAACGAATAAGCGATCGCAGGTTGCCCATCATCGATCACACTGAGCTTCGCCGTCGTACCTCCCATATCGAAGGCAAGAACATGATCGCCACCGTCACTACCGGCTAGGTGCGCAGCAGCCAGGGCGCCAGCTGCGGGACCGGATTCCAGAAGTTGCACCGGACTGCGTTTCGCTTCGTCAATATTAGTCAGACCACCGCTCGACAGCATCATCAGCAACTGTGCGGTAATGCCTATATCCGTCAATCGATGCTGCAGCGAATTCAGATACCGCTCGGCCAATGGCTTGATGTAAGCATTGCAAACGGTTGTCGATGTCCTTTCGTATTCTCGGATCTCAGGCGCAACATCAACTGATCCACTGAGCGGGATACTCGGGAACCGCTCACCAAGCAGTTGCAGTGCGCGTCTCTCATGCGCTTGGTTGGCGTATGAGTGAAGGAACACGACCGCGATTGTTTCAGCACCCGCTTTGATCATGTTTTCTGCACAATCAATCAGCTGGTCTTCGTCGAGCGGGACGGATATCTGCCCATCGACCTCAACTCGCTCACGAACACCAAGGCGCAGATTTCGCGCAACAAGTGGGACTGGCTTCTGAATATTGAGATCGTAGAGCTCGTATTTTCGCTCACGCCCCATCTCTAGAACGTCGCGAAAACCGTTCGTTGTAATGAGGCCCGTCACCGCCCCTTTACGCTCGATCAGCGCGTTGGTGAATAGCGTCGTCGCATGTACCACCCGGCCAATCTCGCCAGCCTGGATCCTGGTGCGATCCAGCAGGTTGCGAATACCATCAATGACGCCAACCGTAGGGTCACTCGGCGTTGTCAACTGCTTATGGCTGTGCTGGTCACCCGACTTCGTGTCAAACAACACGATGTCGGTGAATGTTCCCCCAATATCTATTCCTAGGCCGAACCGCTGCAAAGAATTGTCCCCAAAAGCTGGCTGATTTCTCGCTTCGAATGGAAAGGCTTTGATAGACGCTCGTCAAGGTTATGATGGGAATGATCCGCTACCTGTGAGGCAGCCGCGTTAACGACGACCCGATCCTCAATAGAACAAGGTCAGCACACCCGTATAACCATAGACCCTGTCATTAGAAATCTCGCCGTTCCCAAAGAAGCCAGCCAAAGGAATATCACCCAGCACCTCACGGATTGTTTTGAGTTCGAAGGCCTCCTCATCGAACAAGTTCGGCCCACGGGCAAGACATGAGTAATAGAGCGCAGCTTTCGGCTCTTGCTGAGATCTACTCTTAAGATCGTCCAACATGCGATGCAGGTCCTTCGCAGCAGCCTCAGCATCACGGCGAACAAACACCACCCGCGATCCGGATTCCACCGCGTCAGCAATCGCTACCAATCCCTGCGACATGTCGATCCCGACGAGATTGCGCACAAGGTAGTCACCGGTGTCCGAGCCACTCACCAGGATCGCTGCGTGAATATTGGTCAGCCATGGTCGCGGGTCGACACCTTCAGCAACGCCGAGATCCTCACATAGGATCTCATAAGCAGGTTGACCGTCGAGCGTCATAAGGATGTTTTGATCGCTCTGATTAACAATATGAGGTGGTCCGATCGGCGAGCACCCTTGCGTCAACCCAACTGCAACTTGAACCTTCCCGCCTAACAAGACGCCACTAACACCGCACTCCATTGCGGTACCGCTGATCTGGGCGAAGTTCTTCTCAGCAGAAGTCAATCCACCCACGAGAAATGTTTGATGATCATTTGCAAGGTTGCTCACCAGATCAAGTATCGAAGTGTTTCGCGGGTCAGCATGGACGATCCCGATCGCGGCAAAGAAATCCTGAGCCGAAAACTCTTTGAGATCTGCCGCTGAGTTGAGTTGCGGCAGTATTTTCGTCGAACCCTCATCGATATCGCAGGTCAGAACCGCGATAGCAGGTCGGCCAAAATACTCCGCTCCGGATGCGCAAATACCAAGGCCAACCGTTCCAAGCCAGTGCTCAACACCAGTCTTCTTCTTTAGATCGGCAACAATCTGACCCGTATCAGCAGACACCTCATCAGTTAGATAGACAAACCCCAAGCGATGGCTGGCTGTGGAACATGCCCGCAGTTGCTCAACACAAACATCAACAAGTTCTTCGGCAGGCAGGTCATAAGCATGTGCAGCTGCGAAATTGGCCATATAAATCTTTTCTTTCAACTTCAGGGGCCCAACCGGCCTACATTTGCGGTAGGTTCAAATTTCTTCAAGGCAATTTTGCCTGATATCCGTGCAGGTTATCTCAGTGAACTATTTCATCTCTGATGCGTCATTGCGTTTGACCTCTGTGTAGCATGAAGTACACTCTGTCGCATAAACCGGATCCAACCGGTCTAACCAAGGATGGAAATACGGAGGACTCTTAACCATGAAAATGGGTAAACTTGCCGTTGCTACGGGTGCTGGCCTCGCGCTCAGTGCTGGTGCCGCGTTCGGCGCTGACGTAAAACTGCCCAACCAGATTTCCTGGACAGCTTATGGCACGACATCATCAGGCTATGCGCAATCTGTGGGCATTGGCCAGATGCTGAAGAAAAATTATGGAACAGGCTTGCGCGTGATACCGGGCAAGAACGACGTGTCACGCATGGTACCGCTGCGAAGTGGCCAAAGCCCAATTTGCGCTTGCGGTGTTGCGGCTTATATGGCTGCCGAAGGCACGCATATGTTCGGGACAAAGAAGTGGGGACCAATGCGGCTCTACAGCTTGTTCAACAACATCGGCAACACCGGATTCCAGCTTGTGGTAGCAGGAGATGCAGGCATCAAGACACCTGCAGATCTGAAAGGCAAGCGCGTGACCTGGGTCAAAGGCGCCCCAGCATTGAATATCAATACAGCGGGCGTTCTAGCATTCGGTGGCCTGACCTGGGATGATGTTAAAAAGGTTGTTGTACCTGGTTGGAAACAGTCGGCGGAAGCAGTGATCAACGGTCAGGCTGATGCCACCTTTGGCTCGACAGTATCTGGCGCCTACAACAAGTTGGCTGCTTCGCCGCGAGGCCTATTCTGGACAACATTCCCACATGCTGAAAAGGAAGCTTGGCAGCGTTCTATCGATAGAGCACCTTGGCGCGCTCCTGCGATGATCAAGAATGCTATCGATGGTAAAAAGAATACGTCGGGCAATATGCCATTCGAGGGCAGCACACAGCCGTACCCGATCTTTGTTGCAACTTCGAAAGCATCTGACGATGTGGGCTATGGCCTGACCAAAGCTGTCATGGAGAACTTTGATCAAATCAAAGATGCTGGCCCGGCAATGGGTGGCTATCAGCTCAGCCGCCAAAACCTCAAGTGGGTTTTCCCAATTCATCCAGGTGCAATCAAGTACTACAAAGAAAAAGGTCTTTGGACAGATGATGTCGAAAAGCACCATCAAGCAAATCTGAAGCGTCAGGATGTGCTTGCGGCAGCATGGAAGGACTATATGGGCGCGAACAAGGACAAGGCTGATGAGGCTTTCGTCAAGGGCTGGCAGGCTGCACGCGTAGCCGCGCTGAAAAAAGCCGGTATGGGCGCACCATTCCCAACTTGGGAATAGTCCCAACAGATAGATCTAAGACTGCACGGGGGCCGTCCAGAAACCTGGTCGGCCCTTCCTTAACTGCCCCTATCTTATGTGTTGTCCTAGCCAAAACCGCGTGTAGCTCCAATGACCCAACAAGACCCGAATTCATCGGACCAAAGCCCAACCGCCGAACAGGCCGTCGAGGCTGCTGACAAGGCAGAACTTGCTCGTTACCGAACACTGCCCTGGTTAGCTAACGCTTGGTTGCTGTTGGCAGCACTCACGTCAATGCTGATCTCAATTTACATTATCTTTGGGCTTGGCAACGAGCTTGGGCTGTATGTCCCGCTTGAGACCGAATACTTCTACATTATGATCGCCGTGCTGCTGCCGCTGCCGTTTCTCATCTACCCAACCGGCGATCCAAGGCAGTCCACAACAGGTTTGCTTGATGTTTTTCCGTCAAGTCTTGCGTTGACCGTGCCAACATTCCTGACGATGCAACTCGCTGGGGTTTTGCCCCTCGCAGCGATGGGCACGATAGGAAACGCGATCACTTTCGCAGTTCTATTGGGGCTATTCGCGATACCGTATTATCTGCGTCGACACGATCAAGAATACGTACCTTGGTTTGATGTGTTACTTGCTGTGGTTTCATTCTGCGTCGCCGGTTACTTTGCGCTCAAGGGCAATGAGATTCTGGATGTCGGTTGGGAATACGATGCACCGGAACATGCTAAATACCTAGCCTTTCTCCTCTGGGCCTTGGTTCTGGAAGCGACCCGCCGCGCGGGCGGGACCGCAATATTTTACATCTGCCTGATTGTGTCGATCTACCCAATGATCTCGCACTACGCCCCAGGATTTCTTTTTGGTGAACCAGTAACACCTGAGGTGACGGTCGGCTTCCACATGTTCGGCACCGAGAGTGTTCTCGGCATCCCAATGAACGCGTTCGCCAACCTCGTCGTTGGCTTCCTGATCTTCGGCGTCGCGCTGCAGTATACAGGCGGTGGCGCCTTCTTCCTTAACCTAGCGTTTGCTCTCCTTGGACGGCACCGCGGGGGGCCCGCCAAGGTAGCTATATTCTCATCTGGCCTTATGGGGTCTATGTCCGGCAGCGTCATTACCAACGTTCTAACAACAGGCGTAATGACAATACCTGCCATGAAGCGAGTTGGTTTCCGGTCTTCCTATGCCGGCGGTGTGGAAGCTTGTGCATCAACNGGTGGCGTNTTGATGCCNCCCGTAATGGGTGCAACGGCATTCGTCATGGCCACGTTCCTGGAGATCCCATACGCACAGATTGTAATCGCAGCAGCCTTCCCGTCTGTATTCTACTATCTCGGGCTATTCTTGCAGATCGACGCCTATGCAGCCCGCAACGATCTCAAGGGCTTGCCAGCGGAAGAACTGCCATCAGTCGCACAAGTGATGAAAGAAGGCTGGTACTTCATTGCCGTCTTCATTGCTCTGATCATCATGCTTCTCTACATGCAGCGCGAAGCTCAGGCACCATATTACGCTACAGCGGTNCTATTGATCATCAATCAGTTTTCAAAAGAACATCGCTGGGATTGGGCCGGTCTGATCAATTTCTTTCGCGGCATTGGNCTGCTGTTCGCAGAGCTTATGGCAATCCTTGCCGGCGTTGGACTGATTATTGGCGCNCTGACACTAACTGGTAAAGTCGGCACCATCACCTATGAGCTAACACAATTCGCCGCCGGAAATACGATGTTGCTGCTGGTCATGGCAGCGCTGACAAGTTTTGTCTTGGGCATCGGCATGACNATTACGGCGGCCTATCTGTTCCTGGCTGTCACTGTCGCGCCAGCACTGACAGAAGGCGGCCTCGACAAACTCGCTGTCCATCTCTTCCTGATGTACTGGGGTATGATTTCGTTCATTACACCTCCGGTTGCGATNGGAGCATTTGCGGCTGCGACTGTTGCCAAAGCAGATCCGATGAAGACAGGCTTCGAGGCNATGAGGCTTGGNAGTATCATCTACTTCGTGCCATTCTTCTTTGTACTNAANCCGGCTCTCATCGGGCGCGGTGAAGCCAGCGAGATAGCCATAGTCCTGGTGACAACGTTCGCAGGTATCACCNTAATCGCCGGNGGCCTNCAGGGATANTTCTATGGAATCGGGAAGNTCGANGGCAACCCGATGGCGTGGATTGGTCGAGCNGGATTAGTCATCGGCGGTATCGTGCTGGCGCTGCCAGGCAATGAAGTGATTGGATATAGCCANTGGCAGATCAANTCAGCTGCTGCAGTGATTATTGCNATCGGACTNGCATTCGCCTGGCTCGGGCGGCGACAAGTCGAAACCGTTCCTGCCGAGTGATCGACGCAAAGTTGGACCAAAGTTTAGGGATGTGAAATATGGCTTTGGAGATCAAACCTCTAACAGCAAACATAGGCGCNGAGATATTCGGAGCNGACGTCAGTGACCCTNGTCAAACCGANGACCTCTTGGCAGCTTTCGCTGATCATGCCGTCATTGTCATCCGNGATCAGAAGATNACGCCCGATCAGCAAATCGCATTCGCAAAGCGCATAGGTCANATCAACGTCAATCGCTTTTTTGCACATGTCGATGGCTTCCCGGAAGTAGCCATGGTGCTTAAAGAGCCGGANCAGAAGACAGCAATTGGCGANCGCTGGCATACCGACCATTCCTACGACCAGGCACCGGCAATGTGCTCTATGCTCCACGCCATCGAAACACCTGAAGTTGGCGGAGATACAGCNTTTGCCTCGATGTATGCGTCTTTCGAAGCTTTGTCCGATGGCCTCAAGGATACCTTGCGCGGCATGAAAGCATTGCATTCGTCACGACATATCTTTGGGGCGGCACGCGAAAACAAGGAAACCACACAGACCGGACGGATCGGAAACTCTGATGCGGCAACNCAAGANTCGCTNCATCCCGTTATTATTCGCCATCCGCTCAGTGGCCGCGAAGCCCTGTACGTCAATCCGGAGTTCACCGTCCAATTCGACGGATGGAACAAGGACGAAAGCGAGGCATTGCTGAATTTTCTTGAGCAGCATTGCACAAAGCCGGAATTCACATGTCGTGTACGNTGGCGGCCGGGCGACATCACGATTTGGGATAACCGGGCAACCTGGCATAAAGCCGTCAATGACTATGCCGGNCATCGCCGCCTGATGCATCGCATNACAATCGAAGGCGTCGAACTGCACGAGGCACGCGCGGCCGCGTAACGCTGGCATCCTTTAGAATTTAGCTGCAGACTACGCGCATGCTGGCCCAAGCAAACATGCTTGCGCCTGTACAATGGCGCTCGTCACATACAAATCCTGCATCCACTGAAACGAGGATCTCACAGATGAAGCTGGAAATTGATGGCCCTGTTCCATCCGAACTCGTCGGCGACAATGGACCTTCAGTTCGCCCCGGCGACGACCCAGCACTCTACGGATCCGTAGCCCTAAGNCCTGTCACGCCNGTGGAGGCACGNAGCTTCCAGACCTTCAAGATGGTNTACACNGTCGGCAAGCTTGGCATCGATGACACTGGCGGTNTTCAAATCGCCTTCCGCCGTATCGGCGACATGGGAAGACCNCAAACNACGCAGCCCACAGCCGCCAACTATACCACCGCAANGAGCAATGGTGAGGGACGCATCGATGTCGTCGTAGGGTTCACCGGAATGAGGCCTTGGAACTTAGTCGTTACCGCACATCAGAGCGGCGGCTATCTCAAGGAAGGCGAACAGATCGAGATTATCTTTGGCGACACCAGCAAGGGTTCGCCGGGGATGCTGATGCAGACTTTTGTCGAAAGTGGCTGCGAATTTCGNGTCATGACCGACGTCCANGCCACCGGCAACTTCCTGCCTCTGCCACAACAGCTGTGGGTCCCAATTGTTGCCGGCCCTGTCCACTCTTGGAAAGCGGTATTGCCTTCGCTCAGACGCCCTGGTGAGAAGTTCCAATTCGGATTAAAGGCGGAAGACATCTGGGGCAACCCAACAGCCCAGGCACGCGGAAAAGTCCGNCTGNAACCNACGATNGATGTCGATGGGCTTCCAACTGAATTCGACTACGCTCCGGACGATCGTGCGCTCACGATCGAGGGACTTTCAGTGGCGAGCGAAGCCGAACTACGCATCGACGTCTTCGTCGACAACACTAAAGTTGCCGAAGCAGGCCCACTGATCGTCAAACAAAGCAATGTCGCTGGCTTCTGGGGGGATCTCCACGGCCAGACTGGCGAAACAGTTGGCATCAATCGCATCGAAAGCTACTTCGACTTTGCCCGCAACAAAGCATTCCTCGATGTCACCAGTCACCAGGGCAACGACTTCCAGATGAACATTGCGTTCTGGAAGAANCTGAATGATCTCACNNGNGCACTCGACGAACCCGGNCGGTTNGTCGTGTTTCCCGGCTACGAATGGTCGGGCAATACNGCCGTCGGCGGCGATCACAACGTCTTTTTCCGGCACGAAGGCCGCCAGATCCGGCGTTGTTCTCACGCTTTGCTGGAAGACCGCTCTGACATGGAGACCGACTGCCATACGCTGACGGATCTATATCAGAGCCTCAAGGACGAAGATGCCGTGATGTACGCTCACGTCGGCGGTCGCTACGCGAATATCTTTTACGACCATAACCCGTTGATCGAAACTGCTGTCGAGATGCACTCGGCATGGGGCTCATTCGAATGGATTCTCACGGATGGCTTCCCGCTAGGCCGACGCGTCGGCGTGGTGTGCAACAGCGACGGTCATAAGGGGCGCCCAGGCGCGAGCTATCCAGGTTCATCGACCTTCGGAGCTTATGGAGGACTGACTTGTTTCCTGACGAACGAACTCAGTCGTGACGCAATTTTCAAAGCAATGCGACGACGGCATCACTACGGCACTACGGGCTGCCGTATGCACATGGATGTCTCAGTCGCACTACCGGACGGCGGTACGCTCTACGAACGCAATCCAGACGCNGCCCCTGACACGCCAANACACGCGGTTGACCACGCCATTATGGGCGACATCGTCAAGACATCAGCNGATANGGTCGAGCTATCTCTCAATNTTGCGGCACACGCCGGTATCGAGCGAGTCGAAATCCGCAATGGTACGGACGTACTGGAAACAGTCAGACCATATACCAAGGGCGATCTCGGTGATCGCATTCGTGTTCTCTGGAGCGGTGCAGAATACCGCGGCCGCGGACGCAACACCACCTGGCGCGGACGTGCACAATTCTCAGACGCTAAGATCCAGAAGTTCGAAATGATNAATCAGTGGAATCACGAGCGACTGTTCGAACAGCGCGGATCAAACACAGTCATTTGGGATACCGTCACGACGGGCAATTTCATGGGCTTCGACGTCTGGTTGGAAAACTCCAGCAATGGGCAGCTGGATATCACGACAAGCCTGGGCGACCTGTCAGTTAAATTGGCAGATACTGACCTGGAAGATCAGATCCTTGACGCTGGCGGACTTGATCGAAAGCTCAAAGTATTTCGCATGCCAAACAATCACGTTGGCCGCAAGATTGAGGTCAAACACCAAGTTANCCTGAAAGCTGCAGGCGACAATCCACTCTGGGTATGTGTCACGACCGAGGACGGTTACCAAGCTTGGTCAAGCCCAATCTACCTATTTAAATGGCTCTGTTCTGCCTAAATGTTGTGAGACCTTGCTGACTGACGGTTCGTCACTAGCGAGGATACCATGAAGGCTCAGGATTTTCAGGCACTTGTCGAGC
>NZGY01000086.1 GCA_002689605.1 Filomicrobium sp.
GTGCGTTCTCGAAGGTTGCTGGTTTGTTTGGCGACATCAAACCAACCAGATGCACCGCCAGCTTTCAAACCGCCCGAACACCAGTTTCACCCATAGCTCATCAAGGCGTGGGTATGTAGTTATCGTGATGCACGACAAACTCTTTGAAAGTGTAACGCGCTGCGGTAGATTACTTTACGATCGGTACGCCTTTATAGACGAGCAGCACAATTACAGCGATCATTAGGATATTCATACAGGCGCGAAATGCTACGACCTGGAGAAAGTTCAATGAGTGGTTGCCCATGATATAGGCAAGCCCTGGACCAACACCACCAAAGCCAATGGACAACATGATTATACCTAGCGCGCCAACAAGGCCCGTCATGTAAATTGAAATAGCGGTGCCGACGATTGCTGCAGCTCCACCAACGGTGAGCTGCCGGTTACGCCATGTCTTTTCCTCGCTGCCGTCAGAACTCATTCTGGGTTCCTCATTCTTTTTGTGATGGGTCGTCTATCTTGCACTGGTTTAGTTCGCTGACGAGTTAGCAGCGCTCATTTTTCTTGTCGGATATGCACGCAAGTTTGAAGCCGAATGATGGCTCGTACACACACTCTAGCGTAAACGCAGCAGCTAACGATGAGACTTAAACGCAATCAGCAGCTTTACTATTCGGGGAACAATTCCGTGTTGAGGCGGTCTCGATAGGCGATTAGATTTGCCTTTGTTTCGATTATGCGACGGCTTGGAGTCTCAAAGAACGGGCTACTAAGAGATTGAACGGTCGCAAAGGCAGCAGCGTCCGTACTACTCATCGTTTGCCCGAGCATATAGGGCTTATCACCGAGGAAGTCGGACATTGCCTGAATGGTCGTGTTGGCCAGCTTGTTGCGTTCAGCTTCCGAATGCCGACCTGTTCCCTGCCCCCGTAAGTTGCGGCGTACGTCGCCCCTGACTTTGCGTACGATCAGAGGGCGGAGCACAGTTGGTACAGCATCGAAGAATTTTCGTGGACCTTTGTCGAAATTGGTTGGGTCCATCCATCGTTCCTGCAAGCCCAGCCAATAAAGATGGTCTTCGCAAAGCTTTTCGATGGCCCATCCTGTAGCACGGTCTGCGGGTGAGTAATCTTTGTCGAAGTCAATTCCGTAACGGGCCTCTAGGTGCCAGCGAATGAAGGTGGAATCAGCGATAGTTTTGCCATCATCCACTAGGTAAGGCAGCTTTTCTTTTGGTGCTTTGCGTAAGTCACCGGGCACGCATTCAAAATCCAGGCCCGACATTTTCAGAAGCACCATGGCCTTGACGCAAAACGGACTTGGGTCAGGCAGGCCGAAGGCGGGCCCGAACGTGTATAAGGTCAGCATGGAAGCAGGGTCCTGAGACGAACGAATTCATAGGAAGATGTTACTTCCAAGCGCTGCTGTCCGTCACCGCGACATGTTCGGGATCATCTTGATGGTGCCGTTCGAACTCGAGAAAATCGTAGTATCCACAATTATCCTCGTTGGGAAATTCTCGACAAATTTTGGGTCGCGCGCTGTATACCGTGCAGCGTCGTTTGTCTGTATCGAAGAAGCGGCAAATGCGTCCGAAATGCACGTCCTTTTTGCGTTTCATGATGCGCTTGTGGCCATGGGCTGACTTCGTGAATTTACGCTGTGCCTCGCTTGTCGAGATTCCGTGATGATCTGCTAATCTTTCGACATCACTCTTGGTCAGAGGTATGACCGGGTAAGAACAGCAATAACCAGGGCAGTTCAGGCAATCATAGGCCATGCTAATAATCCAACTTGTCATTCGGCTGTTTGTGATCGTTGGCATCTGCCATTGGAAGATTGCTAATAATCACGTCAGCTATTGGGTCTTACTCACGGACGTTTGTAGTAGTGGCTCTCTGGTAGCGCGATTAAGTGGGCAGGTGAAGACCGAGATGGGAAGGAAAGACGATGTTTGATCTGAGCGGTAAGGTTGCCCTTATTACGGGTGGAAATGGCGGCATAGGGCTTGGTATGGCAAGAGGCCTTGCAAAGGCAGGTTCGAATATCGTGATTGCGGCGCGGAACCAGGCAAAATCCGAGATAGCCGCGGAGGAATTGCGGGGGATTGGCGCAAAAGTCCAGTGTCTCCCGGTTGATGTGGCTGATGAGCAATCTGTAAAGGATATGACGGCTGCCGCGCTCGCAGAATTCGGGCGGATAGATTGTTTGATTGCAAACGCCGGTATTAGCATACGGAGACCGCCACAAGAACTTGCGGCGGATGAGTGGAAGACGGTGCTTGATACGAACCTCAATGGTCCATTTTATTGTGCGCAGGCGGTTTATCCAGCAATGAAAGCGCAAGGCGGTGGCAAAGTCATCACCATCGGCTCCATGGCATCAATTTTCGGGCTTCCGTTTGCAGCGGCGTATGCTTCCACCAAGGGTGGAATTGTGCAATTTACGCGTGTTCTTGCTACGGCCTGGGCGAAAGATAATATCCAGGTCAATTCAGTGTTGCCCGGTTGGATTGACACTGAACTCACCCAAACTGCCCGGACACAGGTCGGCGGTTTGCATGAGCGCGTCGAAGATCGCACTCCGGCAGGGCGGTGGGGAAATCCAGGCGATTTCGAGGGAATCGCGGTTTTTCTTGCAGGATCAGGCTCTGATTTCGTAACGGGGACAGCAATCCCGGTTGATGGCGGTTACTCCGTTATGGGGGGCTGAGACGATCATATAATCTCAAAGTTGCCATAAGTTGCGCGCGATTCAGTTGTTGAAAGCGTCACTGGCAGGCCAATTGGTGGTGCGTCCTCATGGTAGGTAGCGCAACAATTGCGCCACAGTGAATGTAGTGTGGTGCGCGGTCATCGCCTAAGAGCATTACGGGGCGCGGGATTGTCCGCTATGGTCCCGCGCGAATGTCTGAGTTGTACTGTTGGGAGGGGTCCCGGAATGTCTGACGTGTCACACATCGATGCCGACGGTGAAACTCCCGTCAATCCCTATTCCCTACTAGAAGCGGTCAATCGCTCCAGCGATACAGCGCATGTCGCGTGGTTGGTCTTTCTCGCCGTCATGGCGTACTTCATGATTGCTGTTGCCGGTGTAACCCACAAAGACCTCCTGCTTGAGAAAGCAGTGCAGCTACCAATACTCGGTGTGCCAATCCCCTTGGTCCAGTTTTTTCAATTCGCGCCGATTTTCCTGCTGATTTTTCACCTAGGCCTTATCTCCCAGCTAGCGCTACTATCACGCAAGACGCTTGAGTTTGACATATCAGTGCGCCAACTTGAGGTAACACGGCGGCGCACACACCCTTTGCGTCTCGAACTCCATAATTTCTTTTTTGTGCAGGGCATTGCCGGTCCGCATCGCAGTTGGATTATGAGCTTGTTCCTGCATTCGATGTCCTGGCTAACTCTGGTCATACTTCCAGTTGTCCTGCTGCTTTTTATTCAGATTTCGTTCCTGCCCTACCATGATGTGGTGATCACCTGGACGCATCGAATTGCGTTGGTTTTGGACATCGGCGTACTCACGTTGATGGGTGTGTTTTTGACGAGAGCCGAAACTAACTTTTTCCAGGCGTTTTGGCGGACGAGTATCTCGCACCCCGTAAGTTTTGTTATGACGAGTGCCTTGTTGACGTTCGTGGCGCTGTTTTCGTTCTTCGTCGCGACTGTGCCGGGAGAGGCGCTGGACATCAAAGTCCAACGTTACTTCCAGAAAACGAACAAGGACGCCAACACGGCAAACGCATCCTATCTTCAAGGTTTTACACTTCCATTCTTCTGGGGAAGCGAAGACGGTTCCCTGTTTGGCTTCTTCCACCGCAACCTGATCGTGACCGATATCGACCTTGTAGTTGATAAGGATGTAACACCGGGCGAGAGCTCAATATCGCTGCGTGGCCGTGACCTTAGGTTTGCTAATCTCGATCGCTCAGATTTGCATCAGGCTGACATGACCGGGGTGAACCTGGATGGCGCAAGTCTGATTGGAACAGATCTCTCCAACGCCAAATTGAGCTGCCAAGACGAAACCGAGCTTTTTCTGGGCGACGGGCGTGCCAAGGCGAAATGTGCAAGTGCCCGCAACGCGAATTTCAGCAAGGTCAAGCTCGGCGGAGCCCAGATGACCGGCATCGATATCAGCGGGTCAAAGTTTGAGGAAGCAAATCTCCAAAGTGCAGTTTTGAAATTCGCTATTATGGAGAATACGAGTTTCTGGAACGCCAATTTGCGCAAAGTGGATCTCACGGCTGGTATTCAGGGGCAGGGTGCCAGTTTTGTGGTGGCCAATCTGGAAGGTGCTGATCTTAACGGTGGCCAGCTGCAATTTGCCGACTTCTCCAATGCGCAACTGCAGGGCAGTTCACTTGCGCATGCGCACCTTCAAGGTGCTGTATTGAGGGACGCTGATTTGAGTGCCGCAACGCTTGAGCAAACCCGTCTTCAGAGCTCAGACATGACCGGGGCAAACCTGAATGGCGTGGATATGCGCCGCGCATGGGTTTGGATGACGTTGCCGCCAAATCCCGGAAAACTGCGGTTTGCTGATTTTAGCGAACTCAATATCAAGCCACTGACCAAGCAGGATCGCGACTCTTTGGATTTTGTACTGCAGGGAATTGGAACCAATAATCTTCGGGTTGGTGTTGAAGAAAGCCTGAAAAACCTGATGTCGGCTGCAACGAGCGGCAAGTGGGCTGTATCCGACGGGGCTGGTCGTTGGCAGGCGCTCGCGACCGTTGCAGATCCCGCAAACTCGCCAGACTACAGAACAGAATTGACGACGTTTCTGGAACGTCTTGCTTGTAAGGCGCGTTGGAGCCGCGGGTCGGTTGCGGAAGGAATTGCACGCCGAGCGGCGAGCCAGAAATTCCGTGGTGATATGCCGTCGATTTATCTGCGCTTGACTTCGAAAGAGGATTGCAAGCCTGGGCAATTCGTCGATAAGNATTTGATGCAAGACTTGGCATCTAACGTNGATGCACGGATCAATCAGTAAGGCTCGCCCGTTTGTGCNAGCTGTGGGCAGTGGATGATCACAATGGTTCGAAGCGGTTCNGNNAGTTGCNAACTTTTACGTTAGGNGACGTCGTCGACGTTCATCCGAACCATTTTACTCTTCACTTCATTCTTGAAGCTCGCTGCGCTGCCGNNTCNNGCCGCANNACGATGATANGCTGCNTCTCGCNACTGATGCTCCAGTTCTAGCGCCCATTATCTCGCGCCCATTGCCTCGGTTGCGAGCATCTAATCACTCCTCATCNTTGTCCTCAATNTACTCAGTGCGTTCGGGGGAACATGCGGCGGCGAGGAGAAGTATTTCTAACACAAATATCCATAAATCAGAATTAATCAGCTTACAAATTATCAGGAGTTCGCCCTTAAAACTCATGACTTCTTGAGGTCATGGAGACTGAGCTAACACAGCAACGGAGTTGATTATGGAGATGCACACTCGAAAATCTCTACGAGAAATTCATGGCGTCGAAATGAGGCCGGTAATTGTTTCGTCTCGAAGGCATAAACAGAACTACAACGACTATGCAGTAATCGCGATGCGATGGCGTGACCGGTTTGTGGCGCAATCGATCGTCGAAGCCGGCCGCAAGGCTGTCACACTCGGGCGACAGTGGTATTACGCCATCAAACAAGAGGTGCGGTTCAGAACTGCGGAACTGAGCTACACACAATGACTGGCCATCAACTGCAGGACATCGGAGTTGGGCGATACCAAATTAGCGATGCAGTGCGCTATGGTCGACCGAGTATCTTCAAATTATGAGGTAGAGCGATCGAGCGAATAAGCCCGGTTACTTGGCGATGGCTCGTGAGTCCTCGACGTGGCGTGATTTGCCTTCGAAATAACAGCCCGCGTCGAGCTGTAACTATTCGTGGAAGATGTCGCCAAAGACCTGGCAGCTCGATCTGAGGTAGAGGACGTGTGCGAAGACGTTGCCGCGTACAATGCCAGCCAGATCAACTTCGTCGGCGATGAGATCTCCNGTAATAACAGCACCCGGTTCAATCCTGAGATTACGACACGTGATACGNCCTTCNACAGCTCCGGCGACGACGACATCGTTGTCCGTGATGACGGAACCACCAATCCGAACGTCCGCGCTGATGTAAAACGCTTGTTCTCTCATTGCACCGCCCCACAAATCTCGACCCTAACTGAATTGTATGTGTCAGAGGTGGCCAAACTTTGGAACTTGAAAGAGTTCNTTGGGCGGTCAGGCTGATTGCTCGGCCGTGGGANTNAGGGCCAGCGGCAGACGACCCAACGACGTTTGTCCTTTTGAAGTANAGAGATGATCTGACAGCTCAAACGCATTGNTGTTGCAACTNNTCNAGAACAATAGTAGAACATAATTTCGTGCGAATCCGGTGGACAATNCGCTTATGCAGCTCGCCGTCTTGAATTGACACGTTAGTGTTGCGNGCGAGTCGGGCGGCATTATTGCTGCACGTGAGAGGATGCAAACTCGGGAGTTGGGCACGTTCGATCCCTTCAGTGCGACCCGAGCGGAAGGTTACAAGAAAGGCGTTCAAATGGCCGGTTCAGTCAACAAAGTGATACTCGTCGGCAATCTCGGTGCTGATCCGGAAATNCGTCGGACCCAAGACGGACGACCAATCGCCAACTTGCGCCTTGCCACGTCAGAAAGCTGGCGCGACAAGGGCTCTGGTGAGCGTCGCGATCGCACGGAATGGCATCGTGTTGTTATTTTTAGTGAAGGGCTTTGCCGTGTCGCAGAACAGTATCTGCGCAAAGGTGCGAAGGTCTATCTGGAAGGTCAGCTTCAGACCCGTAAGTGGCAGGATCAATCTGGTCAGGATCGCTATTCTACCGAGGTTGTACTTCAGGGTTTCAACTCGACCTTAACAATGCTTGATGGCCGGAACGGCGGAGGCGGGATGTCTGATGGCGGACAGTCCGACTACGACAGCATGGGTGGTGGTTACGATGANCCACGTCGCCCTGCCGGCGGCGGAGGCGGTGGTGGCTTCGACAAGCCANTNGATGATGAGATTCCTTTCTAAAAAATNCNCTGTNCANCGATTGCNTGATTGACGGTCTCAGAGCTNTGNTCCGAGGCCGTTTNTNTATATGCGCAAATGGGCCAATGGCCTTGACCTTTCGATTGTGGGTNACGTCGAGGCCAATGCATTTCAAACCGGTCTTCCAGTTCAATCCTTTGATTTAGTTCATACAAGATTTGCACTGAGCGTCATGCAGGATGGTTTTGGGATTCTCGATCACATGCTCACGCTTGTGAAACCCGGAGGCGTTGTATGTGTTCAAGAAGTCAATGCAACCTCAATGGAATGCGATCCTCCGAATGATGACTGGGACCGTCCCGTTCAACTGTGCTGGGATACATTCGAATGTGCTGGCGCCAACGTGAACTTAGGAGCATCATTGCGTCGCCGGTTTCTGGAGCTAGGTATTCAGGCCCCCTCAATGAAGCTGTGCGTGCATGCTCAGACTTCAGTGGAACCAATGCCTATGCATGTTCCACTCGCGCTTGCTGCAATGCGCGAGACAAATGTCTCGCAAGGTCTGATGGAGGGAAATGAGCTGGTTTCGCTGATCACGCGTGTTGCTGATGACCTCGCTTAGCCCATAACCACGAACGTCACATTTTTGATGGTGCAGGTCACGGGGTGCGCCCACTAGCTTATGTCTGCTTTATTAACCCCAATGGCATAGCAATTGCTCGGTTAACGGCAGTATTCGCAGCAAAACGGAGCACCTGCCCGCTATGTCGCCTCGCTTTAAGGAATTACTCGGAAACCTCGCGCTTGCAGGGGGCACTTTGGTTGTTGCCCTTCTTGCTCTCGAGTTTGTCGTGTTTCGATACATTCTTGTGCCAGATGATGTACTGCGCAACGTGACGATCAACCAGGTGGTTCGCTATCAGCCGAACTCGAAGGCCACGTTTCGTCATCCTGATGGGTCCAGCTCGCGCTTAACAATTAACGCTCAGGGATGGAATTCAACGCGCAAGTCCTATGCGGTAGCAAAGCCGCCAAATACGTTGCGAGTTGCCGTTATTGGCGACTCATATGTTCACGGCGCTTTCCTTGATCCCNACAAAGGTTTCCCAATGGTNATCGAGCGCCAGTTGCGCGCAAAAGGGCATAAGGCCGAAGTATACCAATTCGGAATGGATGGGGCTCCTNTCAGTCAGTATCTGCATGTATTGAGGCGAGAGGTCGTCAAGTATCAGCCAGATATCGTCGTCGTCCCTTTGANCCACAATGACTTTGATGAGAGCTATCGCTTTCTCAAAACACGCTATGCATCGAGCTTCATGAAGCTTCGTCGCGGGGAGGACGGGGACGTTGAAGAGGTCATGCCCGCGACGTTCAAAGGTGGTCTGTCGGACAAGCTCCGTGCGTCTTCCATGTTTCGCTACATCTACTACGAGACCGGTCTTTATCTCCGCATTAAAGGTATGGTCAGCAAGTATTTCTGGGGCGGCAAAGAGGAATGGACGCCTGAGTTCATTTCATCGGCTGTTGATATCCGCAAAATTCGTGATCATCGAAGCAATGAATTCTTTGCCCGCTACGTGTTGCAGCAGATGCAATCACTCAGCGATGAGTACGGCTTCAAGCTGGTGATGGCAATGGATGGTGTGCGGGAGGCCATCTATGAGCACAAAGCGCCGTCGCAATACGAGGTGTGGAAGCTCAATGAGATTGCCGCGAAGATTGCACGTGAGCTGGAGCTTCCTTTTGTGCAGCTCCAAGAAGTGTTTCGTCGTGACTATCTTGCGCACGGCGAAAAGCTGGAGTTTGAGTTTGACTGGCACTGGAACGTGCGCGGAAATGAACTTGTTGGGCGGTCAATTGCTCGCTTGATTGAGGATCAGTTGCCGGTACTTGAACAACAACGCAAGACGGCCTCCGCCGCCAGGTCGAAGCTGTTGCAATAGTTCGGTAAGGGCCGGGCGCCTGCAAATCGGTTAGTTACGTAAGCCCTGAAATCCCCTGGATTCTATCCTAGATCGCCGTTGCGCAGACATCGTTGCAACGGCGATAACGGATTGATGACGTTAAGCGTCGCGGTTCGTGTGATCCGGGGCGCAAATTTAGGGTGGGTCAATCAATGATTAAACGCCTCTTTATTTTGGGGATTCTAAGCTTCCTGGTGGCGCTTCCGACCTCATGGACTGCCATGGCTGCCGGCGCGGATGTCGTCGATGTCAAAGTTACAAAGCAAGGTGAGACATTCCGATTTGACGTGACCTTGAAGCATGCTGATACGGGTTGGAAGCATTATGCGAACAAGTGGGATGTTGTCGGTCCTGGAGGCAAAGTCCTGGGGACGCGCGTTCTGCACCATCCCCATGTTAACGAGCAGCCGTTCACGCGTTCATTGTCGGGTGTGAAGATCCTGGCTGAAGTTCGTGAAGTCACAGTTCGAGGCTACGGCAGTAAGCATGGTCTTGGTGGTAAGACTATGCAAGTCCCAATCCCGCACTAGCTCCAGCACCTGAGTTGCACCTATGAGGAAGCATCGATGGCGTCNCTGGCGGGTGGCATGTTGGCNGCTGATCCTTGTCATTCCAGCTTCTCTAGCTATCGCTGTGGCCGTGCCTGGACCGCATCGTCTCGTTTGCCCNCAATGTTACNNGCTGCNTGATATTGGTCAGCGCGTCTTCGTGGACCCCACTTTCACTGCGCGTGATGAAGNCAGCCTTCGTGATGCAATTGCTATCGGGNGTCGCCGAGCGGCAAAGTTTTTTGGAGCCAACAAAGGACGACCGGTTATTGCTGCCTGTAAGACGCAACGGTGTCTGGATACGTTCGGCGGCGGGCGTGCCAAGGCTGTGGCCTATGGTTGGTATGCGATCCGAATGGCCCCTAGTGGTCTCAATCCAACAATTGCAACGCACGAGTTAATTCACATCGAGCTGCATTGGCGGTTGGGAGCATTTGGGTTATGGCGGCCCGATATTCCGGCTTGGTTCGATGAGGGGCTTGCNGTTGTTCTTTCTGAAGATAAGAGGTTCTGGCGTNGTGTTTCTGAGCGCCATGTCTNGGCAGTGATGCAAGCCAAGACCTNCTCTGAGTGGAGCACGNTCACCANGAAGGTGGGGTGGAGAGTATCGTATGGCGCCGCTGCGACAGCTGTACGTCGGTTGAACCGGAAAGTTGGCCGGAAGGGATTGCGGCAATTGATCGATCAGGTTCTAGCTGGTGAGAACTTCGAGCAACTGATCAAGGACACANGNGTGTTCNAANGATGAAATGACTGCAGAGNGGTGTTTGGACCAGCGCAACCAGNTGAGTGCTCGGCAGATAGATGTTCGTGATAGGTAACGACAGAGCCGCCAATGCAATTGCGTTGGCGGCTCTGCTTCTTTTGACTTCATGGTCATAGACTGCGCGAGCAGTTGTTACTGCTGCTGCTGTGTTGCCTTCTTCGCGCTATCGATCGCTTGTTGTGTCGCCTCTTTGGCTTTCTCGTAGGCCTTGCCGGCTTCCTGCTGAGCTTTGTCCAGCGCTGGGCCAACCTGCTTCTTGGCCTTTTCGTAAGCGTCNTTTGTTGTTTCTGACGTTTTTGCAGCGAGCTCTTTGGCACGCTCGGTTACGCNCTGCAGAAACGATTTTGGTGGTCGCGCGCGCTTGTATGGTGCCAGCGCCTTGATCACCTCTTTTGTAGCGTGAGGTAGGCTGACGACGGTTTCACCGCCTTTGTCGGTGAACTGGAGTGCACTGTAGCGAACGCCAATGCGCTTTTCTCCAACACCGAGGAAACCACCGACGCCGATTATGANGCCTTCGACCTGATTGTATTNATTCAGGATCAGATCTTCGATGTCGCCAAAAAATNTCGCCGTCAGCANCTCTGACCTTGGCCTTGAGAAGAAGATCGGCAGCCAAGTACTGGGTGGGCTGTTGGCCTTGATAGAACACGCCCTCGGGCATCTTGCCATCCGTGGCATGAACGGTTGCAACACTGGCAAATACCAGTGCGATCGTCGTGCAAAGCCCAATAANCAGTNGTTGCATTTGCTTTTCCTCGTTCTTTGCGAACCACNTAATTCGCTTNAAGACCACCGCGGCTGAGCCGCGATGTGCTNNTAANGATCTAGTGTGCGTANTTGGCGAGGNCAAGACGACGAGATGTTCTCGACGTGCGACTTCGTGGACACTGCGGAAAAGTTTTTCAAATTACTGGAAAAATTGAGTTTTCTGTTATTTGTCGCGTGAGCATTCTTTGTGTTCCTGGCCGCTAAGGACTATAGATTGAGCTGGAATTTTGACGCGTTGATTCGAAGTCTCACAAGGCTTNANTGCGCAGTNTGTTGCAAGGATCGATAGCTTGGCTGAGAACGACGATACGATGCCGCCCCAGGATGATGAACCGAGCGATGTTCGCGGCATCTCNATTACCGATGAAATGAAGCGTTCTTATCTCGATTATGCGATGAGCGTCATCGTTAGTCGAGCGCTTCCTGACGTGTGTGACGGCTTGAAACCGGTGCATCGGCGCATNCTTTACGCAATGCACGAAGCGTCGAACCGGCACGATCGGCCATATCGTAAGTCGGCGAAAACGGTCGGTGAGGTGATGGGCAACTATCACCCCCACGGTGACAGTGCGATCTACGATGCGCTTGTGCGTATGGCACAAGACTTTTCGTTGCGCGTGCCGCTCGTTGATGGACAAGGCAACTTTGGTTCAGTAGACGGCGACCCGCCGGCTGCCATGCGCTACACGGAGAGCAGGCTNGCGAAAGTTTCGCAATTTCTGCTCGATGATCTCGATAAGGATACGGTCGACTACCAAGAGAGCTATGACGGTTCCATGCAGGAACCAGTGCAACTGCCGGCCAAGTTTCCAAACCTTCTGGTCAACGGTGCTGGTGGCATCGCTGTTGGTATGGCGACGAATATTCCGCCTCACAATCTTGGTGAGGTTATCGATGCCTGCATCGCCTATTTTGACAATCCTGAAATTACCATCGATCAACTATGTGAGATCGTCAAAGGACCTGATTTCCCNACAGGTGCGTCNATCCTCGGNCGTGGTGGNATTCTGAATGCTTACCACAAAGGNCGNGGATCNATCATGATGCGTTCCACCGTTGAGGTGGAAGAGATCCGGAAGGATCGTTACGCGCTCGTCGTCTCCGCTATCCCCTATCAGGTTAACAAGCGGGTTTTGATCGAGAAGATTGCTGATCTTGTTCGTGAGAAGCGGATCGAAGGCATCTCNGATATCTGGGATGAATCCAACCGTGTCGGCATGCGTGTTGTCATCGAGTTGAAGCGCGATGCTGTCGCCGATGTNATTCTCAATCAGCTTTGGCGCTACTCCGACCTGCAGACGTCTTTCGGTGCGAACATGCTGGCGCTGAATGGTGGTCGACCAGAGCAAATGAATTTGCGGGACATGATCACTGCGTTCTGTCAGTTCCGTGAAGTTGTCGTCAGTCGTCGTATTAAATTCCTGCTACGTAAAGCGCGCGATCGGGCGCATTTGTTGGTTGGTTTGGCGATTGCCGTAGCCAATATTGATGAAATCATTGCGCTTATTCGACGTGCGCCGACGCCGGCGGAAGCCCGTGAGCAGTTGATGGAGCGNGATTGGCCGGCCAAAGATATCGGACCGATGGTGGAGCTGATCGCAGATCCACGTCACCGTGTTCGCGAGNATGGAACAGTTAAACTCAGTCTTGAACAGGCTCAAGGCATTCTTGATCTCAGACTTCAGCGATTGACAGCTCTCGGTCGCGATGAGATTGGCGAGGATCTCAAGAAGCTTGCTGATGAGATCAAAGATTACTTGGAGACACTATCCAGCCGACGTCGCATCATTGAGGTGGTGACGAATGAGCTTGCAGCCGTCAAAGAGGAATTCGCGACACCGCGCAAGACCGAAATCATTGATGCCGTTGGCGACTTCGATGATGAAGACCTGATCCAACGCGAAGATGTCGTTGTGACNGTAACGCATCGCGGTTACATCAAGCGGGTTCCACTCGATACTTACCGTGCGCAGCGCCGTGGCGGCAAAGGTCGCTCTGGTCTGACGACACGTGATGAAGACTTCGTCACGCAGATATTCATAGCATCAACTCACACNCCGGTGCTGTTCTTCTCATCGCGCGGGATGTGCTACCGAATGAAGGTTTGGCGCCTGCCTGCCGCGANCCCACAATCTGTNGGCAAAGCATTGATCAACCTGCTGCCGNTNGAGCAGGACGAAGTTATTACGACCATTCTGCCGCTGCCNGAAGATGATGATTCNTGGTCATCATTGGAGCTGATGTTTGCGACACAATCAGGTGGTGTCCGGCGCAACAGTCTTGGTGATTTTGAGAACATCAATCGNAATGGCAAGATNGCGATGAAGCTCGACGAGGATGACCAGATCATCAACGTCGCGATTTGTACGCCACATGATGACGTGCTTCTGACCAGTTCGCGNGGGCAGAGCATCCGTTTCCCCGTCAAGGATGTTCGCGTATTCAAAGGGCGAGACTCGACTGGTGTGCGCGGTATTCGTCTGGACGACCAAGACAAAGTCATTTCAATGGCCATCCTCACGCATGTAGANNCGTCGCCNTCTGAACGTACTGCCTATCTCAAGCAAGCGGCTGTTTTNCGTCGTGCCCAAAACGGCGAGGATAGCGAAGAGGCNGTAGAGATCGAGATCGATGCAGAGGAAGATGCCGGNTCAGCNGAGATAACATCNGAGCGCTTTGCAGAGCTTTCTGGGAAAGAGCAGTTTATCCTGACGCTCTCGGAGAAAGGNTTCGGNAANCGCTCATCGGCATACGAGTACCGGGTGTCCGGCCGAGGCGGTAAAGGTATTGCCGCGATGGTCACCAATAGTCGAAATGGTGCTCTCGCTGCTGCCTTCCCGATTGAAGACGGAGATCANATCATCCTAGTGACGGATGGCGGGCAGCTTATTCGATGTCCAGTNCACGATGTGAGGATTGCTTCACGTAACACTCAAGGTGTTCGGATATTCCGCACAGGTGAGGATGAGAAAGTCGTTTCCGTCGAACGTATTCCGGAAGACGCGACGGATGATGATGGTGATGAGGAGAACGGCGAAGGCGGGGCCCCTGATCCAAGCAACNANGGCGATGCTCAAACTCCCGAGAGTGGTGAGGATAGCGGCACATCAGATGAGCAGTGATCGCCTTACCCGCGCTTGCTAGCCATTNGCTTTGAGGGGCGATCGTCGTAGGGTGGTCGCCTTTAACGTTGCCAAAGGAAACCCAATGTCGCTGATTGGCTTTTATTCAGGCTCTTTTGACCCGGTTACGCTTGGGCACACTGATGTCATTGCGCGCGCACTGACTATCGTTGATGAACTGGTCATTGGCGTTGGCATTCATCCAGGCAAGGTTCCGATGTTTTCCGCAGAGGAGCGCATCGCCATGATCGAGGCCGAGGTTGNTGATCTGGCAACCAAACACGGNGCTGAGATCCGTNTTGTGACATTTGACAACCTGGCTGTGGANGCTGCCCGTGAGCAGGGGGCGACCATCATTGTTCGCGGGCTGCGGGATGGCACCGATTTCGACTATGAAATGCAGATGTCAGGGATGAATGGGGAGATGGCCCCCCAAATCCAAACCGTTTTTCTCTCGGCTTCACCAGAGGTTCGCCATATCGCAGCCAACTTGGTCCGCCAAATCGCTAAGATGGAAGGCGATGTATCGCATTTTGTGTCGGAAAACGTGGCTGAGCAACTTCGGTCGAAGGTTGGCTAAGAGGGGCGCATTCTNTGGCCGCGACATTTGACCTTTAAGCTGAAAGTTGCTGCTTATTACAATTGCCGTCATAACGGCAGCCATCTGATAGCACTATGGAGAACTTCACCGTGTCTTGGCGATTTAGTTGCATCGCAGCGCTTGNAATGTTGCTGGCAGCCTGTGCNGATAATGGCGCCCAGCTGCAGTCCAGTGATCAGCAAGCCGCACCAGCACCCGTGGCTCAAGCCGATAATCAAATGCTGGTGCTGAAACTGAAGACGGGTGACGTGAATATCCAGCTCTACCCTAACCTCGCGCCGAAACACGTGGCGCGTGTAAAGCAGTTGGTGAAAGACGGTTTTTATAATGGCCTGACGTTCCACCGTGTGATCCCAAAATTCATGGCGCAGTCTGGCGATCCAACCGGAACTGGATCCGGCGGTTCGAAGTACGGAGATTTGCCAGCGGAATTTACAGGATACGTCTACAAGACCGGCACCGTCGGTGCTGCGAGGACGTCAAATCCCAACTCCGCCAATAGCCAGTTCTTCATCTGTTTTGATGACAGTGGTTGCCGTGGTCTGACTGGGCAGTACACCGTGTGGGGGCAGGTCGTGAAGGGTATGGAGCATGTCGCTAAGATAGCGCCAGGAGAGCCGCCAGCCAGCCCAGACCGTATATTGGATGCGAAGCTGGTGCCTGCNCAGTCCTAAGGGCNACATGAGACACATCGGTTNATTCGGGCAGATGCTCATCTGATCAAATCATCGGGCTGCTTTGCAGTCCAACAGAANACTAGATACTTCAAGACAACCAGGAGACAGCTTGAATGACTGATATCAAAGATNCCGAGAATACNCTTATTCTCGAGACTACGCAGGGTCGTGTCGTCATTGAAATGCGNCCAGATCTGGCCCCAGGCCATGTCGATCGAATTAAGATGCTCGCACGAGAAAATTTCTATGACGGCATCGTCTTTCACCGCGTGATTGAAGGCTTCATGGCGCAAACCGGATGCCCACACGGCACAGGAACCGGTGGTTCTGATCACGGCAATCTTGGCGCNGAGTTCAACGCTGAGCCGCATGTCCGTGGGGTCTGCTCTATGGCACGTGCTGCTTCACCAAACAGTGCCAACAGCCAGTTCTTCATCTGCTTTGATAANGCNACCTTCCTCGACAACCAGTACACGGCCTGGGGCAAGGTGATCGAAGGTATGGAAAACGTTGACAAGATCAAGCGCGGTGAACCTGTNCAGGATCCAGACAGCATTGTCACCATGCGCGTTGCAGCTGATGTTGCCTAATCTTGGCTAACTGAACGGTTGGATTAGATCGTGTCATCATCTATGCGCACCGATCAGTTCGACTTTGATCTGCCTGACGATCTGATTGCATTAAGACCTGCCGAGCCGCGCGATAGTGCGCGGCTTTTGGTTGTTGGGCAGGATGCGACCGGGGATCGTAGCGTGCGTGANCTGCCCAACGAGCTAAGGNCNGGCGACGTGCTGGTGTTTAACAACACACGCGTGATTCCGGCTGCGCTCGAAGGTGTTCGTATTCGCGGTGACACGCAGGCACGTATCCAGGNNAATCTTCACAAGCGCATTGCAGCTGATCGNTGGCNNGCTTTTGCGCGCCCGGCACGAAAGCTCAATGTGGGCGATCGTGTTCGCTTCGGCGATGGCAATTCCTCATGCCTGATGGGAGCCCTCGACGCCACTGTTGCTGGCCGCTATCAGGGGGGNGAGATCGAATTTCAGTTTGATCTGAGTGGCCCGACATTGGACGATGCAATATCAAATGTGGGNGCGATGCCGCTGCCGCCTTATATCGCATCTCGCCGTCAAGCTGATGTTCAAGATGCGTCGAGCTATCAGACCGTCTATGCAGAACACGACGGTGCGGTTGCTGCCCCAACCGCTGGTTTGCATTTCACAGAGGAGCTTTTTTCAAATCTGGCGGATCGGGGAATTGAGACTGCCTACCTGACACTGCATGTCGGCGCGGGTACCTTTCTGCCGGTGAAAGCAGACGAAATAGACGCTCACAAAATGCACGCCGAANGGGGTGAAGTACCGCCAGAATTGGCAGCGCGGCTAAACGAGATACGATCATCTGGCGGTCGTCTCATAGCTGTTGGCACCACGGTGGTCCGCCTGTTGGAGAGCGCGACGACGACAGACGGTGAAATCCAACCGTTTATTGGTGACACCGATATCTTTATTTCACCCGGTCACAGCTTTCGCGCTATCGATGGCATGATGACCAATTTCCACTTGCCGAGATCTACTCTGTTCATGTTGGTCTCCGCNTTTGTCGGCCTGGAACGTATGCAGCAGGCCTATNCGCACGCCATTCAATCGAAGTACCGATTCTATTCNTACGGTGACTCGAGTCTCTTGTGGCCGAAAGCGAGNTGAGCATGACAGAAGCATTCTCGTTNGAAGTCTCACACCNNGACGGNGAAGCGCGCACGGGAGCAATTTCAACGCCGCGGGGAAAGATCCGCACGCCAGCCTTNATGCCGGTGGGGACAGCTGCCACCGTTAAAGCTGTTTATGTTGNCCAAGTGAAAGACGCGGGCGCCGATATCCTNTTGGGCAATACCTATCATCTGATGTTGCGACCGGGTGCGGAGCGCGTGGCGAGGCTTGGTGGGCTGCATGATTTTATGCGCTGGGACAAGCCAATCCTGACAGACAGTGGCGGCTTCCAGGTGATGTCGCTGTCCAAGTTGCGCAAACTCACTGAGCAAGGGGTTGAGTTTCAAAGCCATCTAGATGGTTCTCGCCATATGCTNACGCCCGAGCGCTCTATCGAGATCCAGTGCCTGCTTGGTGCTGATATTCAGATGCAACTCGACGAGTGCATCGAGTTGCCTTCCAGTTTCGAGAATGCCGAACGGGCAATGGAGCTATCCGTCCGCTGGGCTGAGCGCTCCAAGAATGCCNTTNATCAACAGCGCCGTCATGGTGGNGCCGGCCCAGGGCAGGCNCTNTTTGGGATTGTGCAAGGGGGGACTGACGCTGGATTGAGGCGTCGTTCGGCTGAAGCACTGGTTGGCCTGGATCTGCCGGGCTATGCCATTGGGGGCCTTGCTGTCGGTGAGGGGCATGATCTCATGGTTGCGACGATTTCCGAGACCGTGCCACATTTGCCGACAACGAAGCCGCGATATCTCATGGGGGTCGGAACACCGGCTGACCTGATGGAGGCAGTGGCGCGCGGCATTGATATGTTCGACTGCGTGATGCCGACGCGGTCTGGTCGCCATGGCCAGGCGTTTACCTGGCATGGCCGAGTAAATCTGCGAAATGCCCGCCACGGCGATGATCCAAGTCCGCTTGATCCTAACAGTCAGTGTCCGGCCGCCCGAGATTATTCGCGGGCCTATCTACATCACCTGCATCGGTCGGGTGAATATCTGGGTGCGATGTTAACCTCGTGGTCGAATACTTGGTTTTATCAGGAATTGATGCAGGCGATGCGGGATGCCATTGCTGAGGGACGTCTAGCCGCGTTTATTGCCGAGCACAAAGAGCGGCTCAGTTCACCGGAAATACCGGCTGATTAAGGTTGATTTGCTTGCGGAAAACTAAGATTCTATTGGATATCGTCGCAGTCTGCCGGAAATGCGATTTGGCGGGTTGACCCGAAGGCAAACGCTCCTTAAGTTCCGGCGTCTCCGCATCGGAGAGAGGGCACGTAGCTCAGCGGTAGAGCATCCGACTTTTAATCGGACGGTCCTAGGTTCGATCCCTAGCGTGCCCACCACTTTCTCGATGTTTTTCTCGGTAACTTCGGACCGGTTTGTACCGTTTACAGGACGGTTTACAGAGTTTGTTGCTTTTTGGTTCTCCGCCACTCGTCCAGCTTGATGATAGCAGAGGTTGCCATGTTCTTGGTTCGCGACATATACCGCTCAAGGATCTGATCGACCGATTTTAATGTGTGCCCGGTAATAGTCGCAATCTCTGGCACAGTGCAACCCGCCTCCGAGAGCATCGTCACGGTCGTACCCCGCAGATCATTGAAGGTGAGACGACCATGCACGCCAGCCTTAATTGCTGCCTTTCGCCAGCTGGCCTTGAAACCATCTTGGGTCGATGGATTTCCGCGGGTGTTCGTCATGATGAGTGTGGACCGCCTCGGAGTCCGATCTAGCACCTCGAGCAAATCTTCGGTGCAAGGCACATAGACGTCACGACCGGTCTTTGATTGCCTGAGTGTGATCCCAATCTTGTTGAAAGCATACCACGGCAGCTCGATAAGGTCTTTCTCGCGCTGGCCGGTCTATAGTCCCAATTGCAAGCCAAGCATTAATTCGGGCGAAGCTACAGATTCGGAAGCTTTCACGTCTTCCGGCAACCAGATCTTGTCTGCGCGATTGGCCTTGTAGAGCTTGCCTATGCCCCTCGCAGGGTTGTGCGTTATCGCCCCGTCTTCGATACCGAATGACAAAACGGCTGAAAGTACCTTCACATGATAGTCGGCTTGGCGCAGCGAGCGCTTAGCGACTTCATCACGAAGGTCTCTGATACCCTTCTTGAAGCTGTCGTCGCTAGCTATCGAAAGTGGCAGTTGTGACCAGCGGGAGCGCAGTGTAGCCAGGATCGGCTCATAGTTTCGCCTCGTAGCATTGGAAAGCTGAGCATACTCAACCGACTGCCGATACCGATGAAGCAGGTTGCCCAAGCTGCGCCCCTCATCGGGTTCGCGGCTAATCTTCTCCGCTTGCGCGTAGCTCACGAGGAACTCAGGCGATCCGAACTCGCCCTCGATCCGCTTTTTCGTGCGGCGATGATAGTAGTGAGTCCGATAGGAGCCATCGGCAAGCTTTCGTCGCACCGTGTGGAGGTGCCGAAGCTCAACCATATTGCGATTCCCATTGCTCATAAGGGCTGAGTTGCTTTTCTGGCTTAGGAGTCGGTCGTTGGTCGCCGGACGTCGTATCCAACGCGTGATCCAAAGCAAGGCGATCGATCCGACGCGTGCCTTCCCAGAAGCCTGGAACCATGCCTAAACGCATCCACTTACGGTAACATGCCGGCGTGACGCCGCAGTGCTGGTTCCAAATGCGCGCTTGCAGCCGTTTTTCTGCCAGAGAATGGCTCTGTCAAACAACATTGTCTGGACTAACGAGTTGGCTGTTCGAGGGCATGACAACGGCATGGGTTGTTGCAAATCCTTTGGACTACAACAGTAACCGAACGGAGAGCTGCCGGTTCTCTTTCTCAAGGGGGTTCTTCCCAGTCAAATCTGATCGCTCCGTGTCCCCAAACTTTTTGTGTAAGTCGTGATACGTCGCGTCAGAGGGCTCAGCTGACCCGCACGCAGTTGGAATATGCATCCCGCTAGCCAGATGCACCTAGATTTCACGCAAAACTGCCAGGCAATGCTCATCCGAATACCGCTGCCGTCCCATGCCGCACTCCCATTCAACTAAGAACAGCAAGCGTCGAATGCTACTGTGGCGCAGGACAGCTTCTGTTGCCGTCCAAACCTTTCATTGGAGTAAATCTCTTTAGGGTCTTGGTCGTGTCAAAACTCGGTTTGATCATGCGACACAGGTGGTTGAGTACATTCTGTTTTGATTTGACCGTCGTTCCGCGCTGCAAACGGCTGA
>NZGY01000087.1 GCA_002689605.1 Filomicrobium sp.
ACAAGATTCACGTTCCGGCCAACAAAGTGAGCAAGTCGAACGGTGATTCCATCTGGAACGATCTTGTTCTAGCGATAGTCAATCAGTGTCAATCAGGTTCAATATCTTTTGTAATCCTAGGTGACAAACAACAAAGGCCCCGAAGCAATTCGGGGCCTTTTCTAGTTTCACTGCCACGATAAGCAGCGCAGCAAAGTTCAACCGGTCGTCGGCATTACTCTGCAGCTTCCGCCTTCTCATCGGGCCCGTCGACGATCTTCGTTGCGAAGTCTGCTGGTGATACGATTTCCAGAACCTCAAAATCGCTTGAGCATGCAATTTCGCGGTGTTTGATCATCGGCTTCTGCAAAATGCAATCGCCCTTCTTGATCGTCCGCACACCTTCGCCCTCATATTCAAACGTAGCCCAGCCATTGACCACGTAGACAAACTGGAAGTCGCATTCGTGGATATGCCACTGCTGCACTTCATCCTTTGTTTCCTTGCCGTTGTGGCGGATGAGGTGGGCGACGTAATCGCCGTTGGTACCGTTCTTGATGCCGAGATCCCGGTATTCGAAGATTTCGCGCAGGCCCGGTGTCCATTCTGCATTCTCAGCTTCGTTATGGACAAAGTCCCAGTCACTACGATCGATTAGATCACCCATGGCTTCCTCCTGTAATTGAGCGGCGATCCCGCCTCGCTAGTACTTCTGTTCTGACAGTTGCCCCGGCCGCAGTACAAGCCAAACTTATCCTACACGATCGTCACGCCGCTATCGACAGAAAAAATTTTTCCCGTCGTAATCGCTGACTCGTCGGCGGCGAGATAAACCGCCATCTCCGCAATATGAATGGGCAAGCCAAGCCCAAGCAAATGCGATTGTCCGATCTTCTCGACTTCCGGTGAGGCCGCCATCAACTTCTTCACCCGGTCAGACAGCGTGACGGACGGCGCAATCGCGTTCACTCTGATGTTGTGCTCGGCATATTCCGCCGCCATAGATCGGGTCATCGAGGCGACAGCCCCTTTCGCTGCGGTGTAGCAATCCCGGCCTGGCAGCGCCATCAGCGCAACGTTCGACGACATGTTGATCACCGAACCACCACCAGCCTTGATGATTTCCGGTATCCCGTACTTGGAGCACAGAAACGTACCGTAGAGGTCCAACTTGATAACCCGCCAGAACTCTTCCTCCGGCGCGTCTGTCACCGGACCATCCTACACCGTCGAACCACCCGCATTGTTGTGCAGTATATCGAGTTTGCCGTAACGCGAAACGGTTTCCGCAAATGCGGCCTTCACATCGTCAGTCTCGGTCACGTCGCACTTGATGAAGTGCGCATCGCCACCGCTGTTGGCCGCAAAATCGCGTGCTGATTGTGCTGCGGCTTCACCGAGCTCAGCGTTGATCTCGGCAACAACCACCTTGGCGCCTTCTTGTGCGAACCGTTCAGCGGTTGCGCGACCAATGCCACCGCCGCCGCCGGTGATAAAGGCCACCTTGCCGTCCAAGCGTTCCATGCACTCCTCCTCTTATTCGTTGGGTCGACCACTGGGCCACACCGGGGCCGCCGCTAGGTCAGGCCAGGCCGCAGGTGACTCCGAGGCCGATCTGGCGTCAGCGACAGATACAGAATCATCCCAGTTGGCCGCGATATAGCGGTTGCCGGTGACGCCATTGGCGTCCTCTGAACAGAGCCACAACATCGGCGGCACCATCGCCGATGTTGGCACGAGGTCAACACGTGCATACGGTGCCTCTTCGGGAACCATCGGGGTATCCGACGGCCCTCCCGGCACGACGACATTGACGGTGATGCCATCAGGCTCGAACTCGGCCGCGTGTCCCGCACTCATAGCCTCAAGCCCGGCTTTGGCAGGACCGTAAGGATGGAAGCGGCCGCGCAGCATTGTGAAGAAGCTGGTCGTGACGTTAATGATTCGGCCCCAGCCTTTGGATTTCATGTGAGGGACAGCCGCCCGCGTCAGATACCAGGCACCAGAGAGGTTCACCGATACAAACTTATCCCAGGTCTCAGGCGAAATCTCATCGATCTTGACAAGCTCCGTCATGTGATGCGGCCCGAACAGCTGCATGCCCATGGCGCCGTTGTTAATAAGAATGTCGACCGAACCAAACTTGTCTTGCGCGAAAGCCACAGCATCACCGCATGCCTTGCTATCGGAAATATCCAGCTGCCGTGTGGACAGTCGTCCAGCGGTTCCATCAGCCTGTGACGCTGCCGCAGGCTCGTCCAGCCCGGCGGTTTGAACATCTGCCGCCAGAACAGACGCGCCCGCATCCAGCAAGCCTGCCGTGATGACACGACCGAAACCACCTGCAGATCCGGTGACAATAGCAACCCTGCCGTCCAGCGATTGGGCCAATTGCACTTTCCTCCATATTGTCAGCAGCAGATCGCACACGATCAACCGCCGCTCTTTTTGACGAGCCTAGCCAGTTCTGATGAAGAGTGAAAAACCGCGGTCGCAATGATCATCCACAAGTTACGAGAACTTCAAAAATATAATCAGCTAAGTAATTTACAGTTAGCCAAATATAATATCTCCAGTATCGTATGATTTTATCTTCAATTTTCAAAGAAAGATGGGATAAACATGAAGGCCGCGCGCGTCATCGCAACCGTTTCTTGTCTTGCCATATCGAGCGCTTTGGCACTCGCCAGCGAACCAACGCCATACCCATATCCTACGCCAGAGCCAATCGCCGAAACCCGACCGGCGGTTGATGGTGTTAACGGCAAGATGTCATTCGCTGGAGCTGGCGGCGACGTGGATGGGTACGGTATGGCGGGATCGGTAACTGCCCCGCTAGGAAATCGGTTCGGTTTTCAGCTTGATGGTGCGGCCGCCGAAGTTAATGTGCAAGCCTACGACGACATTCCCGTTTACGCGACTGGGGCACATCTGTTTTGGAGGGATCCAAGTCGAGGACTGCTTGGTATTTATGGAGATTACACCCACGTCGATGTTGGCAATGGGTTCATCTTCTTCACGGCTGCCATCGAGGGCGCACTCTATTTGGGCCGGTTCTCAATAGACGGACTTGTTGGATTGAAAGGTGGCGAAACAGCTGAAACGGGTTTTCACAATCAGCTTCATGTTACTTACTACCCAACTGACAATCTAAGCCTTTGCCTTGGGCATTCATATTCCTTCGGTCACCACAACTTTTCTCTCGGTAGCAAATGGGCGCTGGGTGGCAGCAGCGGCGTGACGCCATCGTTGTTCGCTGCGGGCCTGGCCGATGCCGACGGTCATCGCGCTTTTGTCGGTGGCGTAAATTCTACTTTGGAAACCGAGACAAGACACTCATACAGCTTCACCGAGAGGCCGACCCGAGGAGTTATGTGGCGGCAGAAAGCGACCAGGAAAACAATCAAGAGATAATCCTAATCGGCCCGACAGAATTACAATAGCAGCAAACTCGATGATTATGAACGCCGGAACGTTCCATCGCGCGCCAAGTCAACCAATGTGAGAGGGATTCACATGAAGTTTCTCTTTAAGTTGATCTCCGTGTCTCTGTTGTCCGTGACGCTTACCTCAGCTGCTGCATCAGCCAAAGCAGAAACGCTGGATGCTGTTGTTGGTGATTCATCTTCTTCACTTCCAGCAGTTGACGGCGTGAACGCCAAACTTTCTTTCGAGGGAAGACCAACATATGGCGGAGGTGAAGTCTATGGCGTCAGCGGATCCATGTCCTTTCCGTTGGGCCATCAATTTGGTCTACAGATCGATGGTGTCGCAGGGAAAATCGACGGCAATGGCATTGACGATGTTCAGGTGTATGCAGGTGCAGCCCATCTCTTTTGGCGCGACCCCTCACGTGGGTTGATCGGGGCCTACGGCAGCGTCATTCACGCGGATCTATTCAGTGGTTTCACTGTCTATAAGGGCGGCTTAGAGGGCGGCATGTATCTCGGACGCTGGACTGTCGAAGGCATCGCTGGCGTTGCTCATGAAGACTTTGGCGATACAAGTGCCTTTGGTGATATCGAACTGGCTTATTACCCCGATGACGACCTAAGAGTTGAAATTGGCTACGGCGCCATGGACGGTGGCCAGATATTCAAGCTTGGCGGTGAATGGGCTTTTGTGAGGCACGGACAGACCGCCACATCGGCGTTTGTCGATAGCTACATTGATGACGATGGGGAAGGCCTCGCAATCGCAGGCCTTAGATTCTACTTCGGCAAAGACAACAAAACGCTGATCCGCCGTTATCGCAAAGACGACCCGCAATCGGCAAGCCTAAGCGCCATCAATTTCCATTTCTCGTCAGGGCAGGTTTACGGCCAGGACTGTCAGGATGCATGCACTGACGCTTACTCAGCGACACGTTAGAGGCGCACAGGTTCACGACACTCGGGGGGGGGCTCGCAGCCATGCTAAGTCATGCGAGCAACGAATGTACGGATCATTGGTGACACTTTCCAACTACTGCTTCCAACAAGCGCGCGATCGGCTTGATATTCTGAGCTGCCTTCAAACCGCGTCAACAGTCTCATTCGCCAGCACCTGCGTGAGCCGCTTTCTGATCGCCTCCTGACGAGGCGGGTCAATGACCTTCTTGTTGGTGAGGTCAGTCACATAGAAGACGTCGACGGCCTTTTCACCGTAGGTCGTGATATGGGCCGAAGTAATGTCCAGCTTGAGATCCGAGATCGCACTTGTCAGATCATAGAGGAGGCCAGGTCTGTCGAGGCCGCTGACCTCGATGACGGTGAAGCGGTCCGACCACGTGTTCGAAATGACGACTTCCGGCTCAACCGTGAAGGCATGGATGCGTGGCTCTGGCATGCGACGCTGATCGAGCAGCCTTTGCAAACGTGCCTCGCCCTTAAGCACCTTGATAATAGTCCGGCTGATCTGTTGCGTGCGCCGTGTTTCATCATCGTCATCTTCAAAGCTGCGCTGCAGAACGAAAGTATCCAAGGCAAATCCATCGCGTGTCGAAGAAATCTGCGCGCCGATAATGTTGGCGCCCGTAGCTGCACAGCAACCTGCAAACAGAGCGAGTAGCCGCGGATGGTTCGGCGCCAGGATAGCCAGCTCCGTCATTCCTTTAAACGTATCGGAGTTAAAGGCGGTGGCCAGTTGCTCTCCAGAACGCTCAGCTTCATTGACGAGTTTGGCATGAGCGATCTGTGTGTCGAGTTCAGTCCGGAGCCAATAGTCAGAGTATTGGCGGTCGATGAACGACTCGACATCCGGTGAGGCCCAGTCGTGCAATGCCTCTCGTAGCTGATCCTTGATTGCCGCCTCACGAAGCTCACGGCTTTCAGCAGTGTGACCGCCGGCAACAAGGACTTCAGTTTCATAGTAGAGCTGCCGTAACAGTTGTCCCTTCCAGCTGTTCCATGTGCCTGGACCGACTGCGCGAATATCCGCAACGGTGAGCAGTAGCAAAAGCTTGAGCCGCTCGGGAGTTTGCACGATATCTGCAAAGTCACGAATGGTTTTCGGGTCTGAGAGGTCGCGCCGTTGTGCGGTATCACACATCGTCAGGTGTTCTTGGATGAGCCACGAGACGGTATCTGTTTCCGCACTCGTGAGGCCGAACCTTGGGCACAGGTTGCGCGCGATTTCCGCGCCCACTTCCGAGTGGTCTTCTGGTCTCCCTTTCCCGATATCGTGCAGGAAAGCCGCCACATAGAGCGCGCGTCGGTTCTGGATAGACGTAATGATTTCAGTTGAGAGTGGAACCTCGTCTGCGAGATCACCAGCTTCGATAGAGGTCAATTCGCCCACACATCGCAGCAGGTGCTCGTCGACCGTAAAGTGATGATACATGTTGAACTGCATCATAGAAATGACTAGCCTAAACTCTGGCACGAAGCGGCCGAGCACACCGATCTCGTTCAGCCGTCGTAGGATCCTCTCGGGCGACTTGCGCGAGGTGAGCAGCTCCAGGAACAGCCGGTTGGCCTCTGGTGAGTTTCGAACGCTTTCGTCGATGAGGCGCAACGACTGACGCATCAGTCGAATGGCTTCAGGGTGAAAGAAGGCGCCGGTATTGTGGGATTGGTTGAAGATCCGCAGAAGGTTCAGCGGATCGCGTTCAAAGACCTTACCATCATTGACGGAAATGCGGTCGCCTTCAATCTTGAACTCGGTTGTCTTGCGCACTTCGCGCCTGACGGACCAATTCAGAGGATTGAGGATCTTCGTGAAATTCGGCGCTGTCGCCAACTGCTGAATTTCCAGATCAGCACAAAGAATTGCCGTCAGTTCACCTACGTCTTTGGCGATAAGAAAGTAGTGACGCATGAAGCGCTCGACGGCGCGCAAGCCTTCTGCTTCACGATAGCCCAGATTCTTCGCAATAATCGGCTGCATGTCGAACGAAAGGCGCTCCTCCGCACGACCAGATTCGAAATGCAGGTGACATCGAATAGTCCAGAGGAAATCACTACAACGCCGGAACGTGGCTGCTTCTTCGCGCGTAAATGTTCCGTCTTCGACAGTCTCAGAACCGACTCCACTGCCCGAAACATACTTGCTCAACCAATGCAGCGTGTGCAGGTCTCTTAGCCCGCCCTTGCCGTCTTTAACGTTGGGCTCGACCAGGTAGCGGCTGTTGCCGCTTTGGTCGTGCCGACCATCGCGTTCCGCCAGTTTGGCAGCAATGAATTCGCGCGCAGTTCCTTTGACAACATCATTCTGGAATCGCTCTTCGAATTGGCCGTAGAGAAACTCGTCGCCAAGGATGAGTCGCGCGTCCAGCAGCGATGTGCAGATTGTCGTATCGGATTTAGAGAGGCTGATGCATTGGCTGATTGTCCGCGTCGCATGGCCAACCTTGAAGCCTAGATCCCAAAGCAAATAGAGAATGTGTTCGGCAACACTCTCGATCCATGGTGTCTGTTTGTAGGGAAGCAGGAATAACAGATCGATGTCAGATCCAGGCGCAAGTTTCCCGCGGCCATAGCCGCCGGTTGCCACCACCGCCATTTGTTCAGCATCGGACGGATTAGTCGTCGCGTAGTAAACGTGGTGGATCGTGTAGTCATAGATCAAGCGAATAAGGTCATCCTGAAACCGGGATAACCCGGCAGCGCATCCGGCCCCATCTCCATCGAGATGCAATTGCTGGCGTGCGGCTTCGCGGGCGTTGTTCACCAGCGCTTTTAGATGAGTCAGAATCTTTGGCCGCGCCGCGTCTGCATGACCGGCCGACTTGTAGATTGCAGTTAACTCCTCGCGCAGAACGCTTGGATCAAAATATGGCGGTTTGCTGTGCGCAACGGCATCCATCAGGGTCACTCGTCAGCTTCGCGTGCAATTTCCTTCAGACGATACACCAATTCAAGGGCGGAGCGTGGTGTCAATTCGTCGGGGTTAATATCTGTTATGGCATCTATCAGCGGCGAGGACTTGGCACTCTCGACCTCGCGCGTTGCAGCGAACAATGGTAGCTCATCGAGCGCTGCACTTCCCTGGCCACTGGTTTGCTCTTTCTCCAGAAGCTCGAGAACCTCAGTTGCGCGTGCTGTCACAGCCGACGGTAAGCCCGCTAAACGCGCCACGTGAATACCATAGGAACGATCCGCTGCCCCTGGCTTCACTTTGTGCAGAAAGACGATTTCGTCTTTCCATTCCTTAACGTCCACCGTGACATTGGCGATTTCGCCGAGGCGATCGGCAAGTGCTGTGAGTTCGTGATAGTGCGTCGCGAAAAGGGCGCGACATCGATTAAAGTCGTGCAAGTTTTCCACCGTGGCCCAGGCAATCGAGAGGCCATCAAACGTTGCTGTGCCTCGGCCGATCTCATCGAGAATAACGAACGATCGCTCAGTTGCCTGGTTGAGAATGGCGGCGGTTTCCACCATTTCCACCATGAACGTTGAGCGCCCGCTTGCGATATCGTCAGAGGCACCCACGCGCGAAAAGAGCCGGTCCACCACGCCAATGTGTGCGGACTTAGCTGGCACGTAGGAACCTATTTGCGCGAGTAATGTAATCAGTGCGTTCTGGCGGAGGAATGTAGATTTACCCGCCATGTTGGGTCCGGTAACCAGCCAGATCCGCCCAACAGCCGGATCATCAAATCCAGGCGGCGAGTCGGGCGATACAGCCGGGATAAGGCAGCAGTCGTTGTCGATGAAGGGCCCCGCAAGTTCCTTCTGTAGAGCAAGCTCGACAACAGGATGTCTGCCGCCGCGAATATCGAAGCTCAATGAGTCATCAACGACTGGCCGTTCATAATTCTGTTCGACTGCTAGTTGCCCAAGGCCGGTGACGCAGTCCAATTCAGCAAGCGCGGACGCCATTGCATTGAGTGATGCTTCGTGCTTGTAAATGGCGTTGGCGAGCTCTGCAAAGACATCATTCTCGATGGCCAAGGCACGTTCAGCTGCGGACGCGATGCGTCCTTCGATTTCGCTCAATTCAACTGTTGTGAAGCGCACCGCATTGGCCATCGTTTGGCGATGTCGAAAGAGATCCGACAGCGGCTCCTCCATCAACGGCTTCGCATTGGCAGCTGTGACCTCGATGAAATAGCCGAGGATGTTGTTATGCCGAACCTTGAGTGTCTTGACGCCAGAGGTTTCGGCATACTTCGCTTCGAGGCTTGCCATCACTTTGCGGCTGTCATCTCGAAGGGTGAGTGCTTCGTCCAGAGCCGCGTTGTACCCAGGCTGAACGAAGCCTCCTTCGCGCCTCAGAGCAGGTGGTTCGTCCACGAGTGCCGCAGCCAATAATTGAGCCAATTCATCGGGCGGCCCTTGCAGACTTTGCGTGAGATCCACTAACGCTGATGGCAGGCCAACAGGTTCTCCCGCGCTCATCAAGGTAGAGGCGCAGGTGTCGGCTGTAGCAATGGCATCGCGGACGGTGCCAAGATCTCTCGGTCCACCACGTTGAAGGCTGAGGCGCGAGATCGCCCGCGCAACATCCGGTGCGCCGCGTAGTGTCCTTTGGATGTCTTTGCGCAGTTGATGACTATCGACCATAAATGCGACTGCATCCTGTCGCGATGTAATGGACGGTAGATCGCGCATCGGGCTGGAGACCCAACTTGCAAGTTCACGTGCACCTGGGCCCGTCACCGTTCGATCGATGGCTGAGAGCAGAGAACCAGCGCGGTCACCATTTGTTGCTCGAAGAATTTCAAGACTGGATCGGCTGGCTGCATCAATGATCATCGTTGCACCGCGACCCGAACGGCGTGGCGGACGAACGGTGGGTCTTTTTCCGAGCTGTGTGAGTTCGACGTAAGTCAGCAATGCGCCAATGGCCGCAAGCTCGCTACGCGTGAACTCTCCAAAAGCACCAAGGTCTGAGACATGGAGATATTCGCGCATCAAGCGCTCTCCACTCAGGCTGTCGAAGGATGCAGCGGGCACGGGTGTCAACGCAGCAGTAATCAAGTCAGCTGTGCGCTCGACTTCGGCATTCTTGATCACAGCATCAATCGAGAGAACTTCCCCCGGCAATAGGCGAACAAGCTCGCCTGTCAGGTCTGCGGCGGATATCACACCAACCTCAAATTCGCCCGTCGAGATATCCAGTGAGGCGAGCGCATAATCGGCGTTGTCACCTGGTTCCTGAAAAACTGACGTCAGGTAGTTGCGCGTCTTGGCATCCAGCAGCGCGTCTTCCGTCAGCGTGCCGGGCGTGACAAGGCGTACGACATCACGCTTGACGACTGCCTTTGAACCGCGCTTGCGCGCTTCCGTCGGATCTTCCAACTGCTCACATACAGCAACGCGGAAGCCCTGCCGGATGAGACGTTGCAAGTATTCGTCGGCGCGCACAACTGGCACGCCGCACATTTGGATATCTTCGCCGAGGTGCTTGCCGCGCTTGGTTAGGACAATTCCGAGTGCCTCGGCTGCAACAACAGCATCTGTGAAAAACAGCTCATAGAAGTCACCCATCCGGTACCACAAGAGGCTGTCCGGATTTGCGGTCTTGATCTCAAGATACTGCGCCATTGATGGCGTGAGGCCAGCAGGCACCTTCTGAGTGGCCGGCGCTTGTCCGTTATCATCGGTTTTGTCAGATCGCCGCGCCATGCAGGGCTGTGGTCCACCACTGTTGTTCAGACAGGTTCAAAGCGACGGATGTAGCGCATCAGCCCGCAGGCGTTAAGACATTGATACACAATTTATTCGGGCGCTAGCAGCCAGCAGTGACGCAATCCTATTTCATGCCAGCCCGTCTGAGGCCAATGATAAAGGGTATAACGGCGATCGCGGTTATCACGGAAGCAGCTAAAAATGGTGCTCCTGGAAGATAGATCGGGGCTGACGGACCTGTAAAGTGGCCAAACAGCTGTGTCATAAGCAGTGGGGAAACAACCAGTGTTATTGCTGTCACACTGGTCATCGCACCCTGCAACTCGCCTTGGGCATCGTCAGCGATACGATTTGACATAAGCCCCTGTAGGGCAGGAGTAAGAATTGCACTGAGCGCAGTTAGCGGCAGGATCGCGTAGACCATCCAGCCTTCGTTGACAAAACCGAGCAGCGCGAGGCTCACAACGTTGAAAAAGAAGCCTGCGTAAGCGGTACGCACTTCACCAATCTTGGGTAGCAGGATACGGATCAACCAACCTTGAACGATGACAAATCCGACTCCCACAACGGCGAGTGACAAACCAACTTCGGCGCTCGACCATTTGAACGCTTCCTTGGTGTAATAGGCCCAAACGGACGGATAAGCAAAGTGCGCGATATCGAATAGGAAGAGCGCCACAAGAAACCAGGCAACAGTCGGAACCTTCCGCATCCGGGCGAATGCACCAAGCGGATTGGCTCTCGACCAGTCGAATGCACGCAGTTTCTCTTTCGGTAGGGACTCAGGAAGTACAAATGCCCCGTAGCAGAAATTGAGAAGGGCCAGGCCCGCTGCTGCATAGAACGGCGCCCGGATACCATATTCTGCGATAAGGCCACCGATGACGGGGCCTATGACAAAGCCAAGACCGAATCCGGCGCCGAGCAAACCGAAGTTCTTGGCTCGGTCTTCAGGCTTGCTGACATCAGCAACGTAGGCATTGCAAGTCGAATAGGTCGCCGCTGCAATCCCGGCGATGATTCGCCCAACAAAAAGCACAAGCAACGATGGAGCAAGTGCCATGATGATGTAGTCGACGGCCATGACAGCTAATGAGGCAAGCAGTATTGGTCGTCGTCCGAACCGGTCAGAGAGGTTCCCAACTGTCGGGCCAAATACGAATTGCATAATGGCATAAGAAAACGACATCCAGCCGCCCCAAAGCGCAGCGCCGGAGTATCCCAGGTCCGTCACTTCTCTGATGAGGTCTGGTAGCACCGGAATGATGATGCCGAACCCCATGGAGTCGATACAGACCGTTAGGAAAACGAACATGGTGGCGTGGTATCCACCTTTCGTTTTTTGCTCCAAACCGCCTTGATCGCCGGATTGTGTGTCATGCTGCATATCAATTCCGTCGCAAACAACTGAGGTGGATCAGAAGTTCGTTCACAAAGTGCAGCATCCTCTGGAACGATCGGGCTCTAGTGTCCTTCTCGAACCAAGCGCTCGTTCAGAGACTGCTGATATACATTACGAACTTCTGGTCCAGGACACTAGGCTGCGAGTTGAGCCACCCACTGAACGGGGCAAAAGCAATCTGATATCTTGAACTTCGTTTTAGTGGTAACCCTCACCAGGGCGAACCTTGCCGCGAAATGTCCAATAAACGAAAACCGTATAGCCGAGAATAACCGGCAACATAATGGCTGTGTCAACGAGCATGAATAGCTGAGATGATGGCGCTGCCGAGACGTCCCAGATCGATAGCGTTGGTTGGACCATCAACGGCAGATTCGAGACCGCGAGCCTGATGTACCCAAGTAGGAACAATGCGACCGAAAGCAAGAATGGCATGACTTCCCGTTCAGTGTGCAGCGACCACCAGCACAATACGGCCGCGATTGTTGCAAGCAGCGGAATTGGTGCGAGGTAGAACAAATTTGGCAGCGTGAACCATCGCTCGAAAATATGATCGACAGCCAACGGGGTCCAAAGACTTATGAGAACCATCGCCGCCATAACAAACAGTAGCAGAAGTTTGGCGTGCTCCCTGGCACGGATTGCAGCCGGCCCTTCGGTTCGCATGACAAGCCACGTCGAGCCCAGTAACGCATAGCCGGCGACGACTGCTATTGCTGTCACGACCGAAAATGGCGTCAACCAATCGAACGTACCGCCAGCAAACGCGTTGTCTTTCACTGTAATACCTTCCAACAGACCGCCGAGTACCAGCCCTTGCGCAAATGCTGCGGTAATCGAGCCGCCTGCGAAGGCGAGGTCCCAGAATTGATGGTCAGGTTTGGCAACCCAACGGAACTCGAAAGCCACACCGCGGAATACCAGCGCCAGCAACATAATGATGATCGGTAGATAGAGCGCGGGCATGATGATGCCGTACGCGAGCGGGAAGGCCACAAACAACCCACCGACTCCGAGTATGAGCCAAGTTTCATTGCCATCCCAGAACGGAGCGACAGAGTTCATCATCACATGGCGGTCCTGCTCATCCTTATTGAGCGGATAGAGGATACCGATGCCGAGATCAAATCCGTCGAGAATGACGTACATCGCAACGGCTGTTCCAATGAGGCCGGCCCAAACAATCGGCAGCCAGGTCGCCAAAGCACCCACGGTCTATTCTCCTGGCTTTATTGCTTCGCGCGTCGCGCCGGTTGCAGCCGAGAGTGGTCGTTGGTTAAGCGTCTCGCTACCAACCGCCGCGGCAAGCCCTTTGGGGCCATTTTCAATGAGGCGGTTGATGTAGTAGATGCCCATAGAGAAGACAGTCGTGTAGACAATGACGAACAAGATCAGGCTGAATAGCACGGTTTCGAAGACAACAGGGGACACGGCGTCTGTTGTTCGTAGGATGCCATGGGCAACCCAAGGCTGACGTCCAGTCTCGGTTACCCACCAACCGGCCAGAATCGCGATAAAGCCCGTCGGCCAGACAAACCGCGCAGGCCCGAGGAACCAGCGCGATTGGAAGAGCTGGCCACGCCACCATAACCAACCGCCAACAAATCCGACGAGGATCATAAGAAATCCGAGCCCAACCATGATGCAGAAGGCGAAGAACACTGGCCAGACGGGAGGGCGGTCTTCTGACTTTAAGTCTTTCAGGCCGGGAAATTTGCCATCAATCTTGTGCGTTAGGATCAAACTCGCGATGTTCGGTATAGAGATCTCAAAGTCGTTGGGCTCTTTCTCGACATTTGGAATTGCGAACAGCACGAGCGCCCCCTGCTTGCTGCCGTCCCAATGCGCTTCCATCGCCGCAATCTTTGCAGGCTGATGCTTAAGCGTATTCAGACCATGCTGATCACCAATAAACAACTGCAGGGGCGCCAGGACGATGACCATACCAAGACCCATGCGCAGCATGGTCTTCGCTTCGTCTTCAAAACGCCCGGCCCAGAGATATCGTGCACCGACAGCGAGGACTACGAGTGACGTCGTTAGATAGGCTGCAGTGAACATATGGGCAAAGCGATAGGGGAAGCTGGGATTAAAGACGATTGCCCACCAGTCGACAGGATATGCGATACCATCTTGGATCTCATGGCCCGTTGGCGTATGCATCCAGCTATTGGCCGAGAGAATCCAGAAGGCCGAGAGCGAGGTGCCGATCGCCACCAGCACGGCAGAAAGTACATGCAAGCCGGGGTTCACGCGGTTCCAGCCAAACAGCATGATGCCGAGGAATGTCGCCTCTAGAAAAAATGCCGTGATAACCTCGCAACCAATCAGCGGCCCGACGACATTGCCTACGACAATCGAGAAGTTGGACCAGTTGGTGCCGAATTGATAAGACAGCACAATCTCCGATACGACGCCCATAACGAATGATACGGCGAAGATCTTGGTCCAGAACCGCGCAAGCCGATGTAGGTGCTCGCGACCTGTCAACCGCCATCGTATGAGCAGTGTCGCGATGAAGGCGGCAAGCCCAATCGTAAAACTCGGAAAGATGATATGAAAAGCGACAGTGAAAGCGAACTGAATTCGCGCTAGTAAGACAGCATCGATATCCATAGCAACGCTCGTGTGTCGTCATCGCTAAGATACAATTGATGCGCAATGCAATTCACGCGAAAAGAAGATGTAGCGCTGACGCATGTGCGCGAACGCCACAATATTGCAGCCCAATTGGTAGGACCACTCTTATATGAGCGGACAATCATTAGAGAAGCTTGTTACCGATGAAATTGAAGCCCTGCATGCATTCATATCGGGATGGTTTCGTGGTGAGCTGGTACGTAGCGCGAGCGTCTATCGTCAAGGCTTCTCAGATCGACTAGCAAGCGCTTTTGTAAACATTCAGCCGAGCGGGCAGGTCTTGAGCCGCGCTGATCTCCTCGACCCGATAGAAAATGCTCACGGTGCAAATTCGGACTTCAGGATTTCAATCAGCAGCGTAACTTTGCGCCACGTGAGTGAGGATCAGTCACTTATCCAGGCGACTTATGTCGAGCACCAGACGGGTGCGCGCAACACAACGCCGCCAGACAATGATCGTATTTCAACAGTCCTGTTTCAGCGGGATTTGGCAACTGACAAGTTGGTCTGGCTGCATCTGCATGAAACAGCTGTTCGCAGCGACTAAGAGTTACAACTGAGCCTCACGCCAGTTCTCTGCAGGTTCCTCAGGATGGCTTGCAAAACCGGCACCGTGAATTGCGGTAATGGCTGCGTATTCATCGCAGTCTGATGTGTCACCACTGATGCCGACCGCCCCGACGGCCTGACCGGCATTATTGAGGATCAAAACGCCACCGGGCACGGCGACGAACCGGCCATCGGATGCGGCTGATATGGCAGCTTGAAATGCCGGACGCTCCTTAAGGTGGTCTCGTAGCGTGCGACTGCCAACCCCCATGCCGAGCGCAGCGGAAGCCTTCCCAATGGCGATCTCGGAGCGCACAGTACCGCAACCATCTTCGCGCTTCAGAACAACGAGCTGCCCGCCCGAGTCGAGCACGGCGACAGTCAGTGGCAGCATGTCTTCGTTGCGTCCGGCTTTAAGTGCTGCGTCCGCAATCTTGTCAGCAACTGCCAAAGACATCGATGAGGCAACATCGATCAGAAACCGTTTGGCCATATTAGTTATCTACCTTCACGCTACTTGCGTTCGCCATAACTGACGGCCATGCCGGCACGTACGTCTTGCTGGATTCCATATTGGGCAAACGGATAGCGAAAGCCGTTCTTCGCGAGCGCCTTCATGCCGGTTATGGCCTGCTCTAGGTGATCGGGCGGTAGTGCCATCAACATTTCATCATCAAGTACGCCGCCGTAGCGTCGTTCTGCAAAGCACGGAATAGAGAGAGACGGCTCGCGAAGTTTGAGCGCGCGTCCCCAGCTATCGGCACAGGCAGACTCACCAACAACGGACCAGTCAAAGCGTTTGTATCCGGACCACTGCAGGCCGTTGATGAAGTACATCATTGCGCCGGGGGTCGCGTAGAACAGCACAATGTCAGGCGGATCGAGTCGGCCTGATGAGATTGGAGCAACAGCAAGCGCTTCGTAGATACCGTCCTCGACGCAATGCATCGCGGCCTGATGTTCGGCAGCACCTGCGTCGTCTTCGAACCAGACGCCGACCATATGCTTGCCTGACATCCATTCGGGCGTCTTAGCCTTACCAAGCCCGACGACAGCGCGGCACTGCGCACCTACGAGATCATCGGCTGTTATCCCCACTGTGCGGCCGAGCCGGGATGCTTGCCCAACGATCTGATCCAGTGTGTGGACCGAGTCCGGGCGCCGAATACGCGGGATGGCTTCCATGTCAGCCATGTTTTCAAACATCTTCATCCCGAAAGGGATCGATCGGAGTTTGAGTAAGCCTTCAAGTTCGCGCGCAATTGCAGCCCAATCCATAAGCCCGTTCCCCTTACCTATCCATGAATTCGGACCATAAATTCCGAATTGCGTCGAGTATACCTCTCACACCGGTGAACGCAGCCCTCACTGGCGATTGATTTGTTCGTGTTCGATCATCGCCTGCATGATGGGAGGGCTTATGAACTGACCGGGCCCCCAATGTTTCGACTTGCAGTCCTCATAGCTATTGCTGCAGCGCTCTCCCTCGCATCGGGCGGCTACACGCCACTCAGCGCTAACAAGCTTCCTGGTCGCTTGCTCACCTATCACAAAGTATTTGATGTATGGTGGGATGTTGCCTGCGATACAGCACCAGACGGTACTGATGCGAGATGTTATGCACAATATGTCGACGTCTAAAGCCCACGTCCGAACCTTCGCGCGGCGATCCTAGACTTCCTCTATGGGCGCGGCTCCGATGGACAACCCGAACCAATCATCACATTCAACATCGAGCCCGACCTATCGTACGCTCGCGACGCCGAGATGACACTGGTGCGCAACGATGGTTCAACGTCATCGATCGATGCCAGTGGATGTCCAACTGGCAAGTGCGTTTTTACGGGCGAAGTCGGCCGAAAGATGCTTCAGGATTGGTCTGAGGTGAAGACGCTCATTCTGCTGGTCAAAGAGAAATCCGGAAAGATAGTCGAACGCCGTTGGCCACTAGGCAACATGGCCGAGATGGTTCGGATTATCGCGGAGCAGCGAAAAAAGCGCGGCTTGCCTTAGTCACAAATTCGGTCATCTGCAACTTCTCCAAGGCAATCCAATCAAGTGCGGAAAAGTCTGTTCCTGACGCAATGCTGTCAGGAGCCTCATCCTACTGTTCCAGCGATCCGGAATGATAGGGACCGAATATGACCGAACAACTCGCACTTTACCTGCCAGGCATTTTGTTAGCCTATTCCGTATTTCTTGTATCCATCATGAGTCCGGGACCGAATATTTTAGCGATTATGGGGACGTCGATGGGCGTTGGCCGGCCAAGTGGATTGGCCTTGGCGATGGGCGTCGCCACCGGATCAATGATTTGGGCGACTCCGACCGCATTGGGACTGACAGCAGTTATTGCATCCTACGCCATTCTGCTGACGGCCATTAAGATTGCGGGCGGCCTCTTTCTGCTCTGGTTGGCTTACAAGGCTTTCAGGTCGGCTGCCTCCGCACATGACATCAATGCGACGGTCAGCAATGACGAGGGGCGAGGTATGATGGGGTATTTCCTCAAAGGATTGACGGTCCAGATGACCAACTCCAAGGCCGCACTCGCTTGGATTGCAATCGTTTCATTGGGGATGCAGGCCGGAGCACCGTTATGGGTCGCGGTTGTCATCGTTGTCGGGACCACCGTACTATCAGTGATCTGCCACGTGCTCTACGCTTTGGTATTTTCGACCCCGCCCATGGTACGGGTCTACGCCAAGGGGCGGCGCTGGGTGCAAGGAACGCTGGGCGTTCTCTTCACCTTTGCAGGATTGAAGCTTTTGACAAGCCGCGCCTGGTTGAAGGCTAGCGTATTGGAGTGAATGCAGCGCCATGCGGTTCGTGATCTGGAATTGCAATATGGCGCTGCATCGCAAAGTTGATGCGCTTCTGGCGCTTGAGCCGGATCTTGTGATTGTTTCGGAGTGCGCAGAGCCAAATCTCTTAGCGGAAAAGTCCGAAACCAACTGGATTGAGCGNCGGCCGGTGTGGATTGGCAACAATCGGCACAANGGTCTTGGCGTCTTTGCGTTCAATGAANNNNCAGTCCANCTNGTCAGCAGCTTCGACAAGAATTTGCGCTATATCGCNCCGATCAGAGTCGAGGGATCGNNNACNTTNAATCTGCTCGCGGTCTGGGCTCANAANGCCAGCGGTGGGATTACACGGAAGCATCAGCTGGGTCCGCTTCGGCGCGCGTTTGCGANGTACAGAAACCTGCTGTCGCCTGGTCCCGCGATGATNGCCGGTGATTGGAATAGCAACGCCATCTGGGATAAGCCCGGCTGGCGGATCAATCACATGGCGAAGGTCAGTATTCTCGAAGGGCTNGANATTGTCAGTGTNTATCACAGTCTTACNGGCGAGCGCGACGGTGAGGAGACNGTGCCGACGCTCTATTGGCGGGACCGCACGGAAGACGGCCCGACCTATCACATCGACTTNGCCTTCGTACCGCGCGAATGGCTGNCGCANATAANGCACTTTGAGATTGGGAGCTTTGCCGANTGGTGNGGCAATGGCTTGAGNGATCACGTGCCACTGATACTCGATGTNGACTTCTCATAGTGAGCTGTATNGCCTTCACACGGAACCTTCATCAGTATGTTGCCAAATGAAGCGCAGGGAATGGAGCGCAGAATGTCTTCCAGACCAAACATGTTGTTTGAAAATCTCGATCTCGAAAATGGCTTCACACCGGTCAAGGGGANGGTACCAGGGATCGACGAAAAGATCCTGGCCAATGATCTNGATCACAAAGCGAGACTGGGCAAGCGGACGCGCCTTTTACGGCTGGCACCAGGNGTTCAGACACCTGCTGCACATGACCATCCCTATTGGGAGGAGCTCTATGTGATTTCAGGCAGNATGGTCGANGGCACGCCTGATACTGGTGAGAACGAGATCATTGCGCCGGCATATGCCTGCCGCAAACCTGGTTTCTTCCATGGTCCAATCCGTACCGATGAGGGCTGCACNCTCATCGANTTCAATTGGTANGACGANNAAGACTAGNTCNCTANTCNGTNTTGCCGAGCAGGTTATAGACGGCAGCACCGTCGATTTCAGCATGNCCCTGAGCGANCATCATGCGGAATAGTGACAGAGCNTGTGCTGACATCGGCATCGGCACNTTCTCGCTNCNGGCNGCGTCNCTCAGCATCTCAAGNTCTTTGAGGATCTGCCTTGCGTAGCCGCGCGGTTCCCAGTCGCGATCGATCATGCGCTCGAACATGACGGGCAACAGGTTGGAACCGGCATGTCCGGTCGCCAGCGCATGCGGAACCTNNGAGGCATCGACGCCATAGGCTTCAGCCAANCGCNGNGCCTCGGCCATGACGCAGTAGTTCGTGAGCACCAGCGTNTGATTGACGAGCTTGGTTGCCTGGCCTGCCGTTACCGGCCCCATATGGGTGAAGCGACCGAGGTTCTCCATCACAGGTGTCACCGTCGCGATTGCCTCATCGGTTCCGCCAGCCATAATGGCGAGCGTGCCGCCTTCCGCAGCGGCAGGGCCACCTGACACTGGGGCATCAACGAACGCCATTCCGGCTTGGTCTGAGAGAATTGTCGCGAGACGCTCAGTCGTTGCGATATCNGTGGTTGAATGATCCACCAGCACCTTNGCTCTCGGGTTAGCTGCGCNTAACAAGCCATCCGGACCTTCTACGATCGCAACCAGATCAGTTGGTTTGGTCACGCATGTCGCGATGATGTCAGCGCGGCTCGNGAGANCGGCTGGTGTTTCGCAAAGTTGCGCGCCGAGGGCCTGAGCTNCAGATCGCTTTGCTTCCACGACATCGAGGCCGATGACGTCGTATCCGCTCGCAAGNAAGCGTTTGATGAAGCCTGTACCCATTAGGCCAAGGCCAATAAAACCAATCACTGGTTTACTCATTTCAAAACCTCTCCCTCACAAAGCAGAACTGCGAACCCGCAGTTGCGAATTCGCAGTCTCAGTCAAATCAGATATCGAAGTCGGCGTTGGTTACTTGGTTGCGGTGACCATAATCTCAACCACCAGATCTGGGTGCATCAGTTCGGACTTCACGCAAGCNCGAACNGGCGGGTTTTCCGGGTCAACCCATGCATTCCAGACTTCGTTCATGGNACTAAAGTGCGCAGTATCAGTAATCCAGATGTTGGCCTGCAGCAGCTTTGATTTGCTCGTGCCAGCCTTTGCCAAGTAGCTGTCAATAGCGTCAAGAATCTGCTGCGTCTGGCTCTTGATGTCACCGGAGCGATCAGCCGCCGTCAAGCCGGCCAAATAGACCATGTCGCCGTTGATCACGCATCGGCTCATGCGCGGTGATGCACCACTCGTGATATCAATTCTTTCAATAGCCATTCTCATGTCTCCTCTTTGAAAGTTAAACTCTGGGCTCTAATTNGCCCTGCTAGGTTTCGTCGACAATCGGGTTCTTGAGGATGCCGATACCTTCGACCTCCACTTCGACGACATCGCCGGCCTTCATCCACGCCGGTGGCTTGCGCGCGTGAGCNACGCCGGATGGCGTACCCGNCGCGATGACATCTCCCGGCGACAATGTCATGAACTCAGACAGGATTGCGATGATNTTCGCTGTCGAGAAAATCATGTCAGCCGTGTTCGAGTCCTGCATGGTCTGTCCATTGACACGGGTCATGATGCGAAGACCGGACGCTCCGNGAGGTAACTCATCAGCGGTAACAACGTGTGGTCCAAAAGGTCCTGTGGCGTCGAAGTTCTTGCCCGGGATCCATTGTGGAATCTTGCGCTGAAAGTCACGCACAGACACGTCGTTAAAAAGCGTATAACCGAAGACGTGATCGAGTGCNTTGTCTTCCGTTATGTGTCGCCCGCCCTTGCCGATAATGATGGCGAGTTCACACTCGTAATCGAGCTGCTCAGAACTCTTCGGCTTGATGACCTCAGCACCTGCCGGAATGATAGACCCTGGCACGCGGGTGAACATTGACGGATATGTTGGGATATCATGCCCGCCCTCTTTGGCATGTAGGGCATAGTTCAATCCAATGCAGAAAAACTTTTCCGGTCGCTCGATCGGTCTCGCGGGCTTCGCATCGGCAATCGGCATCCTGCAATTATCCGGTGCCGCGTCAGCTGCGGCTTTAGCCTTGGCGAGTGCTGCATCACCGCCTTCGATAATACCGAGAATATCTGCAGGCAAGGATGAGTCTGCAGCCTTGAGGTCGACCACCTCATCACCAATGACAGCACCTAGCTTTGTGGAGCCACCGTGCTCATACATCATGAGTTTCATCGGGATAACTTTCTCTGCTTCTTATGTTTTGTCGCTATCATCGCAAGCTCTGCTGGTCGAGCCAAGCATCGATCGCCTGGTTCACCTCGGCTGGCGCCTCGATCATTGTGTAGTGGCCAAGGCCAGGCATGCCGACAACGTCTGCATGCGCGGCATGCTTCAAGACAAAGCTTTCGTATGCTCCGATCTCGCCAGGCTCAAGAGCACGACGGCCGCCCTTCGCGTCCCGGGTTGTTGATTGCACAACGAGGATTGGGATCTTGGCTGCTTGCAGCGCATCACTGGTAACTGTTCCATCCCACGTGATGAGGTTCTTGTAGAGCGGCGTGCCAACGTCTTCCGGAACTTTCAGCGCGCGTTCGATGTAGCGTTCCTTCAAGGCGTCGTGTTTTGCATCATAGAACATCTGTGCAAACAGCATTTTGGCAAACCCGGCATAGCCAAGTTCTGCGACAGTGCTTTCAAAACCAGCCAGGGCTGATCCGACATCTGACTGGGAGGTTGCGTTGCTGCCGTCCATCAGGATCAAGCCTTCGACGACATCAGGTGCTTGGCGGTGAGCTTCAATCGCGACGCGCGTTCCCATGCTGTGCCCGGCCAGAATTGCGTTTGTAATCCCCTTGTAGCTGAGGATTTCCAGGCAATCCGTTGCGAGCTGCTCCATCGACATCGGTGCCGCCCCGCGATCGGAAATACCGTGGCCGCGAAGCGCGACCGAGATCACGCGGTGGCGCGCTGACAAGTGTTCGGCCTGTGCAGCCCAGTCTTCAGGGCCACTCGAAAAGCCGTGAATAAGAACTACGGTAGGCTCACCCGCACCGACGTCATGATGCTTCAGTTCAATGTCTGCCATTGATAGAACTCCTTACATCATCCCGATGCGTGCGCCATGGCCACCATCGACATTGAGAACAGTACCATTGACGTAGGATGCTCGGTCAGACACTAGAAAGGTAACAACATCAGCAATCTCAGCAACGGTTGCAGCACGGCCATCCGGAACATCGCCGAGCATGCTCTGCCAGTTGTTTTCATCACCCGTCGCGTTCTTGGCGCTTGTCTTGAGGAGATTCACCAATCGGTCAGTGGCGACAAAACCAGGACTGACGGCCAAGACGCGCATCTGATCTTCCAGGCTGCGGCTTCCCAGTGCTTTCGTGAAAGCATTGAGTGATGCGTTTCCTGTTGTGCCGGCGATGTAGTTGGCGTCTGTCCGATCAGCTGCAAGACCGGTGACGTTGCAGATGACACCTCCACCATTCGCCTTTATTGCAGCATAGAACGCGCGGCACATATTAATGTAGCCAAACACCTTGAGCTCCCATGACTCACGCCAGCGTGCTTCATCAATGGCTTCGATGTTACCACCGGGAATAGCTCCAGCATTGTTGACCAGGATATTGGGAGTGCCGGTCTTCTGGAGGATTTCGTTCGCCGAACCGGAGACAGAGAGGTCCATTGGATGAGCTGTGACAGCGACGCCCGTTTCCGCTTTTATCTTCTCTACCGCGCCATTGAGCATATCTGCGTCGCGCGAAACGATGTGCACGGTGCAGCCTTCTCTCGCGAGTTCTTCGGCAACACCATAGCCAATGCCCTTGGATGCCCCGGTCACGACGGCGGTACGGCCCTTGAGTCCTAAATCCATTGTTTCCTCCACTTACGTTCTTCGTTCGTCCGCTTTGGCCTACACAAAAGTGCCAATTGGAGCATCCCTGCTTGTGCCTAAGAGCTGGTCTCCACTACTTCGGAAAACCTTCCAGTTCGCGCGATCCACCCACCGGCAGTGGCGTGTTTGTTCCGTTCATGACCATCGCCAGCAATGAGTAATGACCACAGATAGCCGTAAAGTCGATGATGGCCTGGTCACCGAACTTTTGCTGGAGTCGATTGTAAGTCGTGTCGCTGACCTGGCCATTCTGATGCAGTTCGGTGCAATAGTCGTACACCGCTTCTTCGTCCTCCGACATATTCTGTGGACGGCGGCCTTCACGGACGGCTTCAATTTTAGCAGTCTCTAGTCCGACCTCTTCGGCAATCTTGCGATGAGCAAACCATTCATAGTTTTGCGACCACTTTCGCGCAGTGATCAGAATGGCGAACTCCGTAAGCGTGGACGGCAAACCCGTCTCGTAGCGGAGGTAATAACCCATCTGGATGGCAATCTCGAACACGTGTGGGCTCCTGAGCAGCGGCACGAACGGCCCGCCGATCTTGCGACCGCGCTGTTTCTCAAATGCAGCGATGGCAGCTTTCTGGGCGTCGGTGTACTCAGCCTCACTCTGTGGAGGCATACGATTGTCAGCTGACTCCATGGTTGCTGGGATATTTTGAAACTCGGCAGGAAGGTCTGCTGTCGACATGCGCTGGGCTCTCCGAATTGAAGTAGGTTTAGTGGGAAGCAATGGCCAGGACGGAAGTCATTGATGGAAGGTATTGCGCTGCCGAAGGGCTGCACCTGCTAAGTTTGGGCCGAATGCGACTTTGAGGCAATTCAGATAGGGGATATCGGGCCTTGTTCTCAGCGCAAGTGTCGTTTATCGCCGGACGATGATGTTGTACCGTGCCTTTGCTACCGTTGGCGGACTGACTATGATCAGCCGCATGCTGGGTTTTGTTCGCGATATTCTTATCGCGGCAGCACTTGGCACCGGTTTAGTCGCCGACGCATTTTTCGTGGCTTTCCGTTTCCCCAACCTCTTTCGCCGATTGTTTGGTGAGGGAGCGTTCAACGCCGCATTCGTCCCACTATTTGCGCGACGGCTCGAAGGTGAAGGCCCGGAAGAGGCGCACCGATTCGCAGAGGNGGCACTNTCTGNNCTCACCTGGGTGCTTATCCTATTCTCCGCCGTTGCCGTGCTCGCCATGCCCTGGCTGATGCTGGTCTTAGCACCTGGCTTCTCTGAGACNCCTGAGAAATTCAATCTCGCCGTTCAGCTNACGCAGATCGCATTCCCCTACCTTCTCTGCATGTCGCTGGTCGCCTTGTTGTCTGGCGTATTAAACACGTATCAGCGCTTTTGGGCCGCCGCCGCTGCTCCAATCGTTCTCAATATTGTNTTGATCTCCGCAATCCTGATTGCGCTGGCCTTGGGGTATGCCGGTCAACCTGGTTCCGGATACGTGCTGGCGATCGGCGTTGCGATAGCTGGCCTAGCGCAATTGCTGATGCTCTGGATGGCTGTNCGCCGTGCCGGCATCCGACTTTCGTTCNGTTGGCCNCNCTATACCGACGGCATGAAACGTCTNGTGACGCTTGGCATTCCTGGCATCATTTCCGGCGGCATTACNCAGATCAANATCGTCGTCGGGACAGTTATCGCCTCGTTGCAGGCCGGGGCCGTCTCGTTTCTCTACTATGCTGATCGCCTATATCAGCTACCCTTGGGNATTGTCGGCATNGCCATNGGCGTGGTTTTGCTGCCGGATCTTGCACGAAAACTACGTGCCGGTGATGTGGCAGCCGTTANAGAAAGTCAGAACCGATCGCTCGAGTTCGCTNTGATGTTGACCATCCCGGCGGCAATTGCGCTGGGCGTCGCAGCTGAGCCTATCATTAGTGTGTTGTTCGAACGCGGAGCATTTACCGCAGCTGATACAACAGCAACGGCATGGGCATTAATCGCGTTCTCCCTGGGGCTGCCGGCATTTGTACTTATCAAGGTTTTCCAGCCGGCATTTTTCGCACGTGAAGATACNAAGACCCCAATGTGGTTCGCTGGCGTGTCGATGATCGTCAATGTGGCTGGATCGTTCGCGCTGTTCTACTGGTTCAAGTCACAAGGTTGGATGCCGCACGTNGGCATTGCACTGGCGACATCAACTGCCGGTTGGGTCAATGCGCTACTGCTCTGGCTTGTTCTCGCCAGAAATGGTCAANTTTCCTGGGATCTGAAGCTCGCGCGCAATGTGCCAATGATCGCGATTGCGAGTGCAATTATGGGAGCTGGCCTCTGGTATGCCATGCCTTATCTCGATCCCTATACAAGTTCTGCTGCCTCGCTTCCTGAGCGTATCGCCGGTCTGGGAGCTNTGGTNATTGGCGGCGGCGCCATATTTTTTGGGATTCTGATGGCTACCGGGACGTTTCGCTTGCGGCAACTCGTTCGAAGCTCCGGTTAGTGCAGGTTNTTCAGCGGTAAATGACTTGCACTTCGCGGNTCATCAGGCAATAAGGCNGGCCTAGCCCGGTNCCCAGCGGCGTTGCAGGCGCCGAAGGGCGGTNAATCCTAGGGACATTGGAAAAATGAGCAAACTGCCAGCGATCTCGCCGCGCGTATTTTCAGGTATGCAGCCAACCGGTGCTCTACACCTTGGNAACTATCTTGGCGCGATGGTGCAGTGGATCAAGCTGCAGGAGACGCATGAGTGCATCTACTGCGTGGTAGATATGCATGCGATCACTGTTTGGCAGGACCCGAAGGAGTTACGCGACTCAATTCGTACGGTGACAGCGGCTTACCTTGCCTGCGGATTGGATGCCAAGAAAAGCATCATCTTCAATCAAAGCCAGGTATCGGCGCACGCTGAACTCGGCTGGGTGTTTAACTGCGTCGCCCGGATGGGTTGGCTCAACCGGATGACGCAGTTCAAGGAAAAGGCCGGCAAGGACCGCGAAAACGCGTCAACCGGATTNTTCGTCTACCCGAACCTGATGGCNGCAGACATTCTCGCCTATCGGGCAACACACGTACCTGTGGGAGACGATCAGAAGCAGCACCTGGAGCTGTCTCGCGACATCGCTCAGAAGTTCAACAACGACTACGGCAAGCAGATCAAAGAACGTGGCCATGCCGATGCAATCTTCTTCCCGCAGCCGGAACCTGTCATCACAGGACCAGCAACACGCGTGATGAGTTTGCGGGATGGCACNCGCAAGATGTCGAAGTCTGAGCCTTCGGAGATGTCACGTATCAANCTTTCTGATGACCGCGATGCGATTGCAAACAAGGTACGTAAGGCAAAGACCGATCCGGAGCCCCTTCCAAGCGAAGTTGAAGGCCTGGAGGGGCGGCCCGAAGCACAGAACCTCGTCGGTATTTTCGCTGCCCTTTCTGGAAGCTCAGCCGAAGATGTCCTGAAGGAGCATGGCGGGGCTCAGTTCTCTCAGTTCAAGCCGGCATTGGCCGAAGTTGCGGTCGAAAAAATCGGCCCAATTCGTGACGAGATGATGCGAATGATCGAAGATCCGGCTGAAATCGACAAGGTGCTGAAAGACGGCTCTGAGCGCGCTGCTGCCATTGCGACACCGATTATGGACGAAGTGAAGGCGATCGTCGGGCTGCTACAAACCAGCAAATAATCGAGACCAATTAGGGCAATGCTGATTAAATTTGAACTTCGTCATTGCTCCAAACCATGACAACTGGCACGATATACCTATGGCAACACAAAACAAACGCCGCGCCCATGAAGAAGGCCACGAAAGACGGTTTCTAGTAATTGTCGATGAAACCTCCGAGGTCGATGCAGCGCTGTACTTCGCGGCCAGCCGCGCAAAGCGCGTTGGTGGCTGCCTGGTCCTGCTTTACGTCATCCAACCGCAGGATTTTCAGCACTGGATGGGCGTTCGTGATGTCCAGCGGGAAGAGGAGACCAACAAAGCCAAGGCTCTGTTCCGTCTTTTCCGGCGCAAGCTTGGGAATGCCAACTTGGACATGGTTGATTGCATGGAGCGAATTCGCGAAGGCAATTTGACTGATGAGATCGCAGCGGAGATCGAAGAAGACGAGGACATTGCCATCCTTATCCTTGGTGCCGCCACGGATACCAAGGGCCCAGGACCATTGGTTCAGACGCTGGCAGGCGGAAAAGCAGCCGGTACATTCCCGGTGCCGATCACGATAGTTCCAGGGGATATGACCCTTGAAGATGTATCGGCGTTGGCCTGATTAGCGGCCGAGGTCTCAGCGAGTACAATCGATCGACGTCTATGCAGCGGTGATGTGGGTTTGGTAATCCAAGCCAAGGCTTCGACTATACTCAGAATTATCAGCGCAGAGACCGTGCTTGGGCAGGGCCGCGGCAATTGCTACAATCCTGCATCACAGGCAAGCGTATTGGCAACACATCCAATGCTACTAGGAATTCTAATCGGCGGGACAATTGGCTGCTATCAAATGCAGCGAGAAGAGCTGTGAACGCTGAAGGACGATAACCTTACGCCGCATCAAAAAGCACCAGATTGCCCCTTGCATCCGGGAGATTTAGAACTATTCTAAAGAGAAAAGCTTACTCGCCAACTCAGGATTTATGGTAGTGCTGATGTGGTGGTTCAAAATACCAAGTTACAGAGGCTTTAAGGATGTTCATTCAGACCGAACCAACACCAAATCCGGCGACATTGAAGTTTCTACCAGGTCGTGCAGTACTGCGCGAAGGCACTGCCGATTATCGGTCAAAAGATGAGGCCTCAATGTCACCTTTGGGGCAGCGCCTGTTTGATGTTGACGGCGTGACCGGTGTGTTTCTCGGTGCCGATTTCATCTCTGTCACCAAGGCTGACGGAGAATGGCAGCATTTGAAGCCGGCCATCCTGGGCGCCATCATGGATCACTATTCCTCTGGCGAAGAGGCCGCAGGTTCTTCGGCTGCTAACGATGATGCAGCCGGCAACTATGATCCGGCAGACGAAGAGGTCGTGACCACAATCAAGGAACTTCTTGATACACGCGTGCGCCCGGCAGTGGCACAGGACGGTGGCGATATCACCTTCCACGGTTTCCGGGATGGCGTCGTCTACCTCAGTATGCGCGGTGCTTGCGCAGGATGCCCGAGCTCAACTGCCACACTGCAGCATGGAATTGAAAATCTGCTGCGTCACTTCTGCCCGGAAGTTCAGGCGGTCGAGGCAGCCTAGAAAATTAAAACAGGCTTGGTCGTTACGACCAGACAGGTTAGATGTTTGGAACCTCGTGATGAGCGGGGTTCTTTGTTTTTGGTACACCGCGTGGTGAAACTTGATACCGGTTGGAGGTCGGAGATATCGATGGCAGGCATGATCGACCGGAAGGTTATCGAGCAGCTTCTCACTGAGGCTCGCTCACAGAACAAATGGTTGGATAAGGATGTTTCTGATGACACCCTGAGGCAGCTGGTCGACATCTTGAAGATGGGCCCGACGAGCGCAAATTGCTCACCGGCAAGGTTTATCTTCGTAAAGACAAAAGAGGCTAAGGAGCGCCTGCGCCCGCACCTGTCGAGTGGGAACACTGAGAAGACAATGACAGCTCCGGTCACAGCCATCATCGGCTATGACATAACCTTCTATGACCATCTCAAGAAGCTGTTCCCACATGATGATGCGAAGGCTTGGTTTACCGGCAACGAGCAGCTCGTCTACGAAACAGCATTCCGCAATGGCACATTACAAGGTGCTTACTTGATGATTGCAGCCAGAATGCTGGGACTTGATGTTGGCGGTATGTCAGGCTTCGACACCGCCGGTGTCGACGCCGAATTTTTCTCCGGAACGACAACCAAATCAAACTTCCTGTGTAACATCGGTTATGGTGATCCTGCAGGCCTTTATCCTAGACTGCCACGTTTCGAATTCTCAGAGATCGCCGATATAGTCTAGGCACGAGCATTCAAACACTAAAACGTTTCTGCCAGGCCAGATGAGCACTGACTGTAACATCCTCGCAATCGATACAGCCTGGGCTGCTTGCTCGGTCGCATTCGCTCGACCAAACGGCGCAGCGGTGGCACGGCATGAACCGATGACCACCGGTCATGCGGAACGACTGTTTCCTTTGATGCAGGAGGTGCTGGACGAAGCAACCGCAACCTTTGCTGATGTCGAGGCAATCGCGGTTACCGTGGGGCCGGGCTCTTTCACAGGTGTACGTGTGGGTGTAGCTGCTGCCAGAGGATTGGCGTTGGCAGCGAAACTTCCGACGCATGGTGCAACCAGCCTCGCACCTATGGCGAGATTGGCTGCTAAGGAACTTGGTGGAAATCCGGAGGCAATGGATTTGCAGGCCGGTGTCACGGTTTTACAAGTTGCACGGCGTGGCAATATCTTCGTGCAGGAGTTCGAGGCGTCTGGACGAAAGCCGCTGAGCGAGGCTCGCATCATCCCAATCGATGACCTAGAGGCTGAGCTAGCAACGGCCGACAAGCACGCGCTCACAGGCAGCGCTGTCGAGGTGTTGCGTGAAACAGCTCCAGCATTCTTGGCAAACCGCACTATCATTGCGCAGGATCGATCTATGGCGACGGCAGGAGCTTTGATCGAAGTAGAGCTTGAGATGATGCATCCCATCAAGCCGCTTTATCTACGCCCCCCGGATGCGAAGCCACAAGATGGCAAGTCATTATTGAGGCAGAGATCATGACATCTGCCATACAAGACAAAGAGCTAGAGATCCTCAAAGCAGAAACCGCAGCTGCCGCCACGATTGCTCGCCTGCAGTCCGAGTCTTTCGATAAGGCTTGGTCGGAGGAAGATGTCCGGGCGCTTCTGGCAGGCCCTGGTGCGCTCGGGTTGATCGCAAGTTTTGGTGATACGCCATTTGGTTACGTCATTGCACGAAGCACAGGAGAGGAAGCAGAGCTGCTTTCGATAGGCGTTTCGTATGCCGCGCGCCGCGCTGGAGTGGGGTTGGCGCTGCTGCGCCATTTGCAAACGACACTGCGAGAGCTCGGCACGACGAAGCTGTTTCTCGAAGTCGATTCCACAAACCGCGCGGCGGTAGAGCTTTATTCACGCGAAGACTTTCGAAAAATCGGCACGCGCAAGCTGTACTATAAGACAGCGAATGGAAAACGAAATGATGCCCTGGTGTTGCGCAAAGTTATTCGGCTGCCAGTCGATGATACGGATGCAACTCAAGCCAACTATGATGGCGTAGCTCGCCATGGAATATAGTTCAGCATTAGAAATGGCCACGGACAAGTCACCAACCACCAACCAAAGCGGTGCAGCCAGAATTGAGCTGCCAGGCCAGTTCCGCTTTGGCGGTGCGATGCGAGCGGCGGCGATACTCGCCGTTTTTCTCGTTTTCACATTGGCATGTATGCCAATTCAGTTCGTACTGCTGCGCCTGAATAAGAAATGGGCGCGGACGTTTCCGTACTGGTACCATCGCCGCGTGTGTCGTCTGATCGGAATAAGGCATGAAGTGAGCGGTCAGATCGCATCAGACCAGCCGGTTCTCATTGTGGCCAACCATGTCTCGTGGCTCGACATACCGGTCTTGTCTGCCGTCGCGCCCGTATCATTTGTAGCCAAGAGCGAAGTTGGCACTTGGCCTTTTGTGTCATGGCTTGCGAAGCTCCAGCGGACAGTCTTCGTCAATCGGTCTCGCCGCACTGAAACCAGCGAGGTTGCGAACACGATCCGCAATCGATTGCTGTCAGGCGATGCATTGATCCTGTTTGCCGAGGGGACGTCGAGCGATGGCAACCGTGTCCTGCCGTTCAAGTCGGCACTTCTATCATCGGTTTTTCCGCGCGCTGACAATGAAAGATCAGAAGAAATTGTGGTTCAGACTCTCGCCGTCACATACACCCACATTCATGGCATACCGTTGGGCCGCGCCGATCGGAACTTGATTGGTTGGTATGGGGACATGGAGATGGGCAGTCACGCCTGGGAATTGCTTTCTGCCGGGCCGATCGACGTGCGGGTACAGATCAGCGAGCCCAAGCAGCTGGCGTCTTTCTCGGATCGCAAACAACTAGCGCAAGTGACTGAGCAGGAGATCCGCGGCCGGGTTGTTTCAGCGTTGAGGAACGCAGCTAGCTGATCTTGTTTGGTGGCACGCTATTTGTTTCGGGATCGCGAAGCTTAATCTACACCAGGGCACGCTGTGGCGATTTGCGCAAAACTTCAACTTGCCTTGGGACATGCATCTGCGTCATTGACGCCGGCAATGCTGCAGTGCGACAAAACGATGACAATTTGGTAACCATAACCTGAATCAATAGCCGAAAGTCCGGCAAGATTAACTGGTTAAAGCGAGTAGGTACGTACCATGGACGGCTCAAAGTCTTCGACGAAGAGTGAGNGTGTCATGTCGGCGACAAAGAAAGTCTTTGTCAAAACGTTCGGTTGTCAGATGAATGTCTATGACAGCGAGCGTATGGTGGAATCGCTGGTGCCGGTCGGCTATGAAGAGACGNCGGAAATGGCCGATGCTGNCCTGATCGTACTGAACNCCTGCCATATTCGTGAGAAGGCGGCTGAAAAGGTCTATTCCGAACTNGGACGTGTGCGCCAGGTTCGCTGCGATCGACGCAAAGAGGGACGCAAGACAACCGTCGCCGTTGCGGGCTGTGTGGCTCAGGCNGAAGGNAAGGAGATTGTCGATCGCGCTCCGGTTGTTGACATNGTGGTTGGCCCGCAGAGCTATCATATGCTGCCGGAACTGGTNTTCGANACCGAGCGCGAAGGTCGAAAGATTGTCAAAGTAGACTTTCCGGAACAGGNCAAGTTCGAAAAGCTCCCGCAACGCGTCGGGCCGCGTGCTACGTCGGCGTTTCTTACGGTGCAGGAAGGCTGCGATAAGTTCTGCACGTTCTGCGTGGTTCCTTATACCCGCGGTATGGAGTNTTCGCGTCCCGTCGCGCAGCTTGAAGCTGAGGCGCGNGCNCTGGTGGAACGCGGAGTGCGCGAGATCACNCTTCTAGGCCAGAACGTNAACGCCTATCATGGCGAAGGNGCCGANGGGNCCGAGGTATCTCTGGCAGCCCTGATTGATCAGTTGAGCCAGATCGACGGTATCGATCGGCTGCGTTACACGACCAGCCATCCGCGCGATATGAGTGACGATCTTATTGCGGCNCANCGCGATAACCCNAGTCTCATGCCGTATCTGCATTTGCCGTTTCAAGCAGGCTCTGACCGCATCTTGGCCGCCATGAACCGGAAGCACACGGCGGATGAGTATCTTCGGCTGATTGAGAAAATTCGNGNCGCCCGACCTGATATAGCGCTGTCTACTGATATCATTGTTGGTTTCCCCGGGGAGACCGTTGCCGAGTTTGAGCAAACATTGCGCGTGGTTGAGGAAGTTGGCTTTGCCCAGGCATATTCCTTCAAGTACAGCGCCCGGCCGGGAACGCCGGCTGCGACGCTCGAAGATCACCTGAGTGAAAGCGAGAAAACTTCGCGNTTACNTACACTTCAGGCACTTTTGGAGGAACAGCAGCGCGCTTTCAACGACAGCTGTGTCGGCAAGACCATTCCAGTACTTTTCGAGANGAATGGGCGTTCTGAAGGGCAGATCGTGGGCCGTTCGCCATACCTGCAGCCTGTGCACGCTNCAGCGGACATCGGCTTACTGGGCCAGATACATCCTGTGGAAATTGCGGCTGCGAGCAAGAATTCACTCTCAGGTGTCGTACTGGCGGCATAGTTGTTGTGTATCTCGCTCTGAGCGTATTGAGANTCTTGTCAATTGTGAGAAGGCCTGCCACAGCTTTCGCNATTGAGTNGCATTGTGAAATACCCGCTTGAAACGTCCAACATGGGACTGGAGCAGAAGATTTGGCAGATGCGCGCGGATTAGGCCCGGCAAGACCAGGTCGACCTGGCCAAGGCCAGGCAAAAAAACGTGTTGTCGTAACATTCGAAGACAATCGACATCTCCCGAGGCTGTTGGGAGAGTACGATGCTCACTTGGCGCTTGTGGAAGATCGGCTCGGTATCGAGGCCCACGCNCACGGAAATGTCGTNGTACTTGCAGGATCGGAAGCGTCCTGTCAGATCGCTCGCGATGTGCTTGAAGCGTTATATTCCCGCGTCGCGAAGGGTGACGAAGTTGGTCCCGGCGATTTTGACGGCCTGATCCGGCACGCAAAAATGGATGACGTCGGGCCTGGCGGCCAAGGTGAAATCACCACGCGTCGTCGCGTCGTCAAAGCTCGAACACCNACTCAAAGCCAATATATCAAGGCGATCCAATCAACTGATTTGGTATTCGGGCTGGGGCCTGCAGGTACAGGAAAGACGTATCTCGCAGTTGCCGCCGCTGCTCATTACTTGGAGCGTGGAATCGTGTCTCGTGTGATTCTTTCACGCCCTGCGGTCGAGGCTGGCGAACGACTGGGATTCCTGCCAGGCGACATGAAAGACAAGGTCGATCCCTACCTCAGACCGCTCTACGACGCCTTGTACGACGTGTTGCCGCCAGAAAAGGTGGAACGCGATATTGAGACGGGTGTCATTGAAATTGCCCCGTTGGCCTTCATGCGGGGGCGGACACTTGCAGATGCATTCATCATCCTGGACGAGGCCCAGAACGCCACGAGTATGCAGATGAAGATGTTCCTGACNCGCCTTGGTGAAGATGCCAAGATGGTCATCACTGGTGACCCGTCACAGATTGATTTGCCGCCGGGGCAAAAATCGGGTTTAATGGAAGCGGTTGGGTTGCTGGATGGCGTCTCAGGGATTGAGGCGATCCGCTTTAGTGGCTCGGATGTCGTGCGGCGAGATCTGGTTGCACGAATTGTTGAGGCATATGATGCGTTGGCAGCAAAGCCAGCATCCTTAGGCAAATGACGGACAGTTCTGACGGCTCTGCGGCGAACCAGGTGATGGCTAGCCAGGAAGATGAAGAGCCAGACCAACGATTGACATTCGATGTCGTTACCCAAAGTGGCGATTGGCGCGCGTTCGAGCCCATCGCCAGTCATCTTCAAAGTATTTCCAAGGGTCTTGTTGAGCATCTGCGACTACCCGCAGCTGACTGCCAGGTTTGTTTAGCGCTGTGCAGCGACGATGCCGTTCAAGCAATGAATGCCCAGTATCGTGCGAAAGATTACGCGACCAACGTTTTATCTTACCCAGCTATGCGAGCGGTCCCAAACGACAGCGAATATTTGTTTCTCGGCGATCTCGCTATAGCGGATCACGTGCTTCTTTCTGAAGCCGAGGCAATGAACATATCTCCGGCAGCACATTTCTCCCATATCGTCCTTCATGGCGTTCTCCATCTGCTTAGCTTTGATCACATATATGATCAAGAAGCAAGCGAGATGGAGGCGCTAGAGACTGAAATTCTGGCCAAGCTCGGTATCGCCGACCCCTACGCTGAAGCCGAACTTGAACAGGCATAGAGCACTGAAATGATAGACATTCCAGACAGATTAGATGTGAAAGGCTCGAGCAGCCAAAACCAATGAACGACGACAATCCAAGCAGTAGTAGCCCAAGCACTAGTGGCTCAAATAATAGTGGCCCAACCAGTAGTGGCAAGACGAATGGCAACGGCACGTCATCAGCAGCAACGCAGTCAGGTTGGCTAAACGCAATTCGATCCAGCCTCGGGCTTCCGGGCGGCAAGACACTTAGAGATTCATTGGAAGCAGCCATAAGTGCTGAAGAAGAGGCCAACGTTTTCTCGGCTGAAGAACGTGCGATGCTATCGCGTCTGCTCCGCTACGGTGCCTTGCGCATCGATGATGTCATGGTGCCGCGGGCCGACATCATTGCAATCGATGAAGATACGACGGTTGCTGAAGCGCTTGAGACATTCGTCGAGGCAGGGGTATCCAGGTTACCGCTTTATCACGACACACTGGACGATCCGCGCGGCATGGTGCACGTCAAAGATCTTGTGCAGTGGTTGGTCAAGAGTGGCAGCCTCAGTGAAGTAACAAACACAGAAGATGCGCCGGCGACGTTGGCCTTGGCTGCTGCCAATGGGAAGGCAGTTGAATGGGTAGTTTCTGGAGAAGAACCTCTGTGCGATCCCAACAAATCAGGATTGGCAGCTAACGCTCACGACGGTAAGTCGATTTTCTCGAAACCCCTGGCCAATGCAAAAGTCCGCCGGCCTGTTCTCTACGTGCCACCATCAATGCCGGCTATGAACCTGCTACTGAGGATGCAGTCGACGCGCATCCATATGGCGCTCGTGGTTGATGAATATGGTGGTACCGATGGCTTGGTGACAATCGAGGATCTGGTTGAGGAAATCGTCGGTGAAATTGAAGATGAGCACGACGAATACGAACCGTCGCAGATCTCTGATGATGCAGGTACGACGATGGTGGCAGCAGCGCGTATGCCGATCGAGGACATGGAGCAGCGACTTGGACTGCAACTGCTGGACGACGACGAAACCGACATCGACACAATCGGCGGACTGGTATTTTCTCTCGTTGGTCGAGTGCCGGCACGGGGAGAACTTGTCTCCCATCCAGCAGGTGTCGAGTTTGAAGTTCTGGACGCAGATCCGCGGCGTATCAAGAAGTTGAAGATCCGCATTTCTGCTCGCCGGACTGCTACTGAAGAGAACTAGGGAATGCCTTCGCGTCCTATGTAAAGGAACGTGCGGCAAGCTCATTCTAAGAGGTGCGAATGCGCGCGGTTATCCAGCTACAGAACCTGATTGGATATGCGCGCAAAAGTGTAACGGCGGCCCAAGGCTGGCAAGCTGCACTCCTGGCTTTGATCGCTGGTGGACTAAGTGCTCTCGCATTTGCACCATTCTTCCTGTCGCCAACGCTGTTGGTAACGTTGCCGGTTCTAATATGGTTGACCGATGACGCGGCCACTCGTGAGAGTGACGGAGATCGGCCGAGATTCGCATTTGATCGAGTTTTAGTGCGACGTGGTGCATGGTGCGGCTGGTGGTATGGCTTTGGCATCCACATCGCAGGGCTATACTGGATTGGGAATTCTTTCCTTGTTCAAGCGGATGCATTCGCTTGGCTGCTCCCCTTTGCGATGGTTATTTTACCGGCCGGGCTTGCAGTTTTTCACGCTGCTGCAATAGCGGTTTTTGCCGGGGTGCAAGGTCCTCCGATCTTCCGCGTAATTGCTTTGGCTTTGGCGCTTGGCGCCAGCGAGTGGTTGCGCGGAAACATATTCACCGGATTTCCTTGGAACGTGCTCGGTTACGCCCTCACGCAACCGATAGAGTTGATGCAGTTCGCAGGCGTGGTCGGAATTTATGGCCTCACCATCATCACGGTGTTGGTCTTTGCAGCTCCCCTGGCTGTGCTTGGAGGCGCGGCAATACCGAGCGAAGACAAGAGGCTGAAATCAGACATAGTCTCAATTTTCGTGAGCTCAATCGTACCGGTCTTGCTGATGTGGATCACTGGGACTTGGATGTTGAACCAGCCCTTACCAGCCGATGACAACGGCACCAGACTACTGGTCGTGCAGCCGTCAATCGCTCAGCGAGATAAGTTCGATCGGAACAAGTGGAATAGCATTTTTGAAGCACACATCGCCTTGACTGCAAAAGGTCTCGTCAAGCAAGCGTCTGGCGCCAGTGCAACAAATATAGTCTTTTGGCCAGAGGCTGCGATGCCGTTCCTGGCGATTCGCTCACCAAATGTCAGTGCCCGGATTGCTGACGTCCTGCCGGAGAATACTTATTTGGTCGCGGGATTGTTGCGAGCCGAGCAAAGTCAAAATTCTGCAAACGCGCTTTTGCGTGTCTTCAACTCTGCCGTTGTCTTTGATGCCGGTGGTAAAGCAATCAGCATCTACGACAAATTCCATCTTGTACCGTTCGGGGAGTACTTACCCTTCCAGGAAACATTGGAGGCCGTAGGTCTGGAGCAACTCACGCGGCAACGCGGTGGCTTCACCAGTGGAACGGCATCAGCACGCCAAAGAGAGTTGCCTGGACTCGGGCAAGCGGTTTTCCTCATTTGCTATGAGGTGATATTTCCAGACTACAGTTTTGAAGTGGGAAAGCGGCCAAAACTTCTGCTCAATCTGACAAATGACGCCTGGTTTGGCGAATCAACCGGCCCTTATCAGCACTTCCATCAGTCGCGGGTGAGGGCTGTGGAACAAGGACTTCCTCTCTTGAGAGCGGCCAATAACGGGATATCCGGTATTGTCGACGCGCAGGGTCGCCTCCGTTCGGTGAGTCCTATTAACGCTGTTGAGGTCATCAGCAGCAGTCTTCCCCGGCCCGGTCCAGCAACGATCTACAGTCTGTTTGGGGATAGGGTCGCAGCCGCAATGTTCATTATACTCTTGTTATCAACAATTATTATTGGTTGTAGATGCAGAATGTTAACTGATTAGTTATGACAACAACGAAGCTTTTTCAGACGATTAACAATGTTCATGTCCGTCAAGTCCGGGTGATACAAGCCTAAAATTTGGTACAAATTTCACGGATCTCGTGCTATCCATGCCGAGCCACTAGCTTGGCTAGGTGGAAGCTAAGATTTCAATCAACCTTGATGAGGTTTGGGCTACACTAGCTAATACAACTTTTAGTTGGTTATTTGGATTAAACCTTCTAACAACAAACGGTAATACTCTGCCGGCTTGGTGCAAGACATACGAAGAGTGTTGAAATGGGGGTGGGCCATTCCAGTGCGAACCAGAGGACGACGAATTGGAAAACGGTGATCTCCAAAGTCGGAATGCACGCAAGCCTAATCCGATCGACATTCATGTCGGTTCGCGGGTCCGGCTCCGCCGTATGTTGCTCGGAATGAGCCAGGAGAAGCTGGGCGATCGTCTCGGCCTGACCTTTCAGCAGGTACAGAAGTACGAAAAGGGCGTAAATAGAATTGGCGCGAGCCGACTTTTCGAACTTGCCGGCGTTCTTGGGGTAAACGTCCAGTTTTTCTATGACGACGCACCGGATTTCGGACACGCAAGCAATCTGACGGGCATGGCCGAGGAGCCGAAGTGCGATTATGTTGGCGGTTTCCTAAAAAGCGGGGAAGGTATTGAACTAAATCGTGCGTTCGCAAAGATATCTGATCCTAAGGTCCGCCGATCCGTCGTAGATCTCGTAAGATCTCTTGCTGACGACGACAGCGTTGAACCATCAGTGCAACCACCCCAACAACGTTCTGCCTGATAACGTCGATCAAGTTCCCCTGCTTGGTGGCTTCCAAGCAGGACTTGTTTGCCGCGGTTCAACGCTAGCGGAACTTAATGACGCGCATGGGTGGCCGAAGACCGCATGACGGAAACTTGACCAGTCTCACCAAAGACTGCAAAACATCCACCGGTTTACCAACATTGATATGATCGGGGGTTCCAAGTGTCAGCACGGACATTCTTCTTCACCAGTGAATCCGTTTCTGAAGGCCATCCAGACAAAGTCTGCGATAGAATCTCCGACGAGATTGTCGATCTGTACTTCCGTGAGGCATTGCGCGCAGGCATGGATCCGTGGCAGGTCAGGGTTGCGGCCGAGACGCTAGCAACGACCAATCAGGTCGTAATTGCCGGAGAAACACGCGGCCCGGCGGGCATTTCCAAGGATGCTATCGAAGTGGTCGCGCGCGCCGCGATCAAAGACATTGGCTACGAGCAAGAGGGTTTTCATTGGCAGAACGCGAATGTTCAAATCCTTCTGCACGAGCAATCAGCCGATATTGCGCAGGGTGTAGACGCAGCGGGCAACAAGGACGAAGGCGCTGGCGACCAGGGCATTATGTTCGGTTACGCTTGCGGCGAGACACCTGACTTGATGCCGGCGCCGATCTACTACAGCCATAAGATCCTTGAAGATCTGGCACATGCGAGAAAGTCCGGAGAAGGTCCGGGCAATAAGCTCGGCCCGGACTCCAAGAGCCAGCTTTCCATGCGTTATGAAAACGGCAAGCCCGTCGGTATCACGCACATCGTGCTATCAACACAGCATCTCGATGAAGGCATGGCCTCCGAAGATGTCCGTGCGGTCGTTGAACCATTCATTCGCAAGACGCTGCCGGCAGAGTGGGTCACAAACGAAACTGAGTGGCACGTCAATCCAACAGGTAAGTTCGTCATTGGCGGTCCTGATGGCGATTGTGGTCTGACAGGCAGAAAGATTATCGTCGACACCTACGGTGGTGCGGCGCCTCACGGCGGCGGCGCATTTAGTGGCAAAGACCCAACCAAGGTTGACCGTTCAGCGGCCTACGCTGCACGCTATCTGGCAAAGAACGTTATTGCTGCAGGATTTGCTGAACGCTGCTGCATTCAGCTGTCTTATGCCATTGGCGTATCGCGGCCGCTTTCAATCAACGTCAACCTCTACGACACCGGAAATGTCGATGAAGCGCGGCTTGAGGGTGTGTTGAACGAGATCGTAGATCTCAGCCCTCGTGGTATTCGTCAGCACCTTGATCTCAACAAGCCGATTTACGCGCGGTCTGCCGCTTACGGTCACTTCGGACGCCAGCCCGACTCTGATGGTGGCTTCAGCTGGGAAAAGACTGACTTGGTGGATGAACTCAAGTCGGCCATGGCCTGATTGGCCGTTGCCGAGATGTAAGGCGGCCTTCTGGAGGAACAATCGCACGGTTAGACAGCGCAGAAGTGCTTGAACCGTGCGATTCACAGAGCTGCGAAAGCGACAGCTCGATTGATCTGATCCGATGACCAATTCCGATCCGAAGTCGAACCCCGGTGAGCCAGCGGAGCTACGCTCATTTGCCCGGACACGAACACGCGGGCTGACAGCGCGCCAGCAGGATGTTGTCGATCGCTTATCCGAGGAGGTCACGATCGGCCCTAATGTCAATGACGGCCAGGACGCGGCGGCGCTCTTTGATGCGAAATTCGACGATGTATGGATAGAGATTGGCTTCGGCGGCGGCGAGCATTTGCTCTGGCAGGCCAGGAACAATCCAGAAGTCGGGCTAATTGGCTGCGAGCCATTCCGCGATGGCGTCGTGCGAGTGATGACGGCTATCGATAGCGAGAAGCTCACCAATATTCGCTTGCTGGCAGATGACGCCCGGCCTTTGCTGCGTAGCTTGCAGCCGGAATCCATTGGCCGTGCGTTTGTTCTTTTTGCGGATCCGTGGCCGAAAAAACGACACCACAAGCGCCGGTTAATCAATCCTGGACTGGCAGATTTGCTCGCGAGAGTATTGAAACCGAATGCTGAATTGCGTGTCGCCACCGACATCGACGACTATTTGCAGGCGATTCTTCTGACCTTCCACCTTCACTCGAGTTTTCAGTGGCTGGCAGAAAGACCGACGGACTGGCGTCACCGCCCAGATGACTGGCCTGAAACAAGGTATCAAACCAAGGCAATTCGCGAAGGCCGATCGTGTGCCTATCTTCGATACAGGCGAATTTAACCAGGACTTGCAGGCCGGAAGGGCCCCCGCACGTCACCATGTTCAAAAAAAGTGTCAGAATGCGCTTGCAATAGGCAAATCATTCACATAAGCTTTACATGCTCATGATCATCTCAACTCTGAGAGTGGGCCCTTCCCGGGCTCGCTCTTTTTTATTGTTGAAGCAAGCGCGGTCCCGATTGATCCTGAATTTTCTTACCTTAGATAACTCTGATCGCCGCTCGCGGGTGAAAATGTGCGCCCGGGCTGATATTCGAATTGCTGATATCCAATTTAGTGTGTGCAACAGGGATCACGCAGTCACGTATGGGAAACCAGGACGCAGTTTCGCTCGATGACCGTTTCATTAAGGAAAACGGCAAGGCGGCCCAAATTGCAGAGATTATCGAGCCGTCCCTAGCGGATCTTGGTTTTCGGTTGGTGCGCGTTCAGTTAATGGGACGTGCTGACAAGCAGACTGTGCAAATTATGGCTGAGCGCGCTTCCGGTGAATTCACAATTGACGATTGTGAAACTATTTCCAGGCAAATTTCGCCGTTACTCGATGCTTTTGACCCCATCGATGAAGCCTACCAGCTCGAGGTTTCCTCGGCCGGAATCGATCGTCCATTGGTCAGACGCAGCGATTTTGAGGACTGGGCAGGTTACGAGGCCAAGATTGAGCTGAAGGACATGCTCGATGGCCGTCGTCGCTTTAGAGGAATAATTGAAGGATTTGCTGACGGAGAGATCCGCCTTGAAGTGGATCTTGATCAACTTGGCCAGCAAGTTCTTGGCCTGCCTGTTGAGCTAGTTGAGAGTGCACGGCTGGTCCTGACGGACGAGCTTGTTCGCGAATCGCTGAGACGCTCTAAGCAAGCGCAGGCAGAAGACAGTTCGGAACCTGAAATACAGTCTGAGGCATCGGCTCTAGAGCCAGCTTCGAGTGAAAGGGAAGATTGACCATGGCTATGGCAGGGGTCAGTGCAAACCGTATTGAATTGCTGCAGATCGCAGATGCGGTCGCCCGCGAGAAATCGATCGACCGTGTGATTGTCATCGATGCAATGCAGGACGCGATCCAGAAGGCGGCCAAATCCCGCTACGGCCTTGAAAACGACATTCGCTGTGCCATCGACCCAAAGACCGGTGCAACTCAGCTGACACGAGTTTTGACCGTTGTCGAGGAGGTCGAGAATGAATCGACCGAGGTTGCACTCGATATGGCGCGCCGGATGAAAGAAGATGCCGAAATCGGCGAAGAATTGGTCGAAGAGCTGCCACCAATGGATTTTGGCCGCGTAGCGGCACAAAATGCGAAGCAAGTCATTGTCCAGAAGGTTCGCGATGCCGAGCGTGATCGCCAATACGAAGAATTCAAAGATCGTGTCGACGAGATAGCCAACGGCACAGTCAAGCGCGTTGAATACGGCAATGTCATTGTCGATCTCGGACGGGCTGAAGCGATAATTCGACGGGATGAGATGATCCCTCGTGAGAACGTTCGTTACGGTGATCGTATCCGTGCCTATGTCTATGATGTTCGGCGCGAGCCGCGCGGTCCGCAGATTTTTCTGTCACGTGGTCGTCCGGAATTCACGTCGAAGTTGTTCGCCATGGAGGTCCCTGAGATCTACGATGGTGTCGTCGAGATCAAATCTGTTGCCCGCGATCCTGGCTCACGTGCGAAGATTGCTGTGATCTCTAAGGACTCTTCGATCGACCCCGTTGGTGCCTGTGTCGGTATGCGCGGCCAGCGTGTGCAGGCAGTCGTCAACGAGTTGCAGGGCGAAAAGATTGATATCATCCAGTGGAACCCGGAAGCTGCTAGCTTCATCGTGAACGCATTGGCGCCGGCCGAGGTGTCCAAAGTCGTTCTGGATGAGGACTCAGAGCGAATTGAAGTGGTTGTGCCGGAAAGCCAGTTGTCACTGGCCATCGGTCGACGCGGTCAGAACGTCCGCCTCGCATCTCAGCTGACGGGTTGGGACATCGATATCCTGACAGAGCAGGAAGAGAGTGAGCGCCGACAGAAAGAATTCAATGACCGCTCGCAGCTGTTCATGGCATCCTTCGACGTCGACGAGGTTATTGCTCAGTTGCTGGTGACAGAAGGCTTCACTTCCGTTGAAGAGGTGGCGTTCGTTGAATTGGACGAAATCTCCAGCATTGAAGGATTTGACGAAGAAACCGCCGAGGAAATCCAGACGCGCGCCCGCGAGTACCTGGATCGCGCCGAGCAACAACGCGATGAGCGGCGCAAGGAACTCGGCGTTCAAGACGAGTTGGCAAATGTGTCCGGTGTCACCACTGCTATGATGGTCGCGTTCGGTGAGAATGACGTCAAAAATCTGGAAGATCTTGCCGATTGCGCAACCGATGACCTCACGGGTTGGGTCGAGCGCAGTAAGGAAAAAGGTGTCGACTCAGTCAAGCACGAGGGCATTCTCAGCAGCTTTGACACCAGCCGCGAAGAAGCTGAGGAGATGATCCTTGCAGCGCGCATTTTGCTCGGGTGGATCAATCCTGACGATGTTCTCCCAGCGGAAGGCGAGGAGGTAGAACTCGAGGCCGCAGAGGGCGAAGAAGCTGAAGTTTCGGCTGAGGAAAGCCTAGCCGAAGATGCATCTGCGCCTGCAAGTGCGAACTGATGAACGGAGCTTGGCATAGCAGCGATGAGCGCAAGGTCACAACAACAGGTTCGTACGAATGGGGCAGATCGCCCCATACGGACCTGTATTGCCTCGCGTGAGGAACGTGCGCCAGAAGAGCTCATCCGTTTTGCACTCTCTCCACAGTCAAAGTTAACGCCAGACCTGGCAAACACTTTGCCGGGGCGCGGCGCCTGGGTAACTTGCTCAAAAGAGCACCTGCAAAAAGCCCTGAATAAAAAGGCATTTGACCGCACATTCCGTTGCGCAGTCCGCGTTCCGGACAATTTTGTCGACCTCGTGGAAAGGTTGCTAACCGAGCGTGGACTGCAGAGTTTGAGCTTGGCGAACAAGGCGGGTAATGTTATCACCGGCTTCACTAAGGTTAATGCAGCGGTGAGTACTGGCGCCGTCGATATTCTTGTGCAGGCTGCTGACGCAAGTATAGATGGTAAAAAACGTCTTGCGAGTAGGTACAAAGCCGTCTGTAGAGAATTGGCTAAAGAGCCAAAAATAATTGATCTTTTCAGCATCGAGCAATTGAGTTTGGCCATGGGCCGGCCAAATGTGGTACATGCTGCACTCAATCAGGGACGAGTGGCTGACGAATTTGTCTTGGCGGCGCGTCGGCTAAGCGGATTTCGGCTGTACGATGATGCCAGCACATCAAGCACGCAAGCAGCCATTGTTGAAACATCGCCTTCGGAGTCGGCGAATGATTTAGGACTAGAGACGGAACAAGCATGAGCGAATCGAAGGAAACCGACGAGAAACAAACCAAAGGTCGTAAACCTTTGAGTTTGAATAGGACTGTCGACGCCGGGCATGTGCAGCAAAAGTTTAGCTATGGGCGGTCAAAGTCGGTTGTCGTCGAGAAGAAGCGTAAGCGGATGCTTGCGCAGCCTGACAAACCTGGCGCGCGAAAGCCGGCTGCTGCCGCTGGAGGTGGCAAGGCGGCGGCGAAATCAGCTGGCGGGCTCTCTCAGGAAGAAGTCGCAAAGCGCGCGGCAGCACTCGCGGCAGCGCAACGGGCTGCTAAAGATGCTGAGCTTGAAGCGGTCGAGGCGGCCAAGCGACAGGCACAGCTTGATGCCGAGGAAGCCGAGAAGAAGCGGGTAGCTCAGGAAGCCGCGCAGAAAGAGGCTGCGGCTAAGGAAGCGGAAGCCGCAGAGGCAGCGCGCAAGCTTCATCAGGCCCAACTTGCCGAACAAGAAGCCGAAACTCGTGAACTGTCTCAGAAGACAGCCATGACGCCATCGTTGGTTAATCCGCCAAAGCCGGCAGCGCGCTCGGAAGCAAAGGAACAGGCTGCGGAAGCGCCGGCCGCCGAGCAGAAGCAGGAAGCACCAGTAGCAGCACCAGCAGCAAAAGCTGATGCGAAGCCGCGCTCCAAAGCCAAGGTGCAACCGGAAACACAATCTCCACCTGCAGCCGCAGCGAGAGCCCCTTCACAGGATCGAAGCGGAGCCGATCAACCGCTGCTCAAATCAGTCGGCATGATCAAGCCGATGATCGTGACCCGGACGGATCGACCGGAGCCAAAGAAGCCCGAACCTCCCAAGAAGGCTGAGGAAGCACCACGTCGGACGCTCAAGCCGGCAGCACCTGCTCCATCAGCGCGCGAGGAAGAGGACGATCGCAGGCGGCGCGGCGGCGGTAAGCGCGGCGCTGGCCGCGGTGATGACGGCCGCGTCCGAGGTAAGCTGACGATCACCAACGCGTTCGATGAGCGCCAACGTGAACGCTCACTCGCTTCTTTGAAGCGCAAGCGCGAGCGTGAAAAGCAAAAAGCGATGGGGATCTCGCAGACTCGCGAGAAGATCTCACGCGAGGTCATTATCCCGGAAGTTATTACGATCCAGGAACTAGCCAACCGAATGACAGAACGCGCTGTCGACGTCATCAAATATTTGATGAAGCAAGGCGACATGCGCAAGATGAACGATGTCGTTGATACTGAAACGGCGCAGCTGATCGTTGAGGAATTCGGCCACACAGCAAAGCTGGTTTCCGAGGCAGACGTTGAAGAAGGCTTCATCGGCGAAATCGATGACGATGAGACGCTTCTGTCACGTGCCCCGGTTGTGACCATCATGGGCCACGTTGACCATGGTAAGACGTCGCTGCTGGACGCCCTCCGAGCTGCAAACGTTGCCAGTGGCGAAGCAGGTGGCATCACGCAGCACATTGGCGCCTACCAAGTCACCACTGAAGCCGGCAGCAAGATCACGTTCATCGATACACCAGGCCACGCGGCATTTACGGCAATGCGTGCACGTGGTGCGAAGGTGACGGACATCGTCGTGTTGGTTGTTGCTGCCGACGATGGCGTCATGCCGCAAACAGTTGAAGCGGTCGCTCATGCCAAGGCCGCGGAAGTGCCATTGATTGTTGCAATCAACAAGATGGACAAGCCTGACGCTGATCCAAGCCGTGTGAGGACTGAATTGCTTCAGCACGAAGTTATCGTCGAAAGCATGTCTGGTGAGACGCTAGAAGTGGAAGTATCCGCGCTCAAGCAAATGAACCTCGACGGACTGCTGGAAGCAATCAGCTTGCAGGCCGAACTTCTCGATCTGAAAGCGAACCCGGATCGCTCTGCGGAAGGCTTTGTCATTGAAGCCAAGTTGGAGCGCGGTCGTGGCCCGGTCGGTACCTTGCTGGTTCAGCGTGGTACGCTGTCAGTTGGCGACATTGTCGTGGCCGGTTCGTCATGGGGCCGTGTCAGAGCCTTGATCGATGATACCGGGGCCAATGTTGTGAAAGGCGGCCCTTCTTTCCCTGTAGAGGTCCTTGGTTTTGATTCCGCGCCGGAAGCTGGTGACCAGTTTGCCGTCGTCGAGAACGAAGCCCGGGCTCGGGAAATCACCGATTATCGTGTCCGCAAGCGCCGTGAGACGCTGGGATCTGCCGGTTCTGCTCGTACACTTGAGCAGATGATGCAACAGCTGCACGAAGAAGGTAAGAAAGAGTTCCCGCTCATCGTCAAAGGCGACGTGCAGGGCTCGGTCGAAGCCATTGCTGGTGCACTGTCAAAGGTCGGCAACGAAGAAGTTGCAGCCCGGATCATTCACTCTGGTGTGGGTGGTATCACCGAGTCAGATATCACGCTCGCGACAGCTTCCAATGCCGTTGTGATTGGCTTTAACGTACGCGCCAATGTTCAGGCCAAGACGGCGTCTGAGCAGGAAGGCGTTGAGATCCGCTACTACAGCATCATCTACGATCTCGTAGACGACGTGAAGGCTGCCATGTCCGGTATGCTGGATCCGACGCTGCGTGAGATCTTCCTCGGCAATGCTGAGATCCGTGAAGTCTTCAACATCACGAAGATCGGTAAGGTTGCGGGGTGCTTGGTCACCGATGGTAAGGTTGAGCGCGGTGCCAAGGTCCGGTTGCTACGCGACAACGTTGTGATCCACGAAGGTACGCTGTCGACGCTCAAGCGCTTCAAGGACGAAGTCAAAGAAGTTCCAGGTGGTCAGGAATGCGGTATGGCATTCGCAAACTACCAGGATATTCGCGCTGGAGATGTCATCGAGTGCTTCCAGGTCGAGACTGTTCAAAGAACGCTATAGTGTCGCGCATTTGCCGCTTGGTCTCCCTTCGCTGCGAGTTTGAAACCAAGCGGCAGATGCAAAGGCAACACTAGAACTGAGGTAGCAAGATTTGCGTCCGCCGTTACTGCTGGAGATGATCTAACAGTTGATACGGCGGGCAAGCAGCCACCCAGTCGACGAATAGTCCTGCGGTTGAGCAGGCGTCATTTGTCCATAAGCGCCATGCGTTGATACGAGATGAGTAACCACGTCAGCCAAATAGAAACATCCCGCCTCAGCGTTGAGGTGGAGGTTTCAGGTCCGGATACCGGCCGGCCTGTCATGCTGCTGCATGGATGGCCGGACAGTCTGCGTTGCTGGGATCTCGTGGTGCCTGCTCTCCATGCGGCTGGGATAAGGACAATAGTACCGAGCTTGCGCGCATATGGTGCGACACGGTTCTTGAACCCGGATACGCCGCGCAGCGGACAGGTTGTAGCCTTGGCCCGGGATGCTCTTGAGCTCGCTGATGCCCTATCAATCGATCGCTTTACAGTTGTCGGACACGATTGGGGCGCGCGTGCCGTTTTCGATATGAGCACTCTGGCCCCTGAGAGGTTGACGGCTGCCGTGGCCATGTCACTCGGTTGGAAGACGCCCGATCATCTTTTGCCGCTTTCACCAGAACAGGGGCGTGCTTTCTGGTACCAATGGTATTTCGCGACACGTCATGGCGAGATCGCATTTCGAGACGCGCCGCGGGAGTTTTGTCGCTATCTGTGGGATACATGGGGGCCGTCGGGTTGGTATTCAGAAGACCAATGGAAAGCAGCCTCAGCGGCCTGGACCAACCCTTACTGGCCGGATGTCGTGCTGCATTTCTATCGCAACAGATGGAAGCTCTACCAGCCAGATCCGGCCTACGATGCTGATGAGAAAGTTGTCCGACATGCAACAACGATTTCGGTGCCGACACGCATCATCTATGGTGCCGCCGATACCTGCTGCCTTCCCGAGATCTCAGAGAACTGCGACCCGTTCTTTCCGGCAGGATACAGTTACAATGTGCTGCCAGATATCGGTCACTTCCCGCAGTACGAGCGTCCGGATGCAGTTGCCGATTTGATTCTCGATTGGCATCAGAAGAACACGAGCGACTAGAGAAAAGCTCTATACAAACTGAAAGGCTTGTCGCCATGGCGGCTAAATCTGCCCCAAAAGGCCCCTCACAACGCCAATTGCGCGTTGGCGAACTGGTGCGCCACAAACTGTCCGAAATGCTGACCCGCGGTGAAATTTACGATGAGGAGCTACAGGGCTTCTTCGTGACGATCCCGGAAGTACGCATGAGCCCCGATCTTAAGATCGCAACGGCTTTCGTGATGCGGCTGGGTGGTGGGGAAATGGACGGTGTCATCAACGCTCTTAATCGCAACAGACGGTATATTCGCGGCGAGGTGGCTAAAGCTGTCGCGCTGAAGTTTGCGCCAGATGTAAGGTTCCGTCCGGATGACTCGTTTGACGAGGCGATGCGGATCGATGAATTGTTGGAAACTGACAGAGTTCGCCAGGATACTCGGGAAGACTGATCACACTGGTCCCGATTGATTTAAGGCGGTGCATGCCGAAGAAGAGCTAGAGAATGGCACGCAAAAAGAAAGGGCGCCCGGTTCACGGCTGGCTGGTTTTGGACAAGCCATTGAACATGACGTCGACATCGGCCGTCGCCCGAACAAAGCGGTTATTGTCGGCACAAAAGGCTGGGCACGCTGGCACACTTGATCCGTTGGCGACTGGAATTCTGCCACTCGCTTTTGGTGAGGCGACAAAAACAGTCTCCTACGCCATGGACGGCGAAAAAGCATATCAGTTCACGGTTCGCTGGGGCGGCGAGACTGAGACGGATGACACTGAAGGCGAAATCACTCAGCAAAGCGACAAGAGGCCGACGCGTGAAGCAATCGAGGCCTGCCTGGAAAATTTCCGAGGTACGATCGAGCAGGTCCCTCCCCGCTTTTCGGCGATCAAATTGGACGGCAACCGCGCCTATGACCTGGCTAGGGATGGTGAGAAGGTCGAGTTGGACGCGCGCGAGGTCGAAATCAAGCAGCTAGAACTACGCGAAATCGTCGATGACTCAACCGCGGTCTTTTCGGCAACCTGTGGCAAAGGCACATACGTGCGCGCCCTGGCGCGAGATTTTGGGAGAGAGCTTGGATGTTTTGGTCACGTGATTGCGCTGCGGCGGACCAAGGTCGGGCCGTTCGATGAAAGTACGGCATGGTCCATGGAACAGCTGGAGCGGGAAGCAGAAGGCCTTGAGACAGGTGCAGAGGCGTCGCAACTCTTGTTGCCGGTTCAGGCAACGCTCGCGGACTTGCCCCACTTTTCGCTGACGACAACTGACGCTTCGCGGCTCGCACGTGGCCAGGGCGTGTTGCTGCGCGGGCGCGACGCACCGATTGTGGAAGGTGCAGCGTATGCAACTTGCGAGGGCCGTTTGGTCGCAATCGTCGAGATGGCGAGAGGAGAATTGAGGCCAACGAGGGTCTTTAATCTGGTCTGACCTGCTGAGATATAGGAATAAGCTCGCTTTTCCGGAAAATTCGTGTATATAACGCCGACAGTTCGGATCAGGCCGTTTGTCTGTTGTCCGCGTTTATCTTTTGCGGCTCTCGCTGGACGACATCCCGGCACCGGTCGCAGCCCGGGGGATCCCCCACAAAATGCATCATTATTTGTGAAAGGAACTGCTGATGTCGGTAACGGCTGAGCGTAAAGCCGAACTTATTAAGGACAATGCCACGAAATCTGGCGATACCGGGTCTCCAGAGGTTCAGATCGCGATCCTGACTGAGCGGATCACTAACCTGACCGAGCATTTCAAGCAGCACAAAAAGGACAACCACTCCCGCCGCGGCCTTCTCAAGATGGTCAGTCTGCGCAGGCAGTTGTTGGACTATGTGAAAGCTAAAGACGAGGCCCGTTATCAGGGTATCATCCAGAAACTGGGTATCCGCCGTTAATACGGCCGATGCAGAGATGCCGCTATTGGCTCTCCCACTCGGTTCAGCCACTTTCGCAAGAAGCTTCGCGCTGCCGACCAGACGGTCTGCGGCGCCTGCTGTGTTTGCGAAGCTTAAGTGGTGCGCGGGCACGGCCTGCCACCAATTGGACGTACGACGATGAAGATAGAAACGAAAACGAAAGACGAAACGATGTTTGATATTCACCGCCTGGAAATCGACTGGGGCGGCCGTAAGCTGAAGCTGGAAACCGGTCGCATGGCACGCCAGGCCGATGCCGCTGTGTTTGCCCAGTATGGCGATACCAGTGTTATGGCAACCGTTGTGGCCGCACGAAGCGTTCGCCCAGGTGTCGACTTCTTCCCACTGACCGTCAACTACCAGGAAAAGACTTATGCCGCCGGCAAGATTCCAGGCGGTTTTTTTAAGCGTGAAGGACGCCCAACAGAGAAGGAAACACTCACTTCTCGATTGATCGACCGTCCGATCCGCCCGCTATTTGTCGATGGCTTTAAGAACGAAACACAGGTCATCACGACAGTTCTGTCATTTGACAATGAGAACGACCCAGATGTTCTGGCAATGATCGCAGCAAGTGCCGCGCTGACATTGTCAGGCCTTCCATTCCTCGGTCCGATCGGCGCTGCACGCGTTGGCATGATCGATGGCGAATTCGTCCTCAATCCTCTGCTCGACGAAATGGATCAAACCAAACTTGACCTGGTCGTCGCTGGTACGCAGGACGCGGTCATGATGGTTGAGTCCGAGGCTCAGGAACTGCCTGAATCCGATATGCTTGGCGCAGTTATGTTCGGCCACAAGCACTTCCAGCCAGTGATTGATGCGATCATCAAGTTGGCGGAAACAGCAGCCAAAGAGCCTTGGGATATCACACCACCAGATAAGTCCAAGTACGAAGCCAAAGCCAAGGAAATCGCAGAAGCTGATCTGAGAAAGGCTTTTGCAACTCCTGAAAAGCAGGCTCGCCAGAACATTGTTGCGGAAGCAAAGAAAGCTGTCTTTGACGCGCTGAAGCCAGAAGAAGATGACGGAACCGAGTCGGTTTTGATCGGTGACGTTTTCAAGAGTTTGGAATCGGACATTGTCCGTGGCGACATCCTCAGCACCGGCAAGCGTATTGACGGTCGTGATCTGAAGACAGTCCGCCCGATCATTTCTGAAGTCCACGTATTGCCTCGCACGCATGGCTCAGCGCTGTTCACGCGTGGTGAAACCCAGGCTTTGGTCGTGGCAACCCTTGGTACCGGTGACGATGAGCAGTTCGTCGATGGTTTGGAAGGTACGCGGCGTGAGCGCTTCATGTTGCACTATAACTTCCCACCATTCTCCGTCGGTGAGACGGGCCGAATTGGTTCACCGGGTCGGCGCGAGATCGGACATGGCAAGCTGGCATGGCGCGCTGTGCATCCGTTGGTACCAGATGCTGAAGAGTTTCCTTACACTGTCCGAATCGTCTCTGAGATCAACGAGTCGAACGGTTCCTCGTCAATGGCCACGGTCTGTGGTGCCTCATTGGCTATGATGGACGCCGGTATCCCTCTCAAGCGACCAGTTGCTGGTATCGCCATGGGATTGATTAAGGAAGGTGATGACTTCGCTGTCCTTTCCGACATTCTCGGCGACGAAGATCACCTTGGCGACATGGACTTCAAAGTCGCAGGTACAGAAGTCGGCGTTACATCGCTTCAGATGGACATCAAGATCACAGGTATCAACGAAGAGATTATGCGGGTCGCTCTGGACCAGGCCAAAGACGGCCGTATGCATATCCTCGGTGAAATGGCCAAGGCACTTGGTGAAGCCCGTGACGATGTTGGTGATCATGCACCGCGCATCGAAACCATCTCCATTCCAACCGACAAGATCCGTGAAGTCATCGGTAGTGGTGGTTCCGTTATTCGTTCGATCGTCGAAGAAAGCGGCGCCAAAATCGACATTGAAGATAACGGGACGGTCAAGATTGCCGGCACCAGCCGCGAGATCATCGATGCAGCTCTAACCCGGATCAAGGCGATCACATCGGAGCCAGAAGTTGGCGAGGTTTACAAAGGTAAAGTCGTCAAGATCATGGACTTCGGTGCCTTCGTGAACTTCTTCGGTCCGAAGGACGGATTGGTTCACGTATCCCAGCTGACAAACGAGGGGCGTCCGAACCATCCGAGCGAGATCGTCAAGGAAGGTCAGGAAGTCTTCGTCAAGCTGCTGGCGATTGAAGACCGCGGCAAAGTCCGCTTGTCCATGAAGGTCGTCAACCAGGAAACTGGTGAGGAAATTCCTCGTGCAGAAGGCGAAGAGGATGATGATGGTGGCGAACGTCGCCGTCCACCACGCCGCCGCCGTGAGCGCTCTGACTGATCAGAGCTCAAAAGCGAGGCAATAAAAAACGGCGGGCTCAAAGCCCGCCGTATTTATTTAAGCTCGTTGGTCTGCCGATAACTACTCAGCAGCTTTGGTATCAGCGCGAGCTGCCGCCTCAAGAGCCTTGAGCTGCTCGAGGCTTGGCATCGAGACGGAGTTATAACCGCAATCGACGAAATGCACTTCGCCTGTAACGCCGCCGGACAAGGGTGACAGCAGGTAGAGTGCTGAACCTCCAACTTCATCTAGCGTTGGTGTACGGCCTAGCGGTGAGTGATCGCGCTGATAGTTGAAGATGTAACGCGCGTCCGAAACGCCGGAGCCTGCCAGCGTACGCATAGGGCCCGGTGACAATGCATTCACGCGGATGCCGTCAACGCCAAGGTCTGTCGCGAGATAGCGTACAGAGGCTTCGAGCGCCGCTTTCGCGACACCCATGACATTGTATGATGGTACCCAGCGAGTGGCGCCGCCGTAAGTGAGGGCGATCATTGAACCGCCATTCGGCATCAACGCTGCGGCCCGCTTTGCGATCTCGGTGAAAGAGAAGCATGAGATAACCATCGTGTTCACGAAGTTATCGCGTGTCGTATCAGCATAGCGTCCGGCGAGTTCACGGCGGTCGGAGAAGGCCAAGGCATGCACAACAAAGTCGAGTGAGCCCCAGCTGCTCTCGATCTCAGAAAACACGTTATCGACGCTGTCGAGATCGCTCACATCACAGGGAACAATAATCTTGGAGCCGACAGACTCTGCCAATGGGATCGCGCGGCGTCCGAACGCGTCTCCTTGATACGTAAAGGCGAGTTCCGCACCTTGGCCGGCCAAAACCCGTGCGATGCCCCAGGCGATGGAACGGTCATTGGCAACACCCATAACCAATCCGCGCTTGCCTGCCATGATCGGTCCGGGCTTGGCGACATCAATTTCTGTCATTCGTCTTTTCCCTGAACGTCTTTGGGCTACCGGCCCTTCAGCCTCAAACCAGCCACATCCGCTCCTATAGAGCCGCATATTTGCACGTCCCAACGCTGTCGATACACTTATACCTGGGGCCGTCAGTCATGCACTCAAATCTGTACACGCGAATAGGCGCGCGTCAGTTCATTTACTAACTGTCGAGCCGGCGAAACACCAAAGTGGCATTGGTTCCGCCGAAACCGAAGCTATTCGACATGATACAGTTAAGCGGAACATCATCTTGCCGCTTCTGAACGATGGGGATGTCCTCGAATTCCGGATCAAGGTTACTGATATTGGCGCTTTCGCAGATGAAGCCGTTATTCATCATAAGTAACGAGAAGACAGCTTCTTGAACGCCAATCGCTCCGAGTGAGTGCCCTGTTAACGACTTTGTTGCTGAGATCGCTGGGATATCCTTACCAAACACGGTTCTGAGCGCTTCTGCTTCCTTCACATCGCCAACTGGCGTCGAAGTCGCATGAGGGTTAATGTAGTCGACTTTGCCGACCCCTTTACCATCCAGCCCATTCATAGCCTGTTGCATGCAACGCGCGGCACCTTCACCGGAAGGCGCGACCATATCGAAACCATCTGAGGTTGCGCCGTATCCGACGACTTCAGCGTAAATCTTCGCTCCACGCGCTTTCGCATGTTCTAGCTCTTCCAATATCAGCACACCCGCACCGCCAGCGATGATGAAGCCATCGCGGTCACGGTCAAAGGCACGACTTGCCGTCTGGGGGCTGTCATTGAAGTTCGAAGACATCGCACCCATCGCGTCAAACAGCGATGACAAAGTCCAGTCAAGTTCCTCACAGCCGCCAGCAAACACAATGTCTTGCTTGCCCCACTGGATCTGCTCGGTCGCATTGCCAATACAATGCGCGGACGTAGAGCAAGCCGATGAAATCGAGTAGTTTACGCCTTTGATTTCGAAGCTGGTCGCCAGGACTGCCGATGGTCCAGAGCACATGGCTTTGGGGACCTCGAAAGGACCTATTTTTTTAGGGCCCTTTTCGACCGCGACGCCGGCAGAACGCACGATTGCGGTCGTCGAAGGACCACCCGAACCCATGATAATACCGGTGCGCTCGTTGACGACTTCATCCTGCTCCAGGCCGGCGTCACGAATAGCCTGGTCCATGGCGATGTAATTCCATGCCAAGCCAGCTTCCATGAAACGCTTTGGCTTCCTTGGAACAAGTTCCTTCCAGTCTAGTTGCGGTTCACCATGAACATGGCATCGGAAGCCAAGCTCTTCGTAACGATCCGCATGGACCAGACCAGATTTACCTTCCCGCAACGACGTAACGACCTCTTGCGCGGAATTGCCTATGCTAGAGACAATTCCCATGCCGGTGACGACAACGCGCCTCATCTCTTATCCTTTTGTTTTCGATCCACTGCGCCCTGTACACAGCTATCGCGGCGATACCACGACAGCGGTCTCTCCGGGAAGCGGACAGGCAGCGAGCGCGGATGAATTAAGCGGTATTCTGCACTGTATCCGCAGCGTCGAACAGGCCAACTTTCAGGTCAGTGGCGGTAAAGATTGTCTCACCGTCTGCCATAACACGGCCGTCAGCTATGCCAAGCTTAAGCTTGCGCAGAATTACCCGTTTGAAATCAACAACGTATTCAATGCGTCTGACGCTCGGCAGTACCATCCCGGTGAATTTGACTTCGCCAACTCCTAGCGCACGTCCACGACCGGGAGCTCCGAGCCACCCGAGAAAGAAGCCTGTCATCTGCCAAAGGGCGTCCAAACCCAGGCAGCCGGGCATCACAGGGTCGTCCTTGAAGTGGCAATTGAAAAACCATTCGCACTGAGGGTTATCGGCAATTTGCATCTCAGCAACAATTTGCCCTTTGCCATTTTCTCCAGCCGTCTCACTGATGGAAGATATCCGTTCGAACATCAGCATCGGGGGAAGTGGAAGTTGGGCATTGCCTGGGCCAAACAGCTCACCTCGACCGCAAGCGAGTATATCTTCGTATTCGTAACTCGAACGCCGCTCAGTCATATCGATTATCTCAGTCCCCCGTTCGCGCGGCCTACGTCCCGCTGTCGCGCCTTAGATCGCCTTGCTGGTTAACTTTAAGAGAAACACTAGCACACCGGCTTTGCCGCTTCAAAAAGGCCTGTTAAAGCAATTGGGCCAGTTAAGGCGGTAAGGTCAAGTTCAAACGATCTCAACTGAGATGCCGAGGTATTGATAAACAGCGCACTGGCAGTATATAACTAGAGTTCCGGCTGCGACAACCATGGGACGCGATGCTCGAGTCTTGCGCGCAATCCAAGGACAAATACGGCGAATGACAAACACTTCAACTGAGCGCCAAGCATGTACGATGGAGCTCCTGCGGCAGGCTAATTTACGGCCGACGCGGCAACGTATCACGCTCTCGTTCCTGCTCTTCGGTAATGGTGACCGACATGTCACTGCAGAGCACCTCCATGCAGAAGCCGTTGCAGCTGGCGAGAAAGTCTCTTTGGCCACTGTTTACAATACGTTGCATCAGTTTCGACAAGCAGGATTGTTGCGCGAGCTGGCGATCGACGGTTCGAAAACTTATTTCGATACAAACACGTCAAACCACAGCCATTTCTTTGACGAACAGCAGGGCGCATTGATCGACATCCCGGAAGACTCGGTCAGGGTCGAGGGCCTGCCGACTCCGCCGCCAGGCATGAGAATTTCGCATGTTGATGTCGTGGTACGGCTAGTTCGAGAGTGATTCCGCTGTAGGGTCGCTTCGGGCGCAGCATCAGGTCTAATGCCGAGTTCGGCAGAAGAGCGCTAGAGACCGATTCACGTTCCGGCCAACAAAGTGAGCAAGTCGAGCGGTGATCCCATCCGGAACGATCTTGCTCTAGTTTAGGCGTTCATCTTTATAGACACCCCAAAGCTGCTTTTGCTCTATGTACCCGCGGTAGCTGCTTACCGCTATTAAGCACCACTGACCATCGCATGATTTCAGACTGACAAGCGAGCCAGCCTCGAGCTTGGCGACAGGGCTCGAGCCGGCCCTGCCACGGGATAACAGGCTGGCGTATGTACGCTGGCCCGATTTTGTCTTGTTCCACGGCAAAACGAGAGCTGTCCGTCGACCTGAGAGCAGCGGCTTCAGGATCCAACCGGTCGCACCTTCCGAGTCTCTGATTCTGCGCCAGTCACCGTATTCCTCATAAATTTCCACCGGCAGTCCCGCTCGTCTGAAGATCCAGGCTTTGGGGAATTGGCGGCCTGGTCCCGTCCTGAGATTAACTGGGTTGGACTTGAGGCTGACGAACCGGGGCAGTGGCAACCCACTCTTGCCTATCCGCTCCTGAGCTTGCAGAGAAACAAGTGGCCAAATCAGCAAGCTGGCTATTGCTAATTTTGGTAGAAAACTGATCAAGAACTCTTTCCCATTTTCCAGAACATTAAGGTTGATAGACTTTATGCGATAATGCTCACGTCTAATTGCGTGAGACTTATGTCCTGGCTAGGTCAATCCTGGTTCGGACGTAAAGAATGACTATCTTTGTCAAGCAAAGACCCATCTGTTAGACACGCTGATCTGAGCCATCTGTTGATCAGATTCGGGCGACAGATTAGCAAGAGAAGCCAGTTTCATCACCATTGAAGTGTCAATATGCCAAGCACAGCACGCAAGCCCAAAGTTGTCGTCACCCGGAAGCTGCCGGACATTGTCGAAACACGCATGCGAGAACTGTTCGAAACGCAGCTGAATATCGCTGACACACCAATGTCGCAGGCTGCACTGATCGAAGCAGCGAAGACTGCCAACGTTTTGGTGCCGACGGTGACCGATAAGATTGATCGATCTGTACTGGCGCAGGCAGGGCCACAGTTGAAGCTGATCGCGAACTTCGGAACAGGTGTCGACAATGTTGATCTCGACACTGCGCGCAATCGCTCAATCATCGTAACGAATACGCCAGGCGTTCTGACGGAAGACACCGCTGACATGACCATGGCGTTGATTTTGGCAGTCCCGCGTCGTCTTGCTGAGGGCACTGCTTACCTTAAGGAGCAGAATGCCGCCTGGGGTGGTTGGTCACCAACCTGGATGTTGGGGAATCGCATATACGGGAAGCGTCTCGGTATTATCGGTATGGGACGCATTGGCACAGCAGTAGCGCGCCGTGCCCGCGCATTCGGGCTACAGATCCACTATCACAATCGCCGACGCGTTGCGGAGGAGATTGAGCAGGAGCTAGAGGCAACATACTGGGAGAGTCTCGATCAGATGCTGGCCCGGATGGATATCATCTCGGTGAATTGCCCGCATACGCCGGCAACGTATCATCTGCTGTCGGCACGCCGGCTGAATCTACTTAAACCCACAACATTTATCGTCAACACAGCTCGTGGAGAAGTCATTGACGAGAATGAGCTCTCTCGCCTGATTGAAGCCGAGAAGATTGCCGGTGCCGGGCTTGATGTGTTCGAGCATGAGCCGGCGGTTAATCCAAAGCTTCTCAGCTCCAGCCGGGTCGTTGCGCTACCTCATATGGGTTCTTCCACCATCGAGGGGCGTGTCGACATGGGCGAGAAAGTCATCATCAACATCAAGACTTTTATGGATGGCCATGCACCGCCGGATCGCGTCTTCCCGGCCATGTTCTGATTTCCATCCATTACCTCAAAGAGGAAAACCGATGTCTCGCTCGTTCTTGCCGATCTCGGGTTTTGAACTGCCAAGGTTTGCGGGTGTGCCAACGTTTATGCGTCTACCGCATCTGGAACTTGGCGAACCGGACATTTCGGAGGTGAGCATCGGTTTTGTTGGCGTGCCATGGGACGGTGGGACAACCAATCGGCCAGGCGCTCGTCATGGACCGCGCGCACTGCGCGATGCATCAACAATGATCCGGCAGGTCCATCCTGTCTCCGGGCTTAATCCGTTTGAGGCTGTCAACTGCGCAGACCTTGGCGATGTGGCCGTCAATCCCGCTGACGTGATGGATACGTTGCAGCGGGTGACATCAGTCTATCAGAAGGTCATTGCCGCCGGAGTTCGTCCGTTTACCGCAGGTGGTGATCACTTGGTCTCGTTGCCAGTCTTACGAGCTGTGGCCAAAGACAAGCCACTCGGCATGATTCACTTCGATGCCCATACCGATTTCTACAATTCGTATTTCGGCGGTTACAAGTACACGCACGGAACACCGTTTCGCAGGGCTGTTGAAGAAGGTTTGCTTGATCCAAAGAAAGTCGTCCAAATCGGCATTCGTGGCACGGGCTACGATACTGAAGATATTGATTTTGCGCTCGCCAACGGCGTCCGCCTCGTCAGGATCGAAGAGCTGTTCAAGCGTGGCGTCGAAGATGTCATGGCCGAGGCGCGCGACATCGTCGGCCAGGACGCAATCTACGTTTCTTTCGATATCGACGGCATTGACCCGTCCTTCGCGCCAGGGACAGGCACCCCTGAGATCGGCGGGTTCAATACGTTTGAAGCGCAGCAGTTGTGCCGAGGACTTTCAGGCCTGAACATCGCCGCTTGCGATCTCGTCGAAGTCTCACCACCGTTCGACCCGAGCGGAATGACAGCTTGGGTTGGTGTTTCGATTATGTTCGAACTTCTATGCCCATTGGCAGAGTCGGTGGCTGCGTCCAATAGTTGATGGCTTGGTCGCAATGCAAGTGATGATCTTGCTCTAGGCTGCTTGTTCGCTGTGAAGCGACAAATCCCGGATACTGGCGTTTTCGCCGGAGAGAGGATTGTTGCGATCCCATTTCAAAGTGATCGTCTGAAATCGGCAGCCAAGGGCATCGTATATTAAAAGCTTACCCGCCATGGTGTCGCCCGCGCCTATGATCTCCTTTAAGACCTCGGTCGCCTGTAAGGTCCCCATCACACCTGCAACTGCACCTAAGACGCCAACCTCGGAACAATTGAACACAGCCTCGCCGCTGGGCGCTTCCGGAAACACGCATCTGTATGTTGGGTAAGGATTGCCATCGCCGTCTTGCTCGTGCGGCTTGAATGTCGTCAGATATCCGTCGAATGGACCAAGCGCTGCGAAGACCAGTGTCTTCTTAGCAAGATAGCAGGCGTCCGATACCAGGTAACGCGTTTCGAAGTTGTCTGAGCCATCAACGATTAAATCGTAATTCTCGAACAGCGCTAAGACGTTGTCAGCTCTCACGCGCTCGTTGTGGCAGCGAACGTCAACGTGTGGGTTCAAATGTGAAACCGCATCCTTGGCACTGTCTACTTTCGCACGCTCCACATCGCGTGTGCCATGCAGAATCTGCCTCTGCAGGTTACTAAGCGAAACAGTATCATCGTCGACAACACCAATTGTACCCACACCTGCAGCTGCCAAGTACACGATAACGGGCGAACCCAAGCCACCGGCACCAACAACCAGAACTTTCGCGGCCTTAAGCTTCTGCTGACCTTGGCCACCCACATCACGCAGCACGAGATGTCGCTTATAGCGTTCGATTTCGTCAGGGTTGAGAGATGCCATGAATGCTGTTTACTCGACTGTTGGATGCAGGTTGCAAGTCATCGAAATTGAGCGGCTTTCTCCATAAACAACCGCGCCATATCTCCTTACGAGTCTGCCACGCCTTCAGGACCGCTTGCAGCGAAGAGGTCAGTAGAGAGGTAGCGTTCCGCGTGGGACGGCGCAAATGTTACAATTCTTTTGCCGGCCATATTGTCCCGGACAGCAATCGTCAATGCGGCAGCAACATTTGCACCAGTGGAGATCCCGCTAGGGATGCCCTCAACTTTCGCAAGTAAACGGGCAACCTCAAAAGCCATTTCATTCGGCACTTTGATAACCTCATCGACCAACTCAGTATTCAGGACTTCGGGAACGAAACCGGCACCGATCCCCTGGATCTTATGAGGTCCGGGAGCCTGACCTGAGAGCACAGCACTATCGGTTGGCTCGACACCGACAGCAGTCATGTCCGGACGTCTTGGTTTGAGGATTGTCGCGCAACCAGTGAGCGTTCCACCAGTGCCGACACCGGCAACTATCACATCAACCTCTCCAGCCGTATCGGACCAAATTTCTTCCGCAGTGGTCACCTCGTGCACAGCCGGGTTTGCAGGATTATCAAACTGTTTCGGCTGGACTGCATTCGGAATGAGTTCGGTCAGTTCATTGGCCCGCTCGATTGCGCCACGCATACCTTTTTCGGCTGGGGTGAGCTCAAGCTTGGCCCCCATATGTGTGAGGAGGCGGCGGCGTTCCAGCGACATCGTTTCAGGCATTGTCAGGATGAGGTCATAACCGCGTGAAGCTGCAACGAAGGCTAGCGCTATGCCAGTATTACCAGAGGTCGGCTCGATCAGAATAGATTCACCCGGTTTGATTTGGCCGCTTGCCTCCATGACATCGACCATTGCAACGCCGATACGATCTTTCACACTACCGAGAGGATTAAAGAATTCCAGTTTCAACAGGATGTCGGCTTTGACATTGGCCTGTTCGATAAGTTTACCCAGTCTGATTAGCGGAGTTTGACCGATCGTCTCAGTAATATTGTTGAAGACGCGACCGCGTCCCCAGGATTGCGTGCCTGCTAGCGTCTTAAAAATGGGTTCGCTGCTCATAGTCTTGTGTCCTGATAAACAGGTTGCTCAGTTTTCCTTATTGTAGTCGATCGCGGGGCACTCTTAAAAGCCGACATTTGTAACGCTGCTCGCTCTGGCGCAGCAACAGGGCTGGATTAGACACCCGTGGATCCAAATCCACCGTTCGCCCGCTCGGTTGTGTCCAGTTCAAGAGCAATCTCAACACGAGGTTGCTCGACCTTGGCAATCACCAGCTGCGCAATGCGGTCGCCTCTTGAAAAGCGGAAGTCTTCTTGTCCAAGATTTATCAGGATAACTTTGATTTCACCGCGGTAATCGGCGTCTATTGTACCGGGCGAGTTCAAGACCGTGATCCCGTGCTTGAGCGCCAACCCAGATCGCGGCCTGACTTGCGCCTCGAATCCAGCTGGTAATGCGATTGCTAAGCCAGTTGGTACCAGGCAACGAGCACCCGGGGCACAGATAAGCTCATCGCTATCTTCAATCGCAGCACGCAGATCCATGCCAGCTGCTTGGGCACTCTCGTACTCAGGCAGAGGCAAATTTTCTCCATGAGGCAGAACTTTAATTTTAAGCAGCTGCTGTTGCGGCATGTTCCAAGCAATCCCGAAGCACAATTGGTCGGGCAACTGTTTACACTCTAGACTACCTGCCTGCCAGTTCGTTGGCGGCCTTTCCCATAATCTTGGCAGCGACTTCATGTTTGTCGGCCTCAGGCCAATTCTCGACCCCGATTGAAGATATAATATGGACGGTATTGCGTGTCCCACCCATGACGCCGCTCTCTGGTGACACGTCGTTGGCGACAATCCAATCGCACCCCTTCTTCTTGAGCTTGGCCTTGGCGTGAGTGATCACATTCTCAGTCTCAGCCGCGAAGCCTATCAAGAGGGAAGGGCGTTTCGGTTTCTTCAAACCGGCGACCGTTCGAAGGATGTCCGGGTTCTCAACGAATTCGAGGGTAGGCAGATCCTTTCCACTTTTCTTGATCTTCTGATCTGCCTGGGACGCCACGCGCCAGTCTGCAACCGCGGCAGCAAAAATACCGATGTCAGCCGGAAGCGCTTGTTCAACGGCCTCGAGCATCTCTCTGGCTGCCTCGACGCGCAGAATGTCAACTTTGGCTGGAGCAGCCAAGTTAGTTGGGCCTGAAATGAGCGTAACCCGAGCGCCAAGCCGCTGTGCCGCTTCAGCAATGGCATAACCCTGGGTGCCGGAGGATCGGTTAGCGATGTAACGCACCGGGTCTATTGGCTCATGTGTTGGACCGGCGGTGACTAACACATGCCGACCAGCAAGCGGTTGCGGACGGTCGTCAAGTTGCCCTTCAATTGCAGCAAGAATCTCAGCCGGCTCGGCCATGCGGCCCTTACCAGCTTCATTGGATTCAGCCATCTCACCGACGTTCGGTCCGACGAAGACAACTCCATCCTGGCTTAACTGAGCGACGTTGCGCTGCGTTGCCGGGTGTTGCCACATGCGCGGGTTCATAGCAGGTGCCGCAAGCACAGGCTTGTCCGTTGCCATCAATACTGACGTGGCCAGGTCATCAGCGTGGCCGCCAGCCATTTTCGCCAATAAATCTGCAGTGGCAGGTGCAACGACGATCAAGTCGGCCTCTCGTGAGAGCCGAATATGTCCAATCTCTCGCTCATCGTTGAGATCGAATAGATCGGTGAACACACGATCATTGGTCAGCGCACCGACGGAAAGCGGCGTTACAAATTCCTGCGCTGCCTTCGTCATAATAGCACGAACGTCGATACCGTGGTCACGCGCGCGACGGATCAGCTCGAGGCATTTGTAGGCAGCAATTCCGCCGCCGATGATGAGTAGGACACGTTTACGTGACATGACATCCGCCAACTTTTTTCTGAACCGACTATACCACGTGGATGCGCCGGAATTAGTAAATAAATCCCGTAGTTAATTTAGAGCGATCCGGTCGTTTCCAGGTCTTCGCGAACCGTTGCCGAGACATGCTTTCTTTGCATGTCAGGTTTGCTCCTAAATGACTTCAAACTGGCCGAGAAACATCTGATGTCCTGACCAATCGTAAGAACAAGGAAGTCTGATCATGGCACACACAACAACACTGAAAGGCTCCGGCTGGCTGGAAACAGTCTCACGTTGGATTCCTGACCTGGGTAACCCATTCGATGCATTGATTTATGCAGGCAGAAAGCAACGTCAGCTCGACGAGCTGTCCAGGCTTGATAATCATTTGCTGGAGGACATTGGGCTGACGCGTGGCCATATGATTGTATCGGCGCAACCAGACCACGAATTGATCGTCACAAAGCTCTGCAACATGCGCTAATGCGCAGCGTATCGGCTTAAAATCACAAAAGCTCAATGACTGGGACCAAGCATATGCTATCGGAGCTGTTGCCTGGTTCTTGCGTGATGAGACCAGGAGGCGGCGTTCCTTTATGAACTCCGCGAAATCCGCTCGATGCGTTCCTGCATTGCGGCCAACTCTGCCTTCAAAACATCAATCTCTGACGGTTGTGGCTCGGCCGTACTATCTGCTGTTTCGCTTGCCGGCGCGTTACCATTCGCTGGTTGCGAAGAGACAGTCTCAGTTTCTGCTGGCGGTTGAGTGGGTGGGGAGGCAGCCCCGTTTAGATCGGACTGCCCGGTTTGTGGTTCATCAAAGGCCGTCGTATTTGTCTGCACCGGCGACCACATGGCCATGGCCTGCTCGAACATCGCGAGATTTTTACGCGCTTGTTCTTGGTAGGCCTCCATTGCGTTCGGTCCCCAGTTCGTAAACTGCGACCGGTAGCGCTCCTGCTCCTTGGTCAACGCGGCCATCGAATATTGCAGATAACTCGGAACCATCTTGCCGACGGCGTCGTCGTAGAAACGAATGAGTTGCCGAAGGAATGGCACCGGCAGCAGTGATGGGCCTCCCGCCTTGCTCTCCTGTTCAACAATGATCTGTGTGAGTACGGAATGGGTGAGATCATCCCCACTCTTGGCATCGTTAACCACGAAATCGCGGTCTGAGCGCACCATCTGGGCAAGATCCTCGAGCGTCACGTATGTGCTTGTCTCGGTATTATAGAGGCGGCGATTGGCATATTTTTTAACGACAACCGGGCCGAAGCCGTTGGCTGTGCGATCATTTTGAGCCGCCATGACCAGTTCATCCCAGATTCAATTGACGTAATTTGTACGTTGCGAAATAGTATCACGCACACGAGGCGCGAGCTAGTCGTTTTGTCGCGCCTGTTGCGAATGTAATTGGAAGTCCAGTTCGTTATTGCCCGAAACAACCATAGTCCTGGTTGTTATTGGCTTCGTTGCGGTGCATCAATGCAGGGCAATTGAAGATCGCATTTGTACGGAATTCAAGCGGATGAGCGAACACTCGGCCCGTTTGTAATCTACTATCAGGAGAAAACTATATGAGCGCAGCAGAAGATACGATTGTGATTGCAGGCGCGGCGCGGACGCCCGTTGGATCGTTCAACGGCACCCTGGCCGGCACAGCCGCCCACGATCTCGGGTCAATTGCGATTAAGGCGGCGCTTGAGCGTGCCAAAGTTGAGGCAGACTCGGTTTCCGAAGTCATCATGGGACAGATCCTGGCAGCCGGCATGGGCCAGAACCCGGCCCGGCAAGCATCAATTAACGCTGGTATTCCGGTCGAAGCACCTGCGTGGGGCATGAATCAGCTTTGCGGTTCCGGCTTGCGGGCTGTTGCGCTGGGCGCACAGCAGATTACCGATGGATCTTCCAGCATTGTCGTTGCTGGCGGTCAGGAGAACATGAGCATGGCTCCGCACGTCGCACACATGCGCGATGGCACCAAAATGGGCGATACCAAATTCATAGACTCCATGCTGCGCGACGGTTTGATCGACGCGTTCCACGGCTACCACATGGGCAACACTGCTGAGAACGTTGCACGTGAGTGGCAGATCACGCGCGATGAGCAGGACAGCTTCGCTGCAGCATCTCAGAACAAAGCTGAGGCTGCGCAGAAGGAAGGTCGCTTTAAAGATGAGATCGTTCCGGTCACCATCAAGACCCGGAAAGGCGAAGTCGTTTGCGATGCAGATGAGTACATCAAAGCCGGTGTGACGGCCGAAAGTCTGGCAAAGCTGCGTCCAGCTTTTGATCGCGATGCAGGTACAGTCACTGCAGGCAACGCATCGGGTATCAATGATGGTGCCGCTGCCGTTGTACTCATGACGGGCGCCGAAGCTGACAAGCGCGGCATCGCTCCAATGGCGCGCATCGTATCTTGGGGGCATGCCGGTCTCGATCCGTCCGTTATGGGAACAGGACCGATCCCAGCTTCCAAGAAAGCCCTGGAGCGTGCTGGTTGGACCGTTGAGGACCTCGACCTGATCGAGGCAAACGAAGCATTTGCTGCGCAAGCCTGTGCTGTCAACAAAGGCCTTGGTTGGGATACAGACAGGGTCAATGTTAACGGTGGCGCAATAGCAATCGGTCACCCAATCGGAGCGTCGGGCGCACGGGTTCTAACAACGTTGCTCTATGAGATGCAGCGCCGTGATGCCAAGAAAGGTCTGGCTACCCTCTGCATTGGCGGCGGTATGGGCGTTGCGATGTGTGTTAAGCGAGACTAATTCGAATACTGGTCCGAGCAACCAGAGAATTTGCAAATAAAGAAGGCCGCGGATGATGTCATCCGCGGCCTTTACTCTTGAAGAGGAGTAACCGCTAGGCAGATCTATCCACGTAGTCGATTCCGAACAATGCGTGGGAAGTCTTCTTCGTTTGCTACTGGCTCGCCGGCAGCAACCGGCTGCGCCGCTGGAGCAGGTGCAGCTTGAACTGGTTGGGTAACAGCAGTTGCCAGTGGCTGCTGCGGCTGAACAGATTGTTGTGCGGCTGGTGCTGCAGTCGGCTGAAGCCAATCCAAACGTCCACCTGCAGTCATATCCTGAGCGGGCACTGCTTCCGCTTGCTGTGGAATTGCAGCTGGTGCCTGCTGTGGTTGCGGCTCAGTAGCAGCCTGCACAGTATCACCTTGATCAGCTATTGGTGACCCGGCGAACCATGCATCGATTAGGTCAAGTTCAGCGGCCGATAGGTTGAGACCATGGTCTCGACATTTCGAAACAACAAAGTTTCGGAAACGGCTGGCAAACAACGAAGCTGAAGCACCGTTCTCAAACCAAGGATCAGCCTCACTGATTGCGTCAAGAACATAACGGGCATCGTCCTGTTTGACATCAAGGCCAAGGCTGCCAGCGCGTGTGATGACATTTTGCAGTGTCTTCACACCTTGCAATTGGTTCTCGCTGATCTCTTGCGCCATAATGCTGAACAGTGCGCGATACTCTGGTGGAGAGAAAGGTGGCGCCTGGGAAGCTTCATGGATGCGTGAGATTGACTGTTGCAGATCACCGGCAGCTATAGTTTGTGCCGGTTGCTGCTCAGCAACTGGTTGAGCCTGTGGCTGTTCGACAGGCATTGGCGCTGCCGCGGCTGGCTGTGCGATCGGAGCAACTGGTGCAACCGGGGCAACAGGTTCTTGGATCTGCTGCTGTGGTGCTGGTGATGCTATAGGAGCAGGTGCTTGCGCTAGAGTCGCAGCAACAGCCTCTGGCTGAGCAACCTGTGCAACCGCAACACCGGCATCTAACCCGGTTGCTGCAGGCGCAGGTGCAGGTGTCGGCGCTGGGACAGGTGCAGTTGGAACCGGAGACGATTGCAGCTGAGGCTGTGGAGTTGGTGCGGGCTGTTGTGGGATCGCCCGCGATGCTTCATAGGCAAGATAAGGTGGCTCACCGGTCAGCTTGATGGAGTCTGGTAGTTCCGCAATAAGCAGATCGCGGAAGCTACCGGCATCTGCCCAGTTTGCGCCGGCAGTCTTATCATGACCGAGCGCGCGGATTGCACGATCTGCCAGGGCTTCAAGCGGTAGTGGGGTGTCAGCTTCGAGAACTGCCTGTACCACCTGATCAATGATCTGGCCGCGAACAGTGGCAGCATCCTCGCCTGCAGGAAGTGCAGTTTTAACTTCAGCACCAATCTTGCCGCCAATCAGATATTCAATCAGATCAGCTTCGCGAACTTCGCCGTCGCTCAGCGCAGTGTATGGAGCAACGGTATTGTCATTGGCAAAAATAACAGTCCGCTTTGCGTGGGAGCGGAGGCGATGAAGAACAGGTGTGAAGTCCGCGTCGCTCGAAAGGATGATGAATTCATCAAAGTTGGTCTTGTGATCGAGATAGTCTCGAACATCCATAACCATACGAATGTCAGATGAATTCTTCAGCTGAGCTGTGAGTGGTGGGCAGTCAATAATCTCGAAGCCTGACCTAAGGAAGTGGTGCCTAACAAAGGCAAATGAATTCATGTCAGTTGAGTTGTCAGCCTGGTTTCGTCGAGGAACCGGATTGCCATAGCAACGGTTCATCACAAGACGACGCTCAACGTTACCGCCAAAAGCATTGGTCGGTGTTATGATCTCGCCAGAGGCAATAGCCTGGATCCAGCTGGCAGCGTCTTTTGCAAAACGCTTCGCAGCTTCCTCATTCTTGCGCTTCAGCGACAGGTAAACGTTGTCATAGTCAACAAAAACGGCACTTAAAATGGGCCTAGAAGACTCATTCTGCATATTGAACGACCCCCACTCGTCGCGGCTGAAATTAATTCTGGTCGAAGCTTTGTCCGAGTCGCCGGGTAGCCGCAAGAACGGACGGGCCGCACTTATATTTAGGTGTGGAAATATAATAAATTTCAGGCGCTTATGCTGAGTGCGGGCATAAAAATAGTCGTGGAAAAGTTGTTGTGCTGATAGCTTTGAGTTGCCGGATAACGAGCAAAACATCGAGCTCTTCGCAGAATCGTCTCAACCTGGATTGAATTCCGCTGAGGCCATCTCAAACCCAGAGAATTCGAAGCCCGGTGCTACGGTGCAGCCGACAAGTGTCCAATCCCCAAGCGATTGAGCTTGCTGCCAAAAGTGTGCCGGAACAACGGCTTGTGGTCGCTGGCCGGCACTCCAATCCATACCCAGCTGAACATGATCGACAGGGCCAGCTGCATCTGGCGAAATTGATAATTTGAGTGCGGCACCAGCATACCAATGCCACATCTCAGACGCATCGACCTTGTGCCAGCGGGAGACTTCACCGGCGCGCAGCACGAAGTAGATCGCGGTTGATGCTGCTCTGCCATCACTTGACTGAACTGAATCTCTGAAAGTTTCTTTGAAATACCCGCCTTCCGGATGGGGCTCCAACTCAAGCAGTGCGATTATCTCATCGGCATCCATATCTATCGACCAAACGTTTCGAATTGCTACCAGAGCTGGCTAGACGCGCTTTCTAGGAACTGCTCATGCGGCGAAACTCGAGCGCATCTCCGCAGCCCACTCCCCATTCTTGCTTGTTATCACCCAAAGAGACCGAAAGGCACCCATGGTCTGAGCTGCTTCATTGTAGCGGATGAATGCAACATCGAGATGGACTTTCTCAGCACTCGCGGCAACGATGTTGCGGAACAGAAACTCGCTCCGCGCCCAGCCGTCCCCCGCACGCGCAAAGAAGTCGTAAAGATAGGTATCCGGCGTCTCCCAGATCTTCATCCCGTCGAGGCCCATTCTATAGTGCGGAAAGTGGAGCGTCTGCGCTAATGCGGATGCATCACGGGCATTGAGGGCTCGGAAGTGTTCGTCGAGTACGCCGAGGGCTGCGCTAACAGCGACTGTATTTGGCTCTGAGGCAACCATCGAACTCATGGCCGTGTCCTCTACTTCTTAACGATGAGATCGAGTGGAGCCTTGCTCAATGATTCCGAGCCGCTTGCAGTCACAAGGCTGGTACGCCCATTGGTTGCTGCCAGCCCTGTATCATCGTCAAAAATGATCATGTGAAGAAAGAACACCATGCCTTCTTTGAGTTCTACAGGATTGCCGTCGTAAATCATTGGTGGGTCCATCCAGCAAGGTGCATAGGTGGTACCCTGTGAGTAACCGCAGGCGTTCAGCCGGTAAGCGTTGAGGCCGGCTTTGTCCAAAGTATCAGCATGCGCTTGGAACACGTCACCTACGGTATTCCCAGGCTTGAGTGAATCTTCGCAGGCCAGCAGGGCGTCGGTTGCTGCAGAGTAAAGGTATTGCTGGCGCTCAGGTGCCGACCCAATGGCAAAGGTTTTCATCATCGAGCAATGATAGTGACGGTACGTTCCGGCAAACTCGAGCGTAAGCTGGTCTTGCGCATCAAGTTTGCGGCGTCCGCTATAATAGCGGCACATCATGGCGCCCGGGCCGGATCCAATAATAAACTCGTTCGCTGGATCGTCACCACCTGCGCGGAAGATAGCGCTATGCATGTCTGCAAGGATGTCACTCTCATCCACGCCCGGGCCAGCCCGTTGGATCGCAGCTTCCAGTGCGAGATCGCACAGCTCGGCAGCACGTCGAACGTACGCCAGTTCGGCCGGACTCTTGATAATCCGCAATTCACCGACCAGGCTGGACGCATCAACCAGCTCTGCGAAACCGGCAATGCTTTCCTGGATTTGAATGTAATTGTGTGCTGTCAACCCGACCGTATCAAACTCAGCACCGAGCTTGCCGCCTTTAAGCCCCAGGTCTTCTAGCATAGCTCTCAGGTCATTGGCCGGCTTTGCATCCGCTCCGTCTTTCCAGACCCGAATATCTACCAACGTCGACGTAAACTTTGCCTGACGAAGATCGGGAGCGCGCGTCAGCAATGCCGTGCGTCCGTCAGCAGTTACAACAAGGCACTGGAAGAAACAGTAGCCGAAGGTGTCATAGCCCGTCAGGTAAAACATCGACTCTTGCCGAAACACGAGTACCGCATCCAATCCCTCGGCCTCAATCTTGGCGCAGGCTGCTGCGCGGCGTGCTTCGAATTCGGAGACATCAAAATGCAGATGCTTGGCCATTTATCGGTTCTCTTTTGAAGGATTGTTGGGACTGGCAGGCCGTTCCGGCCTATGCTGCATCCAACCACGCAAATTCAGGGAGGACAAAGACCATAGAGCTGCAAGACCAGGTCGCAATCGTCACAGGTGCCGGACAGGGCATAGGACTGGCCTGCGTACTCAAGCTGGCAGAAGCGGGCGCGAACGTGGTTTGTGCCGATATTAACGGTGAGAAGGCAGAACAAGCGGCTCAGGCTGCGAAGAGTTTGGGTCGAAAAGCGCTCGTCGTAATGGCAGATCTCGGGGACGTCGGTGAGATAAGCCGGATGATTGAGGAGACTGTTGCCGAGTTTGGCCGTCTGGATATCATAGTCAATAACGCGGGCGTTACGCGCCGCGCGTACATCATGGATCTGACGGAAGAAGACTTTGACCGTATCAATCGCGTCAACGTCAAAGGTGTGTTCTTCTGCATGCAGCGCGCCGCCACCGAAATGATCAAGCAGAAATCAGGGCGCATCATCAATATCGCATCGATCGCCGGCAAGGGGTTCTACGGCACGTCCAACGCCATTTATGCGGGAACTAAGGGCGCCGTGCTGGCAATGACTAAGACTGCGGCGCAGCAACTTGGTCAACACAACATCAACGTCAATTCGGTTTGCCCCGGTATTGTATTCACTGACATCTACAAAGGTATTATCGAGGCCGACGCCAAAAAGACTGGAAAGACACCAGAAGAGGTGCAGGCAGCAGCAGTTGCAACCGTCCCGATTAGTCGCGGCAATGAGCCGGCGGACATAGCGGACATGGTTGTCTTCCTCGCCTCCCCCCGCGCCCGCAATATCACCGGCCAAAGCCTTAACGTTGATGGTGGCTTGGTACCAAGCTGATGAAGCAGAAGTGATCCTGCCCAAGCTCTGTTGCTTCTCCTGCGGCTCAAGCATGGCAGGGCAAGCGATATAAAGCAGCAAATCGATAGAATGGAGATTGCCAATGACAATTGCAGCGAGAGCGCTTCCAACGTCGCTTAGTCTTGAAGGTAAGAAGGTCATTGTAACTGGTGCGGCCAGTGGCATCGGTCGCGCGTGCGCCTTTGCCGCCATAGAGTTGGGCGCGAGTGTCTTAGTCAATGATCGGGATTCACTTGATGAAGTGGCAGTAGATCTACGCGCGCAAGGTGGTGACGTGGAGACTTTGCAGGGCGATCTCACCGAGCCAGGCTTTATAGACAAACTGATCGCGAAAGGCCCGATCTACGGACTTGCACATTGCGCCGGAATTCTTGGCCGTACACCGCTTCATGATCTGGATGATCCACGTGAGCGCTTTATGGAAACTATGGATGTTAACGTCCGCGTCCCCGTCGATCTGGGTATCGCGTTGACCGATCACATGGCGGAGAATGGCGGTGGCGCGATCGTTATGATCGGCTCCGTAGCAGGCAGAACAGGCGGCACGTCCCTATCAACACCGATCGACTATTCCGCATCAAAGGGTGCAGTGCATGTCGTTATCCGTTGGCTGTCGCGCCGCGCGGTTGGGAAGGGCGTACTTATCAATGGCATAGCACCTGGGCCGATCGATACACCTATGACCGTCGGCAACACGACCATTGCGGACAAACTTCCCACTGGACGCAAGGGGCGGCCAGACGAGATGGCTTGGATGGTGATGATGTTGCTGACACCAGCGGCATCGTATGTGTCTGGTGCTATCCTCGATTGCAACGGCGGTTCATACGTTGGTTGACGTGACCACCTCGTAGACGACCGCGCGTTAATCCTCATCCAGCACAATCTTGGCGCGGCAGTTGCTGTTTTTATAGTCGCCAGGACCACGTGGCGTCGCATCCGGATAGAACGTGATGATGCCTTGCTGATTGCGCACAAGGACCGTGGTGAAATCTCGTCCATCAGCCCGCACTGGTAACCAGCAACCGAGCTTCCTGCCCTTTTTGGACTTGGGGTTTTCTTGCAGCGCGCGCGTTGCAATCTTGAATATGTCCAGCGCACTTAGGGTCAGGCCGTATCCTTTAATCGGGCTGATCAACTCACCACCGGTCGGGCTCTTCAAGCGAACGCCCATTGAGTAAATCAGGCCTGGCTCAGCTTCGTTGCGTCCACCCGGCAGGCGGCAAGCTTGATTGGATTTCTGCAACTGGACATACCGGCCGTGATGATGCAATCCGCCAATCGATGTCACGCCGTTCCTAGTCTTACCTCGTTCACCACAGAATACGTGGTTGAACCCATCCTTTTTGAACCACGCATCTGTCAGGTCGTTGAGATAGTCCTCCGGGGCAGAGCGCGCCGGTCGGTCAGCAAACACGCGCCCGTCGGTAAACTCCCTCAACTCCATCAAGATGTGCGAGTATTCGCGCATCATATCTTTGAACTCGTTCCGCGTTACGCGTTTCAGAGGTGCCCCGCAAACCCTCAAAACGGCTCGGTCAAAGTCATTGAGAACAGGTTCTTCCGGTGTGATGTCTACCTTTCGCCCGCTGTTGCCGAGCGCTACAGGGTTATCTTTGTCATCAAAGAACGGAAGGCAGGTTTGGCCGCTTGAGCCCGCGGCTTGGTTGCTGGCTGTTTGCGGCGCTGCATCAGAGAATTTTCCGCAAGAAAGGCGAACCCACTTGTTCGATGAGCCAACGCGTACAAATGCGTGAGTAGCACCGTTCTTTTTGTTGAGGCCGCGGCTGTTGAGTGTGTCTCCGGGTTGCAGTTTCGTTGGGCTGCCGCCTTTCAGTGAACGGGTTGCCTCACACGGCTTCTCAACAACGAACTGGCGCTCGTCGTCGAAGAAATGCTGCGCCTGCACCGAGTTCGCCGCAAGACAAAGCAGAGGTATCAGCGCTGTAATCTTGGCAACGCGAGAAACGGTTTGGCTCACGACAATGCTCCGCGATCAGTTTGGCTCGAAACAATAGATTAGAGATGCAGTGTGCAAGGCTTATGGCGGCCATTCTCCTGTGAGCGTAGATCTGTCTTGCCAGATACAACTGCGGCGCGGGCTCCTGCTATGGAAACTCGCGCCGCAAACAAGCATCTGGATTTTGTGACAGAGATCGCCTAGCTGACCAACGTCGCCTCTGTCTTGGCGTTGACTTCGTCCATGTCGACATCAGGTGCCAACTCAACAACTTTGAGACCACCTTCAACAACGTCGAACACACCGAGATTGGTAATGATGCGGTTGACCACACCAGCACCAGTCAACGGCAGGGTGCACTCCTTGAGAAGCTTCGACTCACCCTTCTTGTTGGCATGGTCCATGATCACGAGTACGCGACCAACTCCGGCAACGAGGTCCATGGCACCGCCCATGCCTTTGACCAGCTTGCCTGGGATCATCCAGTTGGCGAGGTCGCCGTTTTCTGCGACTTCCATCGCCCCAAGAATAGCAAGGTTGATATGGCCGCCACGGATCATGGCAAAGCTGTCCGCGGATGAGAAATAGCTCGTGCGATCGAGCTCTGTGATCGTTTGCTTGCCGGCATTGATGACATCTGCATCGATCTCATCGTCGGTCGGGAATGGTCCCATGCCGAGCATGCCGTTCTCTGACTGAAGCGTGACGTCGACACCTTCCGGGATATAGTTTGAAACAAGTGTTGGTATGCCGATGCCGAGATTGACGTAGAAACCGTCTTCAAGTTCTTGGGCTGCCCGAGCAGCCATCTGATTGCGATCCCAAGGCATGAGATGCTCCTTTAATCTAGCTGCTTATGCTGCCCGCGTAGTGCGTTGTTCGATGCGCTTCTCATGCTCGCCTTGCAAAATGCGCTGCACGAAAATACCGGGCGTATGGATGAGATCCGGGTCCAGACTGCCGACAGGGACCAGCTCTTCGACTTCGGCAACTGTGAACACCCCGGACATGGCGCAGACGGGGTTAAAGTTGCGCGCAGCTTTGCGATAAATCAGGTTGCCTTGCTCATCGCCTTTCCAGGCTTTGACGATAGCAACATCGGCTTTGATGCCGCGCTCCATGATGTAGGTTTCGCCGTCAAACTCTTTGTGTTCTTTGCCTTCAGCAATCTGGGTTCCAACGCCAGTCTTCGTGTAGAAGCCCGGAATGCCTGAACCACCGGCACGCAAGCGCTCAGCGAGTGTGCCTTGCGGATTGAACTCAATCTCCAGTTCGCCCGACAAATACTGCCGCATGAACTCGTCATTCTCACCAACGTAGGATGACACCATTTTTTTGACCTGCTTGGTCTGCAGGAGGAGGCCGAGACCAAAATCATCCACGCCGGCATTGTTTGAGACGACAGTCAGGTCCTTGACGCCCGAGTCACGGATCGCCGTGATCAGGTTCTCAGGAATTCCACAAAGTCCGAAGCCACCAGCCGCGATCAGCATCCCGTCTTTCAGGGCGCCATCCAACGCTTCGGTGGCGCTGGAACATACCTTCTTCATCCAATCCTCCTCACAAGCCTGGTGCGCGAGGCATCAAGCCGCCAATTGCAAACCAAGAATTTCGCGTGCCTGCTGCCAGGTGGCAACGGGGCGCTCGTACTTTTCACACATGTCCGCTGCAACCTTAACTAGGGCTGCGTTCGATGGTGCCAACGTATGGCGGTCGAGGCGGACGTTGTCCTCCATGCCGGTCCGCACGTGGCCGCCCTCAGAAATGCACCACTCGTTCAGCTTGATCTGGTTCGGGCCGATACCGGCACCGCACCACTTGGCATCAGGAGCCAAACGCTCAACCGTCTGCTTATAGAAATCAAACACCTGACGGTCACCGGGCATTGCATTCTTGATACCCATGACGAATTGAACATAGAGCGGCCCTTTCAGCCGACCGTCCTCTACCATCTTCACTGCCTGGAAGATGTGCGACAGGTCAAAGGCCTCAATCTCCGGCTTGACGTTGTACTTGATCGTTTCGGAAGAAAGCCAGCTTATCAGTTCTGGTGTGTTCTCGTAAACCCGGTTTGGGAAGTTGTTCGAACCAACCGATGGCGAGGCCATGTCCGGCTTCAACGACAGCATGCCACCGCGTTCACGACCATTGCCTGTTCGCCCACCAGTGGAAAGCTGAACAATCATGCCAGGGCAGTGCTTGCGCAGACCTTCTGTCAGACGGGCAAACTTTTCAGGGTCAGCGGTCGGGGTCTGATCATCGTTACGGACGTGGCAATGGGCAATGGATGCACCTGCATCGAACGCTTCGTGTGTCGATTCAATCTGCTCTTCAACAGTTATCGGAACGGCAGGGTTGTCGGCCTTGGTTGGCACCGAACCAGTGATCGCTACGCAAATGATGCAGGGATTGGACATGAACGCATACTCCCAGGTCTTAGTCTTTTTAGATTGGCCGCGATCAGAGCATCGCCAGCTTGGTTCCAATGTTCCGGAACGTGGTTTTGACACGGCGAACCGTACCAGTTTCGGCACGCATCACGACGGTCTCAGTCTCCGCAAAGTCGCCGCGGAAATGCACGCCCTCAAGGAGTGAGCCGTCAGTAACGCCAGTCGCGGAGAAGATCACATCACCAGAGGCCATGTCATTAATGCTGTATTTCTTCTGGACGTCAGCACCCATCTTCTCGGCCCGTACCCGCTCTTCGTGGTTTGATGGCAGAAGACGACCTTGCATTTGGCCGCCAATGCATCGCAGAGCGGCCGCCGCAAGAACACCTTCTGGGGCTCCACCGGAACCAAGATAGATGTCGATGTTGGTTTGATCAGTATCAGTCGTCCAAATGACGCCTGCAATGTCCCCGTCGGGGATCAGTTGGACCGCAGCACCAGTACCGCGAACAGCTGCTATTAGCTCAGCATGCCGCGGACGGTCCAGAATGCAGGCCGTTATTTCTTCAACAGTCACCCCTTTGGCTTTGGCAAGCGCATGAACGTTGTCTTCAGCCGAAGCATCGAGGTCAACGAGACCATCAGGCAGGCCAGGGCCCACCGCGATTTTGTCCATATACATATCTGGGGCATGCAGCAGGCCACCACGTTCGGCGATTGCTAGAACAGCCAGAGCATTCGGCATGGCCTTGGCACAGATTGTTGTGCCTTCCAAAGGATCAACTGCGATATCGACGGCAGGACCCTGTCCCGTGCCAACCTTTTCGCCGATATAAAGCATCGGCGCTTCGTCCATCTCGCCTTCGCCGATAACCACGAGGCCATCTATATTAATGCGTCCCAATTCCTTGCGCATTGCATCTACAGCGACTTTATCGGCAGCTTTGACATCACCGCGGCCCCGCAATTTGGCAGCGGCTATAGCAGCCCCCTCTGTTACCCGGCCGACTTCCAGAACCAGTGTACGTCCCAGCATCCCCAATCTCCTCCCAGTCACCGTGTCCGGTCTATAGTCTCACTCTAGTGCGCTTTACCGCAGTTGCTCTATTCTTATCATTTGCGGTGGATGCGCAATTTTACCGTCTTTCTCAATAGCTTCCAGCGCCGCACGTATCGCTGCTTCAGTTGTTTCATGTGTGATCAAAACAACCGAAGTTGGGCTTCCAAGTTCCGGTCGAACGCCCGTTCCGGGCAGCTGATGCTTGGGACGACGCTGGACAATGCTTTCCAGGGAAACTTCCTGCTCTGCCATGCGCGTTGCGATAGCCGCCATCGCGCCTGGTCGATCATAGACTGATAGCCGGATGTAGTAGGCTCCGGTGTGTTGGCCCAACGTGGCCCTTTGATAGGGAGCGAGTGACCAGGCTGGCGTTACGAAAGGCGCACCGGTCAAGCCATAACAGGCCACATCACGAATATCGCTCATCACCGCTGAAGCAGTCGCTTCTGCACCGGCTCCGGGCCCAACAAGCAGAAGATTGCCAACAAAATCGCCGTCGATCGCAACGCAGTTGGTTACGCCAGAGACTTCGGCAATGGCTGAATGCTTGGCAACCATCGCCGGGTGAACGCGCTGATCAATACCGGTCTCGGTGCGCACCGCAACGCCCAGCAGTTTGATCCTGTAGCCAAGCTCATCTGCGGCTTCGATGTCTGCAGGCGATATCGACTCGATGCCTTCGAGATGAATCTGATCAAAAGCGACCTGGGTATCGAATGCAATACTCGTCAGTAGTGAGAGTTTGTGAGCCGCATCATGACCGCCAATGTCGAAAGTCGGGTCGGCTTCGGCATAACCGAGGTCTTGCGCTTCTTCAAGAACGTCCTCGAACGGCAGACCTTCTTCCTGCATTTTGGTGAGGATGTAATTGCAGGTGCCGTTCAGGATACCGTAGACGCGACTGACCTCGTTGCCAGCGAGAGCTTCCCGCAGTGTCTTGATGACTGGGATGCCGCCAGCAACAGCTGCTTCGTAGGCGAGCGAGACACCCTTGTCTTCAGCAATCGAAGCTAATTCAACGCCGTGCTTTGCAAGCAATGCTTTATTGGCTGTCACAACATGCTTGCCTGCTGCCAAGGCCGCAGCTACGGCATCATGCGCTGGTCCGTCTTCACCACCTACAAGTTCGACGAATACATCGATGTCGTCGGAGCTGGCCAATGCGACCGGATCATCGAACCACTTGGCAGCGCTTATGTCGATCCCGCGGTCCTTGTTGCGGTCACGCGCCGAAACGGCAGTTACATTTAGCGTTTTACCTGTGGCAGTCTGCAGGCGCTCGCGGTGTTTTTCGAGGAGGCGAACAAGTCCCGCACCTACGGTACCCAGTCCGGCAATGCCCAGTCTCACGGTATTCTCCATTGCACTATCAAGCCGACCGCTGCTGATCCATTGCTACCATGTTGTGCAATGTGTCAGGAGCTTGCGACAGAAATCGTTTTATATTGCGGGCCGCCTGGCGAATGCGGTGCTCATTCTCAACCAAGGCAATCCGGACATAACCTTCGCCGTGCTCGCCAAAGCCAACCCCTGGTGACACTGCTACGTCGGCTTTCTCAATCAACAGTTTAGAGAAGCCCACCGACCCCATGTCTTTGAATTGATCCGGCACAGGTGCCCAGGCAAACATTGTCGCAGGCGGCGGCGGAACGTCCCAACCTGCACGTGAAAAGCTACCCACTAACGCGTCGCGCCGGCCTTTGTAGACCGCGCGAATTTCGTCGATGCAATTCTGCGGGCCATTCAGTGCGGCGGTAGCTGCAACTTGCACTGGCGTAAACGCGCCATAGTCGAGATAGGATTTGACACGAGCGAGAGCTGCAATCAGTCGTTCGTTGCCGACAGCGAAGCCCATTCTCCATCCCGGCATATTGTAGGTTTTCGAGAGTGAAGTGAATTCAACGGCGATATCCATCGCGCCAGGCACTTGCAGCACCGAAGGCGGTGGCACGTCGTCAAAGTATATTTCTGCGTAGGCGAGATCCGAAAGAATGATGAGGTCTTCTTTCTTCGCCAATTGCACAGCTTCGGTATAGAAGTCGAGACCCGCAGTCATGGCCGTCGGGTTTGATGGGTAGTTCAGAACCATCGCTATTGGCTTTGGGACGGTGTGCCGGCAGGCCCTTGATACGGCGGCCAGAAATTCGTTACCGCTCGTCGCCGGCAGATGGCGTACTGACGCGCCCGAGATAATGAAACCAAACTCGTGAATCGGATAAGTCGGATTAGGAGTCAGGATCATATCGCCAGGTGCAGTAATCGCCTGCGCCATGTTGGCGAAGCCTTCCTTTGAACCAAGCGTGGCCACGACCTGAGTGTCCGGATCAAGCTTCACTCCGAAGCGGCGGCCGTAGTAATTGGCCTGCGCCCGGCGCAGGCCTGGGATGCCCTTCGAAGCCGAGTAACGATGCACTCGCGGCTTGCTGACTGTTTCAACCAGCTTGTCCACGATGTGCTGAGGCGTCTGCATGTCGGGATTGCCCATCCCTAGATCGATGATATCGGCTCCCGCCGCGCGCGCGTCCGCCTTGAGTGCGTTCACTTCAGCGAAAACATAAGGAGGCAAGCGCTTAATGCGATGGAAATCTTCGATCACAACACCCTCTCGAGGATTGGTATTTGTTTGGTTGGACGACGAACAACAGTCGGTGCGCTGTGTTTAGAGCATCGGACGCTAAATTGGAACCGTTCTGCTCGGTTGGTTTGGGCTTATAGAACGATTGTTCGCCTGATGATCAGTTTGAACGCGTTTTGAGATCGATCAATGCTTCAGTCGTGCCGAATTGCTTAGTTTTGATGGCTGAGTTCCCAATTTCTGCGATGAAAACAATAGAAAATTACCTTTTACCACCTGGAGAGGTATGCAATTTTCGAGTACCTTAGGTTCACGCTCAATTGTTTGACAATCGCACTGGTTCGGCGTCCCCTGAAAATCAGTCACGACAGCGAACTATGGGTATCCACCAGCAACGCCCTATATTACCAGTAGATAGTCCGATCTGTGATCAATGATCCACGGCCCTACGACCCACGGAATTGACATGACAAAAACACCGATCAATCTCGACGCTTCCGCCTACTCAATCAAAGACCCGCAGGAATTTGCGAAGAATATGCTCCAATTGATGGAGGAGAGCAGCAAAGCGCTGAGCGGGTTGGCGACAAGTGCAGAAAGCGCTCCGACGCCCTTCTCAAATGCGCAGGAGGTGCAGGACGCTGCGCGCACAGTCAGCGATATCTCACAGAGATGGATGACGGACCCTGCCAAGTTTATGGAAGCCCAGTCCGAGCTGATGCAGAATTATGCCGAGGTCTGGAATTCGACAGTTCAGAGAATGTTTGGCCAGGAACCGGAGCCGGTTGCCAAGCCTGAGCGCGGCGACAACCGTTTCAAAGATCCAGACTATGAGGCCAATCCTTACTTCGATTACTGGAAGCAGGTTTATCTGGTAACCACGCGCTGGGCCGAAGACGTGCTCGAAAAGACGGATGGCCTGGACGAATCGGAAAGGCAAAAGGCGCGCTTTCATCTCAATCAAATTTCAAGCGCGTTGGCCCCAACCAACTTTCCAGTGACCAATCCGGAAGTTTTCCGCGAGACGCTGGCAACCAACGGCAAGAACCTTGTCGAGGGTATGACCAACCTGGTCAAGGACATGGAGAAGTCTGACGATCTGTTAAAGATCAGCCAGACGGACAGCGAGGCATTCGAGGTTGGTCGCAACCTGGCTATGACGCCGGGAAAGGTCATTTATCAAAACGATATCATCCAGCTCATCCAATACGAGCCGGCAACAGACGATGTCCATCGCACGCCTTTGCTGATTGTGCCGCCATGGATCAACAAGTTTTACATTCTCGATCTGACAGAGAAGAAGTCGTTTATCCGTTATGTCGTGTCTCAAGGGTTCACTGTCTTCGTTGTGTCCTGGGTCAATCCTGACGAGAAGCTCGCCGAGAAGACTTTTGAAGACTACATGCAAGAGGGCATTCTCTCGGCGGCTGCAGCAGTTCAACGCGAAACCGGCGAAGCCCAGTGCAATGTCCTGGGCTACTGCGTAGGCGGTACGCTTCTGGCGTCTACACTGGCTTATCTTGCTCGCCGCGGCGACGATCCTTTCAGCTCCGCTACTTTCCTCACCACACAGGTTGACTTCAGTAGAGCCGGCGATCTGCAGGTGTTCATTGACGATAGTCAGCTACATTCGCTTGAGGCGATGATGCGCGAGCGCGGCTATCTCGACGGTTCGCGTATGGCAAATGTCTTCAACATGCTGCGGCCTCGGGATTTGATCTGGCCCTACATCGTCAATAACTACATGCTTGGTAAGCAGCCGATGGCATTCGACCTGCTCTATTGGAACCAGGACTCAACGCGATTGCCAGCAGCGAACCACCAGTTCTATCTACGCTCATTCTATCACGAGAACCGGTTGGCCAAAGGCGAACTGAACTTGTGTGGCGTTGATTTGGATATGAGCAAGGTCAAGGTACCGGTTTATGATCTGGCAGCGCGGGAAGACCATATCGCACCAGCTGAATCGGTTCTCAAAGGTGCCAAGCTTTTCGGCGGCTCGGTTGAGTATGTCCTGGCTGGATCTGGGCACATTGCCGGTGTGATCAACCCTCCAAACCTGGAAAAGATCAAGTATCAGTACTGGACCAATTCAGAGGGCATCAAGGCCGACACCGTCAAGACTTGGCTCAAGACCGCTGAGGAAACACCTGGTTCCTGGTGGGGACATTGGACGGAATGGCTAGCGTCACACTCGGGTGAGAAGATCGCGCCACGGCAACCGGGAGCAACTTCAGGCGTGATCGAGGATGCTCCGGGGTCCTATGTGAGAAACCGCCACTAGATCGGTTTTAGCAAATTTGGCTTTTGGCCAGAGTTCAAATTAGCAGCGGCGCTGTTGATCCAGCGCCGCTTTTTCTTTGCCATTGATCTTACAGACTGCTGCCCGGATCAGGCCGTCACAGCTTCCAAGGCTTGGCGGATGTCGCCAATGATATCGTCCTTGTCCTCGATCCCGACTGACAATCGAACGACATCTGGCCCGGCGCCAGCCGCTGTTCGCTCTTCATCGGTCAACTGGCGGTGGGTCGTTGAAGCGGGGTGAATAACCAAGCTGCGGGTATCGCCAATATTTGCCAAGTGGCTGAACATATTGAGGTTCTCAACGAACTGAACGCCAGCGTCGTAGCCGCCCTTTAAGCCAAATGTAAACACTGCACCCGCGCCTTTTGGACAGATCTTCTTGTGCATTTGGTGATACTTGTTGTCTGGCAGTCCGGCGTAACTGACCCAGCCAACCTTGTCGTGCCCTTGTAGGTATTGAGCAACGGCAAGTGCGTTTTCACAATGCTTCGCCATGCGCAGAGCCAACGTCTCAACACCGTTCAGAATAAGGAACGAGTTCATCGGTGAAATTGCTGGGCCAAGGTCGCGCAGACCCATCACGCGGCAGGCGATGGCAAAAGCGAAATTCCCGAATGTTTCCGCCAACTTCATCCCGTTGTAGGACGCATTGGGCTCAACAAGTGTGCTGTAGCGGTGCTTGGCGCCCATCCAATCGAACGTACCGCAGTCGACAATGATGCCGCCGATGGAGTTGCCGTGTCCGCCGATGAATTTGGTCAGAGAGTGGAGAACAATATCGGCACCGAAGTCGATTGGACGGCACAGGTAAGGTGTCGCCATTGTGTTGTCGACAATCAACGGAACGCCGGCTTTCTTGGCAACCGCGGAGATCGCCTCTATATCGACGATCACGCCGCCAGGGTTTGCAATGCTCTCAATGAAAATGGCGCGAGTTTTATCGGTGACGGCGGTTTCAAATGTAGACGGATCAGTCGCATCGGCCCAGACCACATTCCAGCCGAACTTTTTGTAAGCGTGGTTGAACTGGTTCACCGATCCGCCATAGAGCTGGCGGCCACAGATGAACTCATCGCCTTGCTCGAGCAAGGAGTGAAACGTCAGAAACTGCGCAGCATGACCAGATCCAACAGCAAGCGCAGCAGTGCCGCCTTCGAGGGCAGAGACGCGTGCTTCAAGCACCGACTGCGTTGGGTTCATAATGCGCGTATAGATGTTCCCAAACGCTTCTAGCCCAAAGAGCGAGGCTGCGTGGTCGGCGTCATTAAACACGAATGAAGTGGTCTGGTAGATCGGTGTTGCGCGTGCGCCAGTTGCAGGGTCAGGAGCCGCGCCGGCATGCACTGCCAACGTATCAAACTTCGGTTGAACTTCATTTGTGCCGTCTGACATGGTTTGTCTCCTCGTTCTTCGGCCTTCTATTGCGCTATGTTCAGGGCCAATAATCTGCGCAAGTCAATCATTGATCGTACGGTCGCGACGGCAGTTGACGACGCAAACCGCCAAATATGGGCTGCAAATCACCCAAAAGTAGAAAACTATGCTTTAGCTCGGGGTGCGGTGAGCAACAGGAATGCTTTAATGCATTGACCGCACAATGGCGAGGCGAATTGCAGCAATCTAGCTGAGGTCGATGTGTTCGCTAATAGGGTCGAGCGATCGGTCTTGTCTGGGCCGCATGACGATCGGCGATGGAGTGTAATATGGAGATGTTAATCCCAGCACTCACTGGAGCAATCGGTGGGCTGTTTGGCGGAAATCTTTTTGGACGCCTGATTGGCGGCGGGCAGGTCGGTCTGGCAACCGGTTCACTCGTTGGCATCGTTGGTGGGCTAGTGGGTCAGTTCTTGCTTGGTCCAGAACTCGGCCCCATCGTCGGTGCGACGGCTGCAAATACTGATGTGATGACGATTTTTGCCAATCTGTTGTCCGGTACTGCAGGCGGTGGCGTACTCGGTTTTGTGCTCGGTATTATTCGGCGCGTTGCGAGTTAGGCTGCGCTGGGCTGATGTCCGAAGAAAGCGTTCCAAGAAACGCAACCAGATCATTGCGCTCCTGTGGACTGAGCTTGAGATCACGAACCACATTTGCAGCCAGTGACGCGCGCTGCTCGAAACCACCGTTGTAGTGTTCAATGATCTGCCTGAGAGAGGCCATCGATCCGTTATGCATATAAGGCTTTGAGTGAGACAGCTCCCGCAAGCCAGGTGTCTTAAATCGCGGAGCCCGCGGTCCATCGGGACTCGCAAGGGCACCTCGGCCTAAGTCAGTTGTCTTAAGGCCGATGTCGTGGAAGCGATCGTCTGTAAACCGCCATCCGCCATGACAGGCCAGACATCCGGCTTTGCCTACGAATAGTTGAAAACCGCGATACTCCTGAATTGTGATCGCTGAAGTGGCACCTTCGATCCATTGATCAAACCGCGTTCGAGGAGAAACCAGAGATCGCTCAAAACTGCCGATTGCCTGAAGTATAGTCTCAGCGCTGATCATTCCAGACGCTGGGAAGGCCCGCTGAAATCGACGACGATAATCAGCAACTCCTTGCAGTAAGACCGCAACGTCTCGAAGCGACCCACCCATCTCGTTTGGATGTTCAATTGGAACGCGCGCCTGTTCTTCAAGTGATGGTCTGCGTCCGTCCCAGTAGAATGATTTTGCCCAGGCGAGATTCCACAACGACATCGTGTTGCGCTTCAGTGGCTGACCGTTTCGACCAAGGGCCGTCATGCGGCCATCAGAAAAGCCCTTGGCTGGATCGTGGCAGCTTGCGCAGTTGCGCCGACCTTCACGGGAAAGGCGTTTGTCAAAGAACAAGGATCGTCCGAGTGCGATTTTCTCTTTGGTCAGTGGATTGTTTTTTGGCGATGGAATGGTGTCGGGCCGCGAAAAAATGCTGCGCCAAATGTCGGCAGGCGCCGGAACAGAATCGACCGCTTGTGATCGGCCAGATGACCGCGCAGCATCCAGAACCAGTATCGCGGTTGCACAAAGAACTACCGCAAAGATATTAATCCAGCTGCCTGCCGTTCGAACAATCACTATATCGCCGAATTCTGCTTACCCAATTTGTCCCCTACGCGCGGATAGAAGGAGATTCTGGTAGCCAGTCTTGGCGAGACGAGGGCGAGCACTGCTGATCACGCCATAGTCAACGCCAACCCATCCGATCTCTCCGGACAGGCGGCCATACTCAATTTTGGGGCAGCGGTTCATCACAACCGTCAGTCCGGCCTCTTCCGCTAATTTCGCAGCCTCTTCGTTTCTAACACTCAGCTGCATCCATACAACTTTAATGCCGAGTTTGTCTTTGAGGCGAATAGCATCCTTCGTAATCTCCAAAGCCTCGTCCGCACCACGGAAGATATCGACCATCTCCACTGGACCAGGGACATCCTCAAGGCTCCCATAAACCTTTTGGCCCAGCAGGATTGACCCAGCCATGGTTGGATTGACGGGGTGCACAATATAGTCCTTGCCAAGCAGATACTTCAGAGCGAAGTAGCTGGGCCTGTTGGTGTTTGCGCTCGCACCAACCATGGCAATAGACCGGACCGACGTCAGAATGCCGGTTATGTAATGGTCGCTGTAGTGGTCATGATCCATCATTGTCATCTCATTGCGCAGCCGGTGGAGGCAGCGTCATTCTTCCATTTTCATCGAGAGGGGAGTGCGGATTGAAAGCGACTTCCCATAAGCGTCCGTCAGGATCGGCGAAGTATCCAGAATAACCACCCCAGAATACCTTCTCCGCAGGCTTTTTAATCTCAGCGCCGCAGTCCTCAGCAAATGCCAGAGCGTCATCAACGGCTTGTTCGTTCGCGAGGTTGAGAGCCAAAGCGACGCCTCTGAAACCCTGTCCTTGAGGTTCGACTGTTGCATCCTTGGCGAGTGCATCATGTCCATATAGACCGAGGACAACACCATTCATATCGAAGAACCGCACATCCGGACTATCGAACTCTGCTGGCCGAAATCCAAGTGCTTCGTAGAACGACGCAGAACGAGCAATATTACTCACTCCGAGCGTGATCATAGTCAGGCGCTGTGGCAGCATCAATTACTCTCCGGTCCATACCGGATTACGTTTTTCGATGAAGGCGCCAATACCTTCCTCTGCATCACGCGCCATCATGTTCTTGACCATCACACCCGCAGCATAGTCGTAGGCTTCAGCAAGTGGCATCTCGAGCTGCTTGTAAAATGCTTCCTTCCCGATCGCGACGGTCAGGGGCGACTTGCTCGCGATCTGATCTGCCAGGCCACGCGCTTCGTTCATCAAATTTTCTGGTGAAGACACGCGATTTACAAGTCCGTTTGCGTTGGCGTCTTCCGCTGAGAGTATGTCGCCCAGAAGGAGCATTTCCATTGCATGCTTTCGCGAGACGTTGCGGGACAGTGCAATCATTGGTGTTGAACAGAACAATCCAATGTTCACCCCGGGGGTCGCGAATTTTGCCTCGGTTGAAGCAACGGCAAGGTCGCATGTTGCTACCAGCTGGCAGCCTGCGGCTGTTGCAATGCCATGCACAGCCGCAATGAAGGGCTTGGGGGAGCGTACGATTGATTGCATCATGTTGGAGCATGCATGCATGGTCTCTTCGAAGAACGCACGACCGCGGTCGTCATCTCTGCGGCGTGCCGTCATTTCCTTGAGATCGTGTCCAGCACAAAAGCCGGGGCCATTCGCGGCTAGAATGACTGCAGAAATTTCCCTGTCCTCGGAAACCTCGGACACGGCGCTGGTGACGGCAGCAATCATTGGCAGGGAGAGCGCATTCCTGGCTGGCGGACGATTGAGCGTCAGCGTTGCCACTGCACCATCTTTTTGGATGATGACGGGATTGTCCTCGATTCCTGCTTTTGACGAATCATTCTGAGCAACATGATCCTGCATCTGGTCTGCCCTTCTAGATAGTCACTGCAACCTGAATGCGATTGTCGCCAATGCTCCCACATTGGCGCTGCTAGGCATCTGATTGATCGAATTAGTAGGACCACAGGNTAGCACATCTGGGAGAGCGGACAAATCTCTCACCTATAAGGTCGCAACTCNCGCCACAGAATCTGGTTCAAATGAACACGATAGGGTTGGCAGTCGCCTCAAGCTGGCTCACNATCTCNGTNGAGAGCAGATAGCAGTCGCAATATCGGAACCAAGCGCATGAGCAAAATTGAGTTAGCCTATGGGCGAAAAGGTCTCGAACTTGTCCTACCTGAAGCGGCNANGCCTCANATCATNCGCAAACCGGCACTTCCAGTCCCATCNGATCCCGGGGCCGTCATCGATGCGGCGCTTGATAGTCCNATAGATTCGGATGGCATTGAGGCTGCTGCAAGACGAGGTCAAAGCGCCTGCATACTNATCTGCGACATCACCAGGCCGGTGCCCAATGGGCTCTTCCTGCGCAAGCTTGTCGATCGGCTGATGGCNGGTGGAATTGCACAGGACAAAATCACAATCCTGGTTGCGACCGGTTTACACCGCCCGAACCTCGGAGACGAGTTGGCCGAGTTGGTCGGTGATGACTGGGTCCTGAACAACATACGCGTATTGAATCACGATGCGCGCGATGATGCGGCCCACGTCGACCTCGGAGTGACAAAGACGCGCCAGACANCCGTCTTGATAGATCGCAGCTTCATCGAGGCAGACGTTAAGATTGCCACCGGGCTGGTTGAGCCTCATTTCATGGCGGGATGGTCAGGTGGTCGGAAGGTAATTGCCCCCGGCGTCGCTCATCATTCGACCATTCGGACATTTCATTCAGCGCGCTTTATGGAAGATCCGGCCGCCACNTCCTGCAATCTTGTCGACAATCCACTGCACGAAGAGCAGCTCGAAATCGTTCGGATGATTGGTGGTGATATCTATGCCCTCAATNCGGTGATCGATGAACACCGAAATCTCGTTTTCACATCATATGGCGAAATCATAGCGAGCCACGCGGCGGCGGTAGAATTTGTCAGAACCGCAACGGCAATTCCGGTGGGGCGCCGCTTCAAGACGGTGGTGACATCTGGAGCTGGGTATCCACTCGACAAGACTTACTATCAAACCGTCAAGGGCATGGTAACGCCTATTGACATACTCGAGCCTGGCGGCGATCTGATCATCGTTTCCGATTGCTCCGAAGGGATGGGATCACCCGAATTCCGAGCTTCACAGGAAAGGCTCGTCGCGTTGGGGCCAGACGCCTTTCTTGAAACGCTGCTGGCAAAATCATTCGCTGACATCGATGAGTGGCAAACTGAAATGCAGCTAAAGCCAATGCGGGTCGGTCGCATCGCACTATACGCTCCACAGCTGAGTGATGAAGACCATGCTGCGACCGGGGTTGACCAGATCAACGATCTAACCGGTGAAATTGCCTCATCGATCGAGCGACATGGTGAACCGAACATCGCTGTGATCCCGGAAGGGCCTTATCTCATTCCATTTTTTGAGGCGACGGCTTAGGCATCTGCCAATCCAAGCAAGCCCCTTCCTATTATGGCAGAAATGGCAAAAGTTCTGTGCCCATCTGACGCGCGGCACTCTTCGAAATGGATCGCGGGTTGAACGCGTAGCATGTTGCCGGTCGGTAAGTTGAGATAGCGGCAGTGCTAAGATGCGGAAACGGACGAAATTCAAGTCACGAGAGATTGTGCTGGCAGTTTTGCTCACGCTTTCGGCCGTCGTNGCCATTGGCGGTTCAGTAATNGGGNAATTCTAGCTNGAACNAAAAGTGTGGCCCNCGACNAGGCCGNTGTCGGANCATCGCACAAATGGCGATGCCGGTGCGGCAGCCTCGTGATACNCAGCCAATTCTATCGTTNATTTTACTCCAATCCGATCAAAGTTTTGATCAAGCCACTCAACCGCAGCAGCCCGACCGATATCGCGAAGTTTCTTCAAAAATGCCCACTCGGCATTGAGCTTTGTANAAGCAGGAAACTGGACGATTTCCTCGCCGCCTACGCGATTTAGATAGACTGGACGATAACCCAGCCCGCTTAACTCCCCGCGCGCCAGGCAGCGGTTTACGAAGTCGACATGGCGGATTTCTTTGATNAACGGCGCGTTGAAAGAGATCTCATTGACTCGGTCCATAATCTCACGAGCAGTTTTCGGTGTTGCNGGACGGGAAATNGGATTGACTTGAACAATCAGAACATCCGGCGCCGAGCAGCAGTCAAAGAATGGGAAAAGCACGGGGTTTNCCATAAAGCCGCCGTCCCAGTAGGGAATGCCGTCNATCTCCACNNCCTGAAAAAGGTACGGTAGGCAGGCGGATGCCATCACCGCCTTGGCTGTCACTTCCGGCCCTGTAAACACTTTGACGCGACCGCTGTGGACGTCAGTGGCTGAGATGAACAGCTTCACGCAATCGCAGGCTTGAACCTCCGCAAAGTCAATCTCGCGATTGAGCAAGTCTTCGAGGGGGTTAATATTGAGCGGATTGAACTGATACGGTGAAACCACCCGGGACATCATCTCAAACGCAGTNAAAGCCGGGTTCGCATCCATCCCCCAGTTCTGAAGAAACACATCGAGTGCCGTACGCTGCAGCGGACTGGCCGCAGCTTCTTTACTCACCGTCTTCCAGAACTTTTTGAGATGCTCACGTGCAGCATCCGGCTCGCCACGCATAAGCCCTTCCGCCACAACAATGGCATTTGCGGCACCAGGGCTTGTGCCGGAACTAGCTTCAATGGCCAAGCGGCCGTCTGACAGCAGTTGGTCGAGAACGCCCCAGGTGAATGCTCCGTGCGAACCACCGCCCTGAAGTGCGATATTCACCCGTTTTAAGTTCTTATCATTCGGCCAATGCCAATGGCCGTGTGCGTGCTCGTGAGCATGAGGGTCGCTATGGTGCTCTTGCGACATTACTGCGCGGTCCAACCACCATCGATCGAATAGTTTGAGCCAGTTATCGAAGCGGACTTGTCACCGGCAAGGAACGTCGCCAGCGCGCCCACTTGCTCGATTGTAGCGAACCGACCGCTTGGCTGTTTGGCAAGGATCCACGCTTTCGCTTCTTCGTGAGTCAGGCCCTGGGCTGCGGCAACATCGGGAATTTGTGACTCAACCAGCGGCGTTGCCACAAAGCCTGGCGATATCGCGTTACAGGTCACCCCAGTTGTTGCAAGCTCAAGTGCCGCAACTTTCGTTAGCCCGGCTAAACCATGTTTCGCTGCAACGTATGCCGCTTTGTTGGGGGAGGCTCTGAGCGAGTGCGCCGAACAAACGTTGATAATTCGGCCCCAGTCGCGCTTCTTCATGCCGGGGATCACAGCCTGCATTGTATGGAAGCTGGAGGACAAATTAATCGCGATTATCGCGTCCCATTTTTCCGCTGGGAATTGGTCGATCGGTGAGACGTGCTGAATACCAGCGTTGTTTACAAGAATATCTACCTGGCCAAACTTTGCCTCGGCGTCTTCGATCATCTGCGAGATTTGAGCCGGCTCAAGCATATTGGCGGGACTGAAATCCGCCTCTGCGCAGCTTTCACGAACATGGGCGATGGCTTCTGCGTTGTCTTCGGCGCTGCCAAGACCGTTAAGAACAACTTTCGCACCTGCAACCGCAAGAGCTTTGGCGATGCCAAGACCGATGCCTGATGTCGAGCCCGTTACGACAGCGACCTTATTCTTGAGTTCCATATTCTGCTCCGATCACACTTGAATCGTCTTGAGACGCTTTTTTTTATTCAGCGCTTGTATCCTGCCAGCCTCGCAAACGTCACTCGCCGCGGTGCACCTGCTCCCGCCGGAACATTCCTAACGTCGATGTATTTGAGGTCTTGAAATCGATCCGCCATGAAAAGCGGAATATCTCCGATAACCACCAATAAGATAGGGTCAGGCAATCGACCACGGAAGGGTCGAGTTAACTGATAGTGGTCGCGCGGTCGACCTGATGATCGCCAGGTACGGATCGGGGTTTTATCCGTTCTCATGTAGTATAACAGCTCAGCAGTTAGATCGCGCTCTAACGTCAGCACGCTGCCGAAAGGCTCTCCCGCCTCTTTTGATTTCTTCAATTGTTCTGAAGTTGCCTGGGCTATGCGCTCCCATCCCAGTGTCCGGACGAATGGATCTTGCCCGTTCGGGAGACGGAAGCTGCCAGCTTGTNCAACGACAACAGCAAGTATGCCGACGATCGCAATATGCAGCACNAGAGAAGAACGCAGCCATCCCCAAGATAGCTCACGTACCATTGTCGCCGTGACCAGTNTAGCTGCCGACACATAACTTACGGCGGCCCAGTTAGCATGGGCACGCGATAGAAAAGCCTGCAAAGTGACGATGATGAGTACGGGGAGGGCAAATGCCAGTAGCAGCCGGTCGTTGTGCGCGCCTTGCTCCAGNTCACCATAATACGCGCGCTTGGCGATGACCAACAGTCCACCAAACAGAATGGGTCCGAAGACTCCAAACTGCGATCCGAAGAACTCGAGCCCCTTGCTCANGTTCAGAAGGGAGCCACTCCACTTTGCGTTATCAGCAGTGTGGGCAAAAGTCGCGAAGCTGTTCTCATAGTTCCATACAAGGTTCGGCAAGATGAGAAGCAGGGCAATGCCGATCGCCAGCCACCAGCTGGGATCATATACNAGACGGCGTTTGCTCGGCGTCATTACGAAGTACACAACGGCGCAAATCACAAAGTAAGCCATGGCGTACTTGGCATTGAGNCCGAGGCCAATCGCAGTACCAAGAGCAATCGCGCTCAGCCACTTATGTTCCTCGTTGACGAANAAGGTAAAGGCTAGCAGTGCCAAGGCCCAGAAGAATAGCAACGGAACGTCAGTTGATATGATGCCAGCCGAGAGTGACACACCTGGCAGCGTCGCAAACACCAGACCGCTCAAGAAGCCCACACGGGCATCATAGAGCCTCATGCCAATCGCAAACACGACAACNGCAGTAGCCGTATGAATAAACGGGGAAGACAGTCGCACACAGAACTCTTCAACGCCGCAGANACCTGTTGACGCTGAAATCAACCAAGCAATCATCGCCGGTTTGGAGTAGTACCCAAAAGCAAGGTTCTCGCTCCAAGACCAATACTGCGCTTCGTCGAAGAACAAGTCCGTGNCATTGAAGTAAAGGGCAATCAAACGCCACACGAGTAGAATGCNCAGAACAACCGCTAGCCGCGTGGCCCAGGTGCCGGCACTGGCATTGGCCTCAAAATCAGAAAAAATTAGCTTCATTTCTTTGGCCGTCGAACGTTGATTGGTGACATTTTGAGTTAGACTGAAGTCTCTGCGCTGATTTAACCGCTTGTTGTTGTCTCGCAAACCCCGACAAGTGCCCAATTATTCATCCACGGTGGCTCCGTGCCATCACGCCCACACTGTAACGAGCGATCTGGCTTTGCGAATGCGTGCTTCCGTTGTCCTTCCAGCTATGAATGAAGCCGGCAATATTGGGCGTCTGGTCGAGGAAACGTATGCGGTCGTCCCTGAGGATCTCCTCTTGGAAGTCATTGTTGTCGATGACGGCAGCGACGATTCGACCGCCGATGAAATCAAAGCCCTCATAAGTAGTGGTCAATACAAGGGGCTACGGTATCTTCGGCATGAGGCGCGAAGCGGGCAGAGTGTTGCGTTACGAACAGGTATCTTGGCTGCGCAGTCTGAGATCATAGCGCAGATGGACGGAGACGGTCAGAACGATCCACGCGATTTGGAAAAACTTCTGGCCTTACTTGCGCCGCCGTCAAGTTCATTTGGCCCCGCTCTGGTTGGTGGTGTGCGTACAAGCCGAAAAGGGGCAAGCTCTAAGCGCGTAGCTTCCAAGGCGGCAAATTGGATCAGAGATGCCGTTCTGCGAGACAATTGCCCTGACACCGGCTGCGGGATTAAGGTTTACTGGCGTGAGGCATTCCTTTTGTTGCCTTTCTTTACCAGCATCCATCGATATTTGCCCGCGCTGTTCCAGACTTATGGCTACGAAGTGGCTTATGTCCCGGTCAATGATCGAGATCGGGTCACGGGGCAGTCCAAATACTCGAATTTGGTCAGGGCGCTTGTTGGGTTGTATGATCTGATGGGAGTGAGCTGGCTCAGACGTCGATCACGAAAACCAACTGTGGTTGATGATCAGAGCAGCCAGTGACCATNGCAAGTGACCATTGAAGAAGAATTTGGCCGCGCATCGCCTCCGGTTCGGTGATACTTTCAAGTACGATCATGAATCTGAGTAGTGGGCATTGGCCCTAGTCGGGAAAGTTAAATGGACGCCTTTGTTGCGAAGTTGGCTGCCTGGTGGGCTGGAACATCCACCACCGAGATGATCTGGCTCGGAATTGGTTTTGCCGCGCAGCTGATGTTCTCTATGCGGTTCATTCTGCAGTGGATCGCAAGTGAGCGGGCCAAACAGTCGATCGTGCCTGAGGTTTTCTGGTACTTCAGTTTTGCTGGCGGATCGATGCTGTTTGCCTATGCAATATATCGCGTCGATCCGGTGTTTATTCTTGGTCAGGGAACTGGATTGCTAATTTATGCGCGCAACATTCATTTCATCTGGCAAGGCAAGCGAGACGAGTCATCACAAAAAGTTGCAGCAGAGTAATTCGTGGCCGACACGATTTTGTGTTTCTAAGCGCATGTTACTGGAATTTCCAACAAACTCAGAGGAAGTCCTGACAATGCGTTTTTATTTGGCCGTCGTCGTACTGATCCTCTCATTTGCGTCGTCATCGCTCGCGAACGATAAATTTAAGACGATTGAAAGCAAGCATTCGGTGTCCGAAACGCTGGATCGTCTGACGAAAATACTGAAGNGCAAGNGCATCAAGATTNTGGCGCGTGTTGACCATGCGGCAGGTGCCAAAGGTGCTGGGCTTGAGCTGCCACCAACACAGCTGCTGATTTTTGGCAATCCGAAGCTGGGAACGCCGCTTATGCAGGCCAATCGTATGATCGGACTTGATCTGCCGATGAAGGCATTGGCTTGGGAAGATGCATCTGGAAAGGTCTTTCTGTCCTACACAACCCCAGGCGCGCTCCAGGACCGACATCAGATCAAGCAGCGAGATAAGATTTTTGGGATCATGACCAAAGCGCTTGGCGGGCTCACAGCGGCTGCTGCTGGCGCCAAATAATCCAAAAAACTTACGATAAGGACGCACCCGTTACTTGCCTTGAGCAGGCTGGTGCTGTCTCAATCTATATNTCCNAAGGCAGTTGGATCGGCATCGAACTTGAGACTTGATGCCGTGACACTTAGGCTTGTCGTAAATCCTTCAGAAATTGTGCTTCAGGGGTTCACAACTGACTGTGTGATTGCTATAGACGCGNTTCTGCTTCGTGCCGCTGGACGAACGGCGGCGCGAATNTCACTCAGNACAGTTGCTTTCCTNAACNCCAGGCGATCTTATTGNCGCTTGNAGTTCAAAAAGCATTNGTGACGCGGGGTGGAGCAGCCCGGTAGCTCGTCAGGCTCATAACCTGAAGGTCGCAGGTTCAAATCCTGCCCCCGCAACCAAAAAAATCCTTTTAAATTCAGTCTGTTGAATATTTTTGAGCCATCTGAAAGCGTGCTTCAGATGCATATTGGTACGCCATTGGTACGCAAACCAGAATCCATGATGGTGGATACGAAGCAAACCTTCCACAAAATCGACTTGAATCTTGCCATCGTGCCACGAACGAGACGATAGCTGCTGGCCAGCCAGCGCCTCGCATAGTTAGATATCTTTTTGGCGCTCTCGAATGGCTAGAATTCGATCCACTGATCCGATTGAGTTTCTTATACAACGTCGCTTTCCTTCCTATTGGGCGGTTAAGTTGCCGCCATCGTCACCGGGTAGAGGGATTTCCCCTGATCGGCGCGTCGAACTCCTATCCGAAATCGCTTCATATCAAGCAGAGCTTGAAGCAAAAAGCGTGGACGAAATTCGAGAGCTGGTTCGCTTCGAAAAAGAGCGCCATCAACGCGAAATTGCAGACCGACTATTAAAGGAGGAGCAAGAACGATTTTTCAATCAGCCACATGCCAAAGCTGACTTTGATCATTATTGCAAAGCAGCGACTTGGACACTTGATGAAAGCGTAGCCTTGTCTCTGGGGAAAGAGCCGCTCAGGGTAAATTGGGGCAACGTCGCGAGCCTAGTCCAGGTCTCGAATTTCGCTAGGACTTACGAACGCAGGCGCGACCTCGTTCATCGAGCCAAATTTGCAGGTCAGCTCTACGACCCGGTCTACCCATCAATATTTTTGGCATGGGCCAAGGACAAATTCGAACTGCCCGCAGAGCTGGTGTCAACGGCAGTTGATCACAGCATTTCTTTGACCGGTTGGAAGGAACTATATGAAGGCCTCGAAGCACGCCACAAAACAGAAACCGGCGAACTCTTGGACACTCACAAGAAGGCTATGCTTGACCTGAAAGCCGCCCATGAACAGAAGATCCGCCTACTGACCGAAAGGCTCGATTCAGCGCAGCGTGAAATTGCAGAGTATGCAAAAGAAAACAATGTCGATCGCCCAACTGTTTCCGACCAATCAGAAGAACGCCCACTTAAAACTCGTGAGCGCGAAAGCCTTCAGTTAATTGCATTCTTAGGGGCTGTGCAGGGATACGGGTACGATCCTGATAGTAGGACTGATGCCGCCGCGCGCATCGAAAATGATACCGATGCCCTTTCACTACGCCTTTCGGATGACACCGTGCGAAATCATCTAAAGCGAGCTTTAGACTTCATCCCTCCCAATTGGCGAGAACGCCTTAATCTCAAACCGAATTCGGACAAAGCCTAACCGAATTCGGCCTCAGCCTCTCTCGGCTCACCTAGATCAACCTCACACGCAATCGCACGAGGTTAGATCATGACAACCCAGAACGAACTTCCTGAAATCGGCTTCGTCCGTCTCAAACAAATTCTTGCACCATCTGGCCCGATCCCTGTCAGCAAATCGACTTGGTGGGCTGGTGTCAAAAATGGCCGCTTTCCCCAGCCAGTGAAGCTAGGCCCTCGCACAACGGCGTGGCGTGTCGAAGACATCCGTCGTCTCATCGAGACGGGGGCAAAATGATCAATGGGGAAACGCAAGATCGATGCCCGACGCATCAAGAGTCACCGCAACTATACGATAACCGAAGCTGCCCAGCTACTTGGCGTTCACAAAAACACCATCAGCTCTTGGCTTCGCGAAGGGCTCCCCCACATCAGGACGCCTCGCCCAATCCTAATCCTTGGCCATGCGCTGAAGCATTTCCTCAATGAGCGTCGAGAAAAGGCTCGGAAGCCCTGCCCGAGCGGTCACTTGTTTTGCCTCAAGTGCCGCGCTCCGCGTCGCCCGGCTGCCCATATGCTCGATTACGAACCCATCACGCCTACATCTGGCAATCTCAAGGGCATCTGCGAGGCCTGCGAGACCTTCATCTATCGACGCGTGGCACTGGCCAAAATTGGCTCAATCGCTCCGGACTGCCACGTCTCGTTTCCGCAAGGTCAGCGACGCCAAATTACACCAGATATCAAACGAACCTATGATTGGAGCTAACTTTGATTTTTATGTGTACCTACCAAGTCGATCGGGACAAGCAA